>NZ_JBGUBC010000001.1:0-316568 GCF_041821145.1 Halopenitus sp. H-Gu1 | reverse complement strand
ATTAGTAAGCATATTCGGGGAAAGACACCCCGGGAAGCGCTCGGTGATAAGACCGGCGCGGAAGTCGAAGCGAACTATCGACGCTGTGTGAATGCCCGCGAACCCATCACCTACGAGGAAGAACTCTTGATGCCGGATGGCCGGATTATTTGGCAGACGAAACTCGCGCCAATCATCGTTGATGACGAGGTTACTCAAATCGTCGGGATTGCCCGGGATATCACCGACCGTAAGCGACGGGAACACGAACTCCAGCGCTTTCGACAAGCGGCCGACGCGGCCGGTCACGCCGTGTATTTCACGGATCGTGACGGGACCATCGAATACGTCAACCCGGCGTTCGAGTCAATCACGGGGTATTCGGCCAACGAGGCTGTTGGCAGCCATCCACGGATTCTGAAATCTGGTGAAATGTCTGACGACTTGTACGAAGACATGTGGAGTACGTTGTTGGACGGCAACGTTTGGAAAGGGGAAGTGATCGACCAGCGGAAGAATGGTGAACAGTACGTAGCTCACCAGACCATTTCGCCAATCAAGGCCGACGATAAGATTGACGGCTTCGTCGCCATCCAGACAGACATTAGCGACCGGAAAGCACTCGAAGCGGACCTGAAAACGAGCCTAACCCAACTGAAGGTCATGGATCGCGTACTCCGCCACAACCTCCACAACGACATGAACGTCATCAAAGGCAATGCCGAGACTATCCAGGTAACTAGCGAGGGCGATGGCGCGGAGATGGCCGAGAGAATCATCGAGACAAGCGAAAAGCTCCTCACGACCGTCGATAAGGAACGCGAGATCACGGACGTTCTTGTGGACGAGCAGTCGCTCGAGTCGCTCGATCTCGGGACGGTCATCGACGCCACTGTCACGGCTACCCGAGAGCAGTATCCGGAGGCCCATATCACGGTCGAGGGCGCCGCCGATCGGCAGGTCCGGGCGATAAAGTCGATCAATCGTGCGCTAACGGAACTCCTGACCAATGCCGTCAGTCACTCTGATCAGACAGAACCATCGATCGAGGTGACCGTCGAGGACCGCGACGACGCTGTGGTCGTCCGGATCGCCGATGACGGGCCGGGGATTACGGAAATGGAGCGGAAGATTATCACGGAGGATGCCGAAATCGAACCGTTGTATCACGGCACGGGCTTGGGGCTGTGGCTCGTGAAAATAATCGTGGAGAGCTCAGGCGGCTCGCTGGCATTCGACGAAAACGAGCCCCGGGGCAGTATCGTTACCATTACCCTCCCGGTGGCCCTGGCGGGTGGTACTGACTAATGAGGGAGCGTCCATCCCGCACACTACCCGATCTCGACATGGAGTGCGCACTACCTGCGCGGCGACGTCGTCGGTCTCGAAGACGGTGACCGGCTCGCCTTGGACGTCGGAGATCTCGACGAACGCGGCCTTCCGAATCGTACACAGGTGGGCGCACGGCTCGTCAGGATTGTTGTACTTGCGTGCCGGGCACTGCTTGCGATCGTCGCCGTCGAGAACCTCACATTTGCCGACGAACGCGCCGTGGTCATGCTCGAGGCGGACCTCGTAGGTGTTCTCGGAGCCCGGCAGCGTGACCCGCCAATGGTTCCACGCGACGCGCTCGATCAGCGCCGCGGTTGGATCCGCGTGTTCCCAACTTGCTGAGCCCGAATCCCGATTCGAATGGAAATCGAGGGGTACGACCGACGTCGGTCCGGTCATTCGAACCTCCCCCCGTCACAGTCCGGGCAATAGGTCGTCGGGATCGTCCCGAGTTTCGGCGTTCCCGTCCGCATCCGAGTCCCACAGCGCTCGCAGAACCGGCTCACGCCGCAACACCTCCAGAGTAATTGACAGAGGCTCCGCTATCCGGGCTTATCTGTGGGATTGTAAGGGTTTGAGTTGACGCCGGGAGAGGGATTTGAACCCTCGATCCCGTGAGGGAACACGCTTTCCAGGCGTGCGCCTTGCCACTCGGCCATCCCGGCTCACGAGAACCTACTTTGGTGCGACTGTTAAACCCTTCTTTTCGCCCCCAGGCGGTGCTCCGTCAGGTAGACGATCACGGCAGCGATCCCGCCGACGCCGCAGGCGATCACGACGGCGAACGCGTAGCTAATCGGGAGTTCACCTGCCCCGACGAGCAGGTATCCTTGCAGGCCGACGAGAAACGTGAGCGTCCCGATCGCCCCCCAGAGGAGGGCCGATTTGGCACGGGCTCGGGGGGTTGCCGCGATGGCGCGGCGGTCGGTCTCGAGATCCTTCTGCGGTGGATCCTCGGATGCCGATCCGTCCGATGGCGTCTTGCCGCCCGCAGACATCTATTCGCGAACCGCGATCGCCTCGATCTCCACCCCGACGCCCTTCGGCAGCGCCCCCGCCTGGACGGCCGAGCGTGCCGGCGGCTCCTCGTCGAAGTAGTCCGCGTACGTCCGGTTCATCTCCTCGAAGTCGTCGATGTCCGCGAGGAAGACGGTCACCTTGCAGACGTCGCTTGGGGTTGTCCCTGCTTCCGCCAGCACGGCAACGAGGTTGTCGAGGGCACGCTCGGTCTGGACGTCAATGTCGGCATCCGCGAGCAACTCGCCGTCCGGCGTCATCGGTATCTGTCCCGCGGTGAAAACGAGATCCCCGTTTGCCGTCGCCTGGCTGTAGGCCCCGACCGCCGCCGGCGCCGCGTCCGTCTCGATGATCTCCTTCATATACCCCGCTCCGTTGCGCGATCACTTAAATACACGATCGATGGCTTCGATCGCCGATTCGGATCTCGTCGTCGCCTTACGCGAGGATCTCGACCTCGTAGCCGTGCTCCTCGAGGCTCGCAACGATCTCTGCGGCGTGGTCATCGTCGTGCGTCTCCATTTCGACCTCCAGTTCCGCCGCGTTGACGGCGACGTCTCGGGAGGTTCGGTCGTGGTGGACCGCGTAGACGTTTGCCCCGTGATCGGCGACGATGCGGGCGATCGTCTCCAGTTCGCCCGGACGATCCTTGAGCACCATCTTGACCTTCAGATACCGTCCCATCTCGATGAGCCCGCGCATGATCACGGTCGTCAGCCGGTTCATGTCGATGTTTCCGCCACTAAGCACCGCCACGATCGTCTCGTCCGTCTCGTACTCGAACGCCTCCGCGAGCACCGCCGCAAGCGGCACCGCGCCCGCACCCTCGACCAGTGTCTTCGACCGCTCCAGAAGCAACGTGAGCGCGTGAGCGATCTCCCGGTCGGAGACCGTGACCACCTCGTCGACGCGCTTTTCGAGTATCTCGAAGGTCCGATCGCCGACCGACCGCGTCGCGATCCCGTCGGCGATCGTGTCCACGCTGTCTATCGTCTCGACGCGGCCGAGTTCGAGCGATCGGGCGGCCGAGTCGGCCCCTTCCGCCTGCACGCCGACGACGCGAACGTCGTCGAGTTGCGTCGTGATCGCTGTCGCGATGCCGGCAATGAGTCCGCCGCCGCCGATCGGGACCACGACCGTCTCGACCTCCGGGCAGTCCTCGACGATCTCGAGGCCGATCGTTCCCTGGCCGGCCATCACTGCCTCGTCGTCGAACGCGTGGACGTAGGTCCGTCCCTCGCGCCGTTCGATCTCGTGAGCGTGTGCCTGGGCCTCCTCGTAGTCGACTCCCTCCAGAACGACCCGACCGCCGTATCCTCTGGTGGCTTTCACCTTCGAGACCGGGGCGTGTTCGGGCATCACGATGGTCGAGTCGACGCCCGAGCGGGTCGCCGCCAATGCCACCCCCTGCGCGTGGTTGCCGGCACTCGCCGTGACCACGCCGGCCTCCTGTTCGGCCGCCGAGAGCGTTGCGATCCGGTTCATCGCGCCGCGGATCTTGAACGCGCCCGTTCGTTGGAACGTCTCCAGTTTGAGGTGGACATCCGCGCCAGCCATCTCCGAGAACGTCCGCGACCGTTCGAGCGGCGTCCGCCGTACCACCGGATCTATCCGCTCTCTGGCGGCACGTACGTCCCCAAGCGACAACATACCAGTATCTCTTCGCCCCGGGCGCT
Source organism: Halopenitus sp. H-Gu1 (assembly GCF_041821145.1). Classification (NCBI taxonomy): domain Archaea; kingdom Methanobacteriati; phylum Methanobacteriota; class Halobacteria; order Halobacteriales; family Haloferacaceae; genus Halopenitus; species Halopenitus sp. H-Gu1. The sequence continues at coordinate 312,564 of NZ_JBGUBC010000001.1, read as the reverse complement.
AATCGTTTTGGTTCCGCCGTTCCGTCTCCGATCTTCCCAGCTTCGTCCCCAGTATCCCTATTGCCATCTCCGATCTCACCCGTTCCGTCTTCAGTCTCTTCCCTTCTACCCCATTTCACTCGGAATATCGTTCGCTTTCAGTCCTTTTGGTTGTGAACACGCGCTGCTTGGGGCTCAAGGAAAATGGGGAAAGGGGGAATGCACGCGTGTGACGTGCATCTAAATCCAGCAGTCCCGGTCATAAAAAGGTGCGGCTGGCGGAGTGAAAGTGTAATCGCAGGACTGCGGCGACCGATCGAGGGCGTCTGACGGGCGTCCGATCGATTTCGATGTCGTTTGCTCCGCCGTGTTTTATATACCCAGTCGTGTATCCTCCGATATGGACCTGTCAACTGCCTTTCGGGACGCAGCCGCCGTCTTTCGTCGACGTCCTGCCGACCTCCTCCCGTTCTACGTGCTCACCGCCGCGATCCCCGTCATCACGAGGACCGTCTCCCTTGCCGGGTTCGCCGCGATCTACGCGTATCTCTCGGTTACCGGCCGGCTCGCGCGGATTCGAACCGCGCTCACGGAACGCGATCTGCCCGCGATGCCGGACCCCGAGGCCGATCCGGAAGCCTTCGGCCGCTGGGCGACTGAGATCGGTACCCTCCTCGAACCACTCTTCGATCCCGTCGTCGGCGTGCTCCTCCTGCTCACGTTCCTCGTCGCGATCCTGGTCGCCGTGCTCCTCCACGCCGGGGTCGCTGCGGGCCAGTATGCGGTCTGTTTCGCGCGGTTGTGCGAGGAGCCGGGAACCCGTGCAGGGATCGGCGGCGTTCGATCACATTGGTTTTCGATCCTTGCCCTCGCCGTTATCGAGGTGGCCGTCTGGATCGCGGCGACGCTCGTCGCCGCCATCGCGGTTGCGATCGCGGCCGCGATCCATCCGATCCTCGGCGCAGTCATCGGACTGGCGGCGTTTCTCGCGTGGACGATCATCGTGGTCGGCGCTCGGGCGGTCTTCACGTTTGCCCCCGTCTCGGTCATCGTCGACGACGTCGGCGCACTCGACGGTGTGGCCGGCGCGATGGGATTCATCCGATCGAATCCCGCGGAAGCGATCGGGTATTATGCGATCGCCATCGCGGCGCTGTTCGCGTTGGCATCGGCCGCCGGCGTCTCCTCGTTCCTCGGGGCTCCAAGCGTGGTCGGACTCGTGAGTCTGCTCCTGCTCGCACCCGGCCTCGATCTGCTTAAAACCGATCTCCTCGGCCGCTGGCGGGGGGCTATCCGGCCGGACACGGTCGGTTCGGCTCCCGATCGGGATCTCTCGCTTGACCGTTCGCTTTTGATCGCAGTCCGCGACGGCCTCCGGCGGGGATGGTCGGAGCTGCTCGAGTTCCCGCGGGCCACGCCCGGGCTCCACGCGATCGCGATATTCGTCGCCGTCATCGGATTCGCAACCGGTTGGGTCGCCGCCGAACCGCTCACGGGCGTCGTGACGACGTCGATCGCGGACCGGCTTACCGGACACGTTCCACCGACCGCCGCACTGGAGTTCTTCGCGAACAACTGGACGGTCGCGCTCGGGACGGCCCTCGCCGGCGTCGTCCTCGCGATCCCGGCGGTGGCCGCACTCTGGTTCAACGGGTTCATCTTCGGGATCTACTTCCGGCTTGAGGCGGACTTCGCGGAACTCCTCGCGTTCGTGGTTCCCCACGGGATCCTCGAGCTTCCAGCCCTGATCATCGCTGGCGCGCTCGGGCTCCACCTCGGCCGGTCCGGCTGGCGGACCTGGCGTGGACGAGCCTCCAGAAAGGCGCTCGCTGCGGACCTCGTCCATGCCGTTCGGGTACTCGTCGGCGTCGGACTCCTGCTTTTCATCGCGGGGCTGATAGAGGGATTCTTCAGTCCGTATTACTACCGCCTGTTCCTGTAGCGCCCTGCGATCCTTGCCGCGACGTTCCGAGCGTCACCGCTCGTCGATCGGGACGAACTCCGCGTCCTCGGGTCCCGTGTAGCGCGCGCGCGGTCGAATCAGACGATTCTCGTCCTGGTACTCCAGCACGTGGGCGATCCAGCCCCCGGCACGCGCCATCGCGAAGATGGGGGTGAACATGTCCATCGGGATCCCGAGATGGTCGTAGACGGACCCGGAGTAGAAATCGACGTTTGGCGCGATTCCCTTTTCGGTGAGTCCCTCCTCCTCGAGATAGCCCTCGATCGCGGTCGTGTACTCGAGCCACGTGTCGTCGCCGTTCGATTCCGACAGGTCGTGCAGTTTCTCCTCGAGGATCGTCGCACGTGGGTCCTTGACCTCGTAGACACGGTGGCCGAATCCGGGGATCCGTCGTCCTTCCTCTCGGGCGTCCCGAGCCCATTCGACGGGATCCTTGCTTGAGTCCTCGATCTCCTGGAGCGTCCGCATGACGTCCTCGTTGGCGCCGCCGTGAAGTGGCCCCGACAGTGCGCCGATGCCGCCCGTAACCGCGGAGTAGATGTCGGCCATCGTCGAGCCGATCACCATCGCCGTGAACGTCGAGGCGTTGAGACCGTGGTCGGCGTGAAGCGTCAAGGCCATATCGAAGGTCTCCTCCGCGACCGCGTCGGGTTCGACGCCGGTGAGCATGTACAGGAAGTTACCGGCGTAGCCCAGCGTCTCGTCCGGCTCGATCGGCTCGTTCCCCTGGCGGAACCGATCGAATGCGGCGAGGATCGTCGGGATCTTCGCCGTGATTCGACGACCTTTCCGGAGCGTCGCATCGAGGTCGTCCGGTTCGGCCTCCGACTCCGGCTCGTAGGCCGAAAGCATCGATACTGCGGTTCGAAGCGCGGCCATCGGATCTTCATCGGCCGCGGCGAGGGTCTCTATCGTCTCGAGTATGTCGTCGTCGACGCGACGCTCCTCGGCGAGACGTGCTTCGAACTCCGCGAGCTCCTCCCTGGTCGGAAGCTCACCGTGCCAGAGCAGATACAGCACCTCCTCGTAGCTTGCCTCCTGTGCCAGGTCCTCAATGGTGTACCCACGGTAGACGAGCTTTCCGACGCTCCCATCGATGTAGCTTAGCTCGGATTCGGCGACGAGAACGCCTTCCAAACCCCTCTTTAGCTCGCTTGACATATGCAAGGCCTTCCATCCACCCGAAAAAAAGCGTTGTCGTTTGGACGGGTTGTGTAACGACGATCGTCGAATATGGATACGACGTCGTTCGCCTCTCAACCGATATGGACGGTTGATTCCGTCTAGGTGGGGTCGTCGAACCTATCCGCGAGCCGGAACGACCGTGATCGGTCGTTTGCGATCGATCGCGTCCTCCAGTTCCTCCGCGATCGCGGACCCGCGGGACACCTGTATCTCGCCACCACGACCAACGGTCGCAGTGAAGAGATATTCGTCGCCCGCCCGTACTTCGATGGTTTCCCCGACTCCCTCCTCGACGGGAATGACGACGTGTCGGGAGGTGATTTCGGGTTCGACGACCGATCCGCGGTCGCCCTCGCCGACCGGTTCCGGCTCCGCACTCCCCGCCTGTCCGGAACTGCTTGCGCCGGCTGCGGTACCCGACCCGCCGGAGTGGTTCGGTCGCTCCGAGTGGGTCCGGACGTCGATACTGATCCCCAGCCGGTCTTCGATCTCGGAGATACGGCCGCCACCTTTCCCGATGACGTAGGAGATGTCGTCCTCCTCGACGTAGACGATCGCCGTCTCGCGTCCCTGCAGTTCCACGTCGACGTGTCCCCGAGCGACGGATCGGATCTCGCGTTCGATCTCCTTTTTCGCGATCCGTGACACGCCACTTTCGGCCCCCCCGTCCTCGTCCCCGATCGGGACCGTCACGACCTGACGGTTGAACGTGTATATCTCGTAGTCGGCCCGGCCGGTCTCGAAGTCGCTAACCCGGATGACGGGGCGCGCGAGGTCCTCCGCGGTGAGCCCTTCGGGGACCTTCACCTCCGTGTTGACGTTGTAGACGGTGTGAACCTCGCCGGCCTCGATGTAGATGACCGTATCGACGATCTGCGGGATCATCCCGAGCTCGACGCGGCCGACGAGCCGCTGGAGCGCGTCGATCGCCCGTGAGGCGTGAACGACGCCGACCATTCCAACGCCGGCCATTCGCATGTCCGAGAACACCTCGAAGTCGGCGGTTTTGCGCACCTCATCGTAGATCGTGTAGTCCGGCCGAACCAGCAGCAACGAGTCGGCGGTGTTCGCCATGTCACCGCCGAGCGCGCCGTACTGGGTGATCTCCGGGCCGACCTGCAGATCTCGCGGCTTCTCCATCGTCTTGACCGCGTAATCGTTGTCGTTGAGGAACTCCGCGACTGCCTGCGCGAACGTCGACTTGCCGGCTCCCGGCGATCCGGAGATGAGCACGCCGCGTTTTCGTTCGAGGAACCGCTCGCGCAATTCGTCGGCCGACTCGTAATCGTCGAGCGTCGTCTTCGCGATCGGTCGAACGGCCGTGATCTCGATCCCGTCGGCGAACGGCGGCCTCGCGACCGCGATCCGGTAATTGCGGTACTGGACGATGTCCATGCCCTCGTCGGAGAGTTCGACGAACCCCTCGTTCGACCCGCGCGCGAGATTGACGATCGCGGTCGCCCACTCGTTCATCTGCTCGTCGCTCGTTTGCTCCTCCTCGATGATCACATAGCGCATCTCGCCGAGGGTTCCGCGTTTGGCCTTCGGCTTCGTCCCCGACTTCAGGTGGACCGACATCGTCTCCTCGGTGAAGTACTCCGCGATCGGAAGGTCCTCGACGACGCCGCGGGTCACCGGTTCGACGTACTCGACGGTGATCCCCTTTGCCCGAGCGACCTCCGATTGCACGATGTCGCTCGTCAAAAGCGTCGCCTCGTGCTCGTCTGCGACGTCGCGGATGATGGCGTCGACGTCCCCCTCGCTTGCGGCCCCTCTCTCGGCGGCCCCCGGCCGCCGACCCACGTAGGACAGCTCGATCGTTCCCTCGTCGGCGAATTCGGCGAGCCGCTGGAGCTCCGAGAGGCCGTCCCAGCCGGACTCGTGGCCGTCGTTGGCCTGCGCCTCCAGTTCGCCGACCACCGCCTCGGGTACGAGGACCGTCGCTCCCTCGTAGGACCCCTCCTCAACACGCTCGGACACGCGGCCGTCGATGACCGAACTGGTGTCCGGTACAACGTTCATACAATATCTGCGGGCGGGAACGGTATAAGCGTGTTCGACCGTGGGGATGTGCGTTCGACTGGGGGGTGGCAAAGCGCGTTCGACTGGGGGGAAGTACGTTCACCCGTGGGGAAGTACGCTCGACCGTAGCTGAAGCCCGCTCGATCACAGGACGGCGATCGGTTCCGTGCTCGATCCTCGATCGAGCCCCTCCCTTTTACCCGATCGCGCTTCCAGTTTCGTGCATGAGCGATCGCGAACTCCTCGATCTCACACGCCGGTTGGTCGGAATCGCGAGCCACGAGGATGAGACCGCCGCGGGCGATGCAGTCGAATCGTGGCTCCGATCCGAGACGGACGCGGCCGTCGAACGGGATCCGGACGGCAACGTGATCGCGCGGCGAAACCCTGGCGGCTCGACCGCCCTCGCTCTCGTCGGCCACCACGACGTCGTTCCGCCGGCCGATCGACAGACGACGGACACGGGCGAGTACGTGATCGAGGAGCGCGACGGGCGGCTCTACGGTCGAGGGGTCGCGGATATGAAGGGCGCGCTGGCCGCCTGCCTGTTCGCGTTTCGCGACGCCGAGATCCACGACGATCTCGAACTCGTCCTCGCGTCCTTCGTGGAGGAGGAACACGGCGGTATCGGGGCCAGAGCCGCGATCGACCGCGGATTCGCTCCCGAGTTCGCCGTGGTCGCCGAGGGATCGACCGGCTATTCGGCTCCCGACGATCGGCCGACGACCGCCGTCACGGACGTCGCCGTGGCCCACCGAGGGCGTCGTGGTTCGACGATCGTTGCGTCGGGCGAGTCCGCACACGCCTCCGAGATCGACGCCGGCGAGAACGCCGTCTACCGTGCCTGTGATGCCGTCGACGTCGTTCGTGACCTTCCTGCACCCGGGGCGACGGTCCTCGGCAAGCGGCTTGCTGGCTCGATCACCGTCACCGAGATCGAGGGCGGAACGGCCATGAACGTGATTCCCGACCGGTGTACCGTCACGGTCGACGAGCGGACCGTTCCGAACGACCGCACGCCACTCGAGCGCGTCGAAACGATCGACGGCGTCGAATGGAGGGTCGACGGGGACCTCCCGCCGATGGCGTGTTCGAACGAGTCGTTCGCCGACGCCGCGATCGCCGCCGCGCGCGCGGTCCACGAGCAAGACCCGGACGCCGGCACTCCCGAACGCGTCACCAAGCCACATGCGACCGACGCGGGCTGGCTGGCGTCCGCCGGGACCGCCTGTGTGGTCTGTGGTCCTGCCGAACCCGGAGAGGCGCACACGGAAACCGAAAGCGTCTCGATCGACGTCCTCGATCGATGCCGCGGGATCTATCGCGCGCTCGCCGGACGGGAGTTCGCCGAACACGTGCTCCGTGAGCGCGAGGCCGATCGTTCCTAACGCAGTGAACCGAACGTGGGGGATACCCCGCCCGATCGCAGGCTTCTCTCCCAGCCGGTCGCCGATTCCGACCACGGTCAAGGCGCGGCGTTCTTTAGCCCGGCGGTGGTATCTCGGGTATGGAAACCGATCCGTCCGAACGCCCCGATCACGATCGGAGTCTCGAGGACGCCTACGAGGCGCTACTCGACCGTTCCCGCCGGTGGAGCGCCGTCTCGAGTGCCTCCGGCGTGCTCTCGTGGGACCAACAGGTGATGATGCCTGAGGGGGGCACGCCCGCTCGCTCGAAGCAGCTCTCCGCCCTCTCCTCGCTCGAACACGACCTGCTCACTGCCGAGAAGACCGGTGACCTCCTCGACGAGATCGACGAGCGGTCGGAACCGAGCGCGAATGCGGGACTCTCCGACGAGCAGGCGTCAGCCGTCCGTGAGATCCGACGCACGTACGAGCGCGCGGATTCGGTGCCCCGCGACCTCGTCGAGGAGATCTCCGAGGCCTCCTCGGAGGCGCTCGCGGTCTGGGAGCAGGCGAGGGCTGCGGACGACTTCGCGTCGTTTGCGCCCCATCTCGAACGACTCGTCGAACTCAAACGCGAGTACGCCGAGCACATCGATCCCGATCGCGACCCCTACACGGTGCTCTTCGAGGAATACGAGCCATATCTCCCGATCGAACAGGCGGAGACGATCCTTGAGGAACTCCGCGGAACGCTCGTTCCCCTGATCGATGCGATCCGGGGATCGGAGGCCGATCTCGCGGTTAACACCTTCGAGGGGTCCTTCCCGGAGGACAAACAGGAGACACTCGCGCGGGAGGCCCTCGACCTGCTTGGATACGACTTCGAACGCGGTCGCCTCGACATTTCCGCCCATCCGTTCACTGCGGGCAACCAGTTCGACTGCCGGGTTACGACCCGCTTCGACGACTCCGATCCGCTTTCAGCGGTCGGATCCACGATCCACGAGTTCGGCCACGCGCGATACACTCTCGGGCTGCCGCAGAATCACTTTGGCACCCCGCTCGGCGAGTCGCGCGATCTGTCGGTGCATGAGTCCCAGTCGCGGCTCTGGGAGAACCACGTCGGACGCAGTCGTGCCTTCTGGGAGCAGTTCCTGCCGACGTTTCAGGAGTTCTTCCCGGGCACGGAGGACGCGACCGTCGAGGACGCCTACGAGGCGGTCAACCAGGTCCATCCGAACAACCTCATCCGCGTCCAGGCCGACGAACTCACCTACCACCTGCATATTCTCGTCCGCTTCGAGATCGAACGCGACCTCGTTCGTGGCCACCTCGCGGTCGAGGACGTCCCGGAGGTGTGGAACGACAAGTACGAACGGTATCTGGGGATCCGCCCCGAGACGGACGCCGAGGGGTGTCTCCAGGACGTCCACTGGAGTCACGGCAACTTCGGATACTTCCCGACCTACTCGCTCGGCTCCGTCATGGCCGCCCAGTTGTTCGCGGCGGCCGAACGCGACATCGACGACCGGGACGGGCCCGATCTCGAGGCGCGGATCGCCGACGGCGAGTTCGACGCTCTCCACGAGTGGCTTCACGAGAACGTTCACCGACACGGTGCACGCTACGAGACCGACGAACTGGTGCGGCTCGCGACCGGCGAGTCCCTCTCTGCGGCCGCCTTCACGGAGTACGTCGAGTCGAAATACGGCGAACTGTACGGGGTCTCGCCGTAGGGCCGTTCCGGGACGTCACCGGAGAAACCTCCCGGGACGTCCGATCCGTCGTCGAATAGTAGCGCCACAACTGGGACGACCCCGACGCAGTCGAACAGCATGACCCCGTGCCACCACTCCCGACCGGTGACCAGCGCGGCTAGCCAGCTCTCCGTGACGAGTACAAAGGTACTCTCCCTAGCTCGCCCGAAGCGATTCACCGAATGGTGGGGCAGCTGTCACCGGGTCGATCCCGAGGCAGTTCACCAGGGCTCGTTTTTCACGCCGATCGCGAACGCGATCACGTTCGTGCCCACGTGTAACACGGGGGTGATAACGAGTACGACCGCGATCACTCCGAGTGTGAACCACTCGCCGAACCAGTCCGGGGCGATCACGCGCGTAAAGACGAGTGCGGCGACGACGAAATCAAGCTGATCAAGTCCCGGAAACGATGCTCCACGCTCGCGGCCCGATCGTCGTTTGAGAAACGACGCCGCGATGTCGCCACACATCGCGCCGAACGCGAGCGCGAACGCGGCATGGTACGGAAAGGTCGGCAACTCGACGCCGATCGCCGCCGATACGGAACCATTGACTGCGTTCAGCCCGACCGCGAGCAGAACGCCGGCAAGCGTTCCCGCCGCCGTGCCTCGCCAGGTCTTCCCGTCGCCAAGCACCCGCTTTCCGTTCCAGGTTCGACCGCCGTCGATCGGTCGTCCCCCGCCGGCCAGCACCGCGACGTTGTTCGGAACGTACGCCGGTAGCATGGCCCACAGGGCCGTCGCAACGAGTGATCCGATCATACCGATCGGAGACGGGTGGCCGTGTTAGCTTCTGTGATGTCTCACCGGTCGATCTCCCAACGGTGATCGGCCGGCGGTTCGAACTCTCGATCGAATGGTCCCGTCGATCGCGACCGCTTCGTCGCGGGTGAGACGTCGGTTGCGGTGGTTTCTCACGCTCGGGCGCCGACGTGTTTCGACTCGATCGGTCGGATTCGGCCTCGAACCGGGCCACGGGGGTCCTCGCCGGGTCTGTATCCTTATATGCGCGGCCACCACATGTCCCTACATCGGATGTCCACGTGGAAACGCGACTTTGCAAGCGGACTCATCGTTCTCGTGCCGCTCATCGTGCTGCTGCTCGTCGTCGGGTGGATCTACCGACAAATCGTCGCGATCCCGCTCATCGACACTCTCGAACCCGAGTGGCTCGTCGAGCCGGCCCTCCCCCTGTATCGCGTGCTCATCGCGCTCGCACTGTTCACCACGCTCGTCCTCGCGGTCGGATACTTCATGCGAACGACGCTTGGACGGTTCATGGAGGCCCGTCTCGACGACGCGATCAACCACATTCCGGCACTTCGGGTCGTCTACAACGCCTCGAAACTCGCCGTCGAGACTGCCCTCTCCGGGACCGACGAGCTACAAAAACCGGTCCACCTCGAGACCTGGAAGGGGATCCGGATGACCGCGTTCAAGACCGGCAAGAAGACCCGCGACGGCAGGCTCGTGTTGTTCATGCCCACGGCGCCGAACATCACCTCCGGCTACGTCATCGAGGTCGAACCCGAACGCGTCACCGATACTGAAGAGACGGTCGAGGAGGCGATGACCAGGATCCTCTCGGCGGGATTCGCCGAGTCCGCCCACCAGATCCCCGTCGAAGAGCAGACGATCGCGGAGGCCGTCGATCGGGGCGACGATCGGGTCGACGCGGAGTGAACTCCCCGCGCCCCGGCCTCACTCCAGGTAGGTGAACCAGTCGTCGTGCTCGTCGCTCTGGCGCTCGACGAGTTCGAAGAACGCGTCCTGAATCTCCTCGGTCACCGGCCCGCGCGTACCGGCTCCGATCTGGGTGTCGTCGACCGAGCGGATCGGCGTGACTTCGGCGGCCGAGCCGGTGAAAAAGAGCTCGTCGGCGGTGTACAGTTGTCCCCGGGAGAGCACCGCCTCGTCGTGGACCGTGTAGCCGCGCTCGCGCGCCAGCGTGATGACGGTATCGCGGGTGATCCCCTCCAGGATCGACTGGGCGCGTCCGGTGGTGTATATCTCCCCGTCGTCGACGAGAAAGATGTTCTCGCCTGGACCCTCCGCGACGTTGCCCTCCTTGTTCAGGACGATCGCCTCCACGTAGCCGTTTCGACGGGCCTCCTCGCCGGCGAGCATCGAGTTGACGTACAGTCCCGTCGTCTTCACGTTCGTCGGGATCTGTGAGGATGCGTGCTTGCGCCAGGAGGAGACCATCACGTCGACGCCCTCGTTCAGTGCCTCCTCGCCGAGGTAGGTCCCCCACGGCCAGGCGGCGATCGCCACGTCCGTCGGGCAGTCCTTCGGCGAGACGCCGAGCGAATGATATCCGTAGTACGCGATCGGTCGGATGTAGCCGCTCTCGAGATCCTGACGTCGGAGCAGATCCAGGGTCGCCTCGGTCAGCTCCGCACGCGAGTGATCGATCTCCAGATCGTACAGTTTTGCCGAATCGAAGAGTCGATCGAGATGCTCTTCCCACCGAAAGATCGCGGGCCCGTTCTCGGTATCGTAACATCGGACGCCCTCGAAGACGCCCGTTCCGTAGTGGAGCGCGTGGGTGAGGACGTGGGTCGTCGCGTCCTCCCAATCGACGAACTCGCCGTTCTTCCAGATGGTGTCGACGTCCATCTCCTCGAAGCTCATACGTCCCCGGTCGTCGTCGTCGGTGATAAATGAGGGGGAATTCGCGTCCGGACGAGATGGTCGCCCCGAGGGGCGGTCGAATCCCGGCTATATGAGGGCATCGAGGAGCGTCTCGCCTTCAACGTACGGAATCTCCTGCCGGTCCGCGTATGATTTCGCGTCCGCGGGTGTCAGGGCTGCCCCGGTCTCGTCGTCGAGCATCTCACAGACGACGGCGGCGGGGGGTGTGCCGGTCGCTTCGGCGAGTGCGAGCGCAAACTCCGTGTGGCCGGTCCGGTCGCGTAATCCGTCGGCGGCGCCCCGGAGGAGATGGACGTGTCCGGGTGTGTGGAACTCGGATGCGAAATCCTCGGCGGTGTATGCATCCGGATCGCGCTTGACGGCCGCTGCCGCGTTGCCCAATTCGGTGATCGTCCGCGCGCGATCGACGTCCGTGATCCCCGTGAACGTCTCGTGATGGTTCACCGGCAGCGAGAACGACGATCGATCGTCGTAGGCCGGATTGTCGTCGATCGCGGGATGGTCGAGCGCCTCGGCCAGAAACGGCAGATCGAACGCTTCGGCCACCTGATGGCCGACCGCGACGCAGACGAGTCCCCCGGCGTCATTTCGCATTTGCGAGACGGCTGCCGGGGTGACCGCGGATGCGGGGTAGATGATGTCGGTTTCGCCCTCCCGATCGGCGAAGTCGTGGACACACACCGGATCGCCGGCTCGGAAGGCGTCGAGAACCGACTCGACGTCCGTGTTCGGGTTCGCACGCATCAGCGATCGGCCTCCGGAGCTCGACGATCCGCACGGCTCGTCGGCTCGACGTGGAGGCGTACCGTTTCGTCGTCAACGAGGCCGAGCGCATCCCGGAGCTTCTCGGGCGCGATGACCTCGAGTTGCGAGTCGTCGTGGTGGGTTCGATCCGGGACGATCACGTGTGCGCCCTCGTACTCGTGTTCTTCCGCCGTGCCCGGATCGGCGATGACCCTGACGCCGTAACAGGTCGCAGCACCGTAGGTTCGGTCCTCGTCCGCCCACTCGTCGATGTCGATCGCCTCGATACCGACGAGCTCGCCGCGCTTTCGAACGCTCGTCTCGTCGAGTTCGATGTTGAGCGTTCCGGGGAAGGGCTCGTACCCGAGCCGAGTTCGGAACTGTTCCATGTACCCCTCCAGCGTGATGTAGTGGCGTCCCTCGCCCATCCCGCTCGTGATGACGCCCTCCAGCGTGAGATCGGTCTCGTTCTCGAAGAGACGTCGATAGTCCGCGTACTCGCCACGAAGCCTCGATTCGCCGGCCTCGGTGACCGATACCCACTGGCCGTCACCGACGACATCGCGGTCGATCAGACCGGCCTCTTCGAGACGCTGGAGCCGTCTGGAGGCGGTCTGTGCCGACGCGTCGAGGTCCTCACCGAGAGCCGCACACGACACTTTCGTCTCCTGGAGCCCGCCGGCGAGCGCGACCGCTTTGAGCGCCGCGATCTCGTCCGGCCCCGTCCCCATCGTCGCCGTTGCCGTCTCTGGCATACACGATCGGATTCGTTCCGTCCTGATAAAAGTATAACGAATGCGGAACAGATCTCAAAATTGGAACGACATCGAACGTGATTCAGGCGACCATCTCGACCTGATTCGATCCGTTCTGGACCCCCGTTCAAATCAGCCTCGCGTCGTATTCGAACAGCATCCCGCGGTACAAAGACGCGTCGGTCGCGACGTCTCCATCGTCCGACGCGCCGCTTCGCAAGGGCCTTTTAGACGGCCCTTGAACGGGCGGGCATGTTCCGACAGTTCCGGTCGGAGGTCGAGACCGCGCTCGCCGACGCGCTGGCGAACCTCGATCTCCCGACCGACGATCTCGGCATCGAGGAACCGCCCGAGGAGATGGACGCGATCCTGGCCTCCAGCGCGTCCTTTCGACTCGCGGGCGAACTCGGCGCCGCCCCGCCGCAGGTGGCGGCGGAGATCGCCGAGGCCGTTGCAGCGGTGATCGACGACGCCGACTTCGAGTATCTCTCCGACGTGACGGTCGCCGGTCCGTATCTTAACTTCGAGACGACGGAAGCGTATCTGGACGACACTCTCGCTTCAGGGATCGATGAGGATTACGGCGCTCTCGAGGACCGCGACACGTCCGTCGTCGTCGAACACACGAGCGCGAATCCAACGGGCCCGATCCACGTCGGACGCGCTCGAAATCCCATCATCGGCGATGCCGTCGCGAACGTCCTCGATATGGCCGGTTACGACGTCGATCGTCACTACTACGTCAACGACGCGGGCCGCCAGATGGCCGTGTTCACCTGGGCCTACGAGACCTTCGATGAAACCGATCTCGAGGACCCGCCCGCTCGCAACCGCATCGAGTACGACCTCGTGCGCTATTACCGCAAGGGCAACAGCTACCTTGAGGAGGCCGACCCCGAGGACGTCGAGGCGGCCGAAGACGAAATCCAGTCGATCCTGCAGGGTCTCGAGGCAGGCAACGAGGAGACCTACGAGCGCGTCCAAACGGTCGTGGACCAGGTCCTCTCCGGGATGCAGGAGTGTCTTGCGCGTCTGCCGGCGGACTTCGACGAGTTCGTCAAGGAGACGCGGTTCATGCGCGACGGCTCGACCGATGCGATCGCGGACCGACTTCAGGCGGACGATCACGCCGTCTACGAGGAGGACGCCTGGCAACTGGAACTGGACGAGTGGGGAATCGACAAGAACCTCGTGTTCCTCCGCTCGGACGGGACCTCACTGTACACCACTCGCGATCTGGCTCACCACGAGTGGAAACTCGAGGAGTACGACCGCGCGGTCACCGTCCTCGGCGAGGACCACAAACTGCAGGCCGACCAGCTCAACGCCACTCTGGAGATCCTCGACAACGACGTCTCTCGACTCGAGAACGTCATTTACTCGTACGTGAACCTACCCGAGGGCAAGATGTCGACGCGGCGCGGCACCGGCGTGATGCTCGACGATCTCCTCGACGAAGCGATCGATCGCGCCCGCGAGGAAGTCGAGACCCGGCTTGACGACCGCATCCGCGACGACGAGCTCACCGAGGCGGACGTCGAGCGCATCGCCCACCAGGTCGGTATCGGCGCGGTGCGGTATGACGTCGTCTCCAAACAGCCCGCAAAGGCGATCACCTTCGAGTGGGACCGCGCGCTCGATTTCGAGGCGCAGTCGGCTCCCTACATTCAGTACGTTCACGCTCGATGTTGCGGTATCCTCGAGGAGGCGGCGGCTGCCGACATCCCGATCCCCGGGGCGGACGCAACGAGTGCGGGTGCGGCGGACGCGAGCGCGATCGACGCGAACGTCCTCGAGACGGCCGAGGCTCGCGATCTTCTCGGAGAGATCGCCCGCTTCCCTGCCGTGATCGAGGACGCAGCGTCGGAGCTGAAGCCCCACATCGTCGCCACCTACACCCGGAAGATCGCGGACGCCTACAACTCCTTTTACCGGGAGTGTCCCGTGCTCACGGCGGAGACCGACGAGCTACGTGACGCCCGGCTCGCGCTCGTGTGTGCGTCGAAACATACTGTTGCGAACGCGCTTTCGGTTCTCGGAGTCGAACCACCCGAGTCGATGTGACCGATCGGATCGACCGATTCGTCGAATTCCCGATTTTCGTCTGCACCAGACTCGCCTTGGACGATCGGCAACGCGTCAGCGACCGAGCAGTCGGCTGAAGAAACCCTTTCGTTCGGTCTTGCCGTTCTCCGCGTCGTCCCCTTCGTTCTCCGCGTCGTCCCTCTCGGGCTCCGCTCTCGGCTTCTCATCACTCTCAGATTTGCCCCTCTCGTTCTCGCTCGTCGCTTTCGGTTCCTCTCCGTTCTCAGACCCGTCATTCGTCGTCTCCGATGCGTTCGATCTCTCTTCTTCCCCTATTTCTTCCGCCTCCTCTATCCCTCCAGTCGATTGTGCCCGCCGATCCGGATCGTTCGTTCCCTCGTCGCCTTCCGAACTATTCGTTCGGAACGGAACGCTTTCCGGCTCCTCGTCCGGCGTACCGGTCTTTTCGGAATCATCGGACTTGTCGATGCCGCTCGGTGTCTCTGCGCCGTCCGATCCGTCGAGGTCGTCCGTCGATCCGTCGCTCCCCATCGGTTCGGCCTCCGCAATCGGTGCCGTCATCGACCCCGTGTTCTCCTCTATTCCGGCTTCCTGTTCCGTCTCCGCCTCTCCGTCTCCGCCGTCCCCCTCGGTATCGTCTCCGGGTTCCTCGTTTTCGGCGTCTCCCCCTATCTCGGCCGCGGCCACGTCCGATTCCCCCTCATCCTCCTCCGCGTCGGTTTCGAGCGCTTCGGGATCCGGCTTCGGAACCTCGACGCCGGTGAGTTCGGTCGTCAGCGAACGATACGCCCGCGTCGCCGGTGCGGTCGGGGCGAACGTGCAAAGCGGTTTGTCGGCCTTGACGGCAGCCGGGACGGCGTCGTCCTCCGGGATCCGTCCGAGGATCGACTCGCTGATTTGCTCCGCGATCGGTCCGTCGTTCTCCGGCGGGTCATCGGGATCGACGCGGGTGATCGCCGCCCCGGCGACCGATCCCCCGAGCCGTTCCGCCAGATCGCCGGTCTTTCGTGTATCCCGGAGTGCCTCCCGGTCCGGGGTCGACACGAGTAGCGTCTCGTCTGCGATCCCAAGCGGTAGCGCGGAGTCGTGTGAGAGTCCGGCGCCGGCGTCGACGAGTAGGTAGTCCGTATCATCGAAGGCCTCGATGACATCCTGGAGGCCGTCCGGATCCGCCTCCGCGTAAGCGTCGAGATCCGTCTCGCCCGGCAGGACCCGCATCCCCTTCGGGCCGGGATGAACTGCTTCCTCCGGCTCGGCGCGTCCGGCGAGGACGTCGTGGATCGTGGTTTCGCCGGCGTTGATCCCGAGGGCGCCGGCGAGGTTCGCCATCCCGATGTCGGCATCGATGACCACGACGTCCTCGCCCGCGTCGGCGAGATGAGTCGAAACCGCCGCCGTCGTCGTCGTCTTCCCGACGCCGCCCTTCGCCGAGGCGACCGCATATACCGTTGTCATACGTCGTTGGACCGTCACCGACCACTTAAATCTACGCGAGAATCCGACACCGACCGACCAGGATGAACGGCTCCGGCCCGAGAGTGGGGCGAATTCTCCGCTCCCGGACGTCGATCGACGTGATCGTCGCGAACGGTTCCGTCGACTTTCGCAAACACCTTATACGTCGCTGTGGGATTCTCCAACGATTAGTGAGTATGCCGAGACCAGAGGTGCTCGAACGAGTGACGGAGGCCGAACGCGAGGCGGACGATATCGTCGCCGAGGCGGAATCCGACGCCGAGGAGACCATCGCTGAGGCTCGTACGCGTGCGGAAGAGATCCGCTCCACGGCCGAGGAGGAGGCCGAGGAGGAAGCCACGGAACGGATCGAGGCCGCCCGCGAGGAGATCGAGTCCCGGCGCGAAGAGATAATTGCCGAGGGGCGTGCCGACCGCGAAGCGCTCGAATCCGAGGCACGGGACCGCATCGACGAGGCGGTCGAATACGCCATCGATCGGTTCGAGGAGGCGGTGAATGCTCAGGCCTGAGCGGATGAGCAAGGTGTCGGTGACGGGTTCAAAACGCGTCATCGACGAGGTCATCGAGACGGCCTACGATCACCACTCGCTGCACGTCACCGACTACGAGGACGATTTCGAGGGCTTCGAGCCCGGATCGTCGCTTGAGGGTGCAGCGGACGTCAACGAGCGGCTCGTCACCGTTCGGTCCCTCGGGAGCATCCTCGAGGTCGAGCCCGGCGACGCCGGGCCGACGGGCGTCCTCGACGACGCGGAACTCCAGGCGGAACTCGAGACCGTCCGCGAGCGCGTCAACGAGCTGACCGACGAGCGTGACGAGCTTCGCGATCGGGTTCGTGAGATCGACGATGAGATCGACCGGATGGAGCCGTTCGCCGAACTCGGGATCGAACTCGACCTTCTCCGTGGATACGACTCACTCGAAGTCGTCGTGGGGGAAGCGAAGGCCGACGCCGTCGAGGATGCGCTCGCGACTGCCGAGGACGTTCGTGCCTTTGAGGTCTTCTCCGGAAACGGCGTCGTCGCGGCGTTCGCGTATCCGGAGGAGGATGCCGAGGAGGGCGTGTTACAGGATGCTCTCGTCGGCGTCGACATCGCCATTCTGGAGGTCCCCGACGCCGACGCCAGCCCCGCGGACTACGTGAGCGAACTCGAGACGGAGCGGGACGAATTCGAGACCGAACTCGCGGACGTCGAAGCGGAGATCGAGTCGGTCAAGCAGGACGCCGCCGGGTTCCTGTTGCGCGCCGAAGAACAGCTCACCATCGAGGCCGAAAAGAAGCAGGCGCCGCTGTCGTTCGCGACGACGGACAACGCCTTCGTCGCCGAAGGCTGGATCCCGACACCGACGTACGATGACTTCGCGGCCGCCCTCGATGACGCGGTCGGTGATCACGCCGACGTCGAGGAACTCGAGCGCGCGGAGTTCACTCCCGACGGCCACCACAACGAGGCCGTTCATGACGCCGACGGCCACGAAGCGGCTACCGACGGCGGTCACGAGGTAAGCGACGACAAGCCCCCGGTCGTTCAGGACAACGGGTTCCTCGCGAATCCCTTCGAAGTCCTCGTTCGGGGCTACGGTCGACCGAAGTACATGGAGTTCGACCCGACGCTTCTGGTCTTTTTGACCTTCCCCATGATGTTCGGGTTCATGATCGGCGACGTCGGATACGGCGTGTTGTACGCCGCTATCGGTGCCGCCCTCTACTGGAAGTTCGATGACGCGCTCGAGGACATGGGTGCAATCGCGATCTGGGCCGGTCTCTGGACGGTGCTTTTCGGCATCATGTTCGGTGGCGACCTGTTCGGCCAGCACATGATCTCGACGCCATTCTCGAAGGGCGTCGCGCCGGGCGCTTCCGAGTTCGCGCTTGCGTGGCTCGTGTTCAGCGTCCTCTTCGGCGTGCTTCATCTCAACGTCGGCTACCTGCTTGCATTCGTTGGGACGAGCCAGCGACACGGCCTCAAACACGCCGTCTACGAGGCCGGCTCCTGGCTGCTGCTGCTTAACGGGATCTGGGCCTGGATCTTCTCGACGCACGTCGAGGGAATGAAGCCCGGATTCCTCTTCGAGTCGATAACGGTCGTCACTGGGATCCCCTTCGCGGGGCTCCCCCAGACGGTCGGATTCGTCGGGCTGGCCGCGGCGCTCGTGGGCGCGGTCCTCCTCGGGATCGGCGAGCCGACGGAACTCGTCGAGGTCCTCTCGCCGATCGTTAACGTCGTCTCCTATGCCCGACTGATGGCCGTGCTGCTGGCGAAAGCCGGGATGGCCGTCGCGGTCAACCTGCTTGCGTTCGGCGCATACGTCGGCGAGGACGGCGGGTTCCACTACATCTTCACGCCCGAGCACCTCGAGTACGTGCGTGGCCACCCCGAGTCGTACGACCTCGTCTTTGGCGGAATGACGACGAGTCCGGACATGACGGCCGTCGGCCTCGTTGCCGGCGTTCTCGTTGCCATCGTCGGCCACATCGTCGTGCTTCTGCTCGGCATTACCGCCGCCGGCATTCAGGGTGTGCGTCTCGAGTACGTCGAGTTCTTCGGCAAATTCTACGAGGGTGGCGGCAAGCCGTACACCCCGTTCGGGTACGATCGCGAGTACACCGCCAGCGAGTGACGGCGGTACTCCGGCAGTTATTTATAAGACTCCGGGCGCAATCGACGATCGATCCGGGTATGTGGATATCTCCCAATCACCGTTTTGAAGCGTTCTCTCCCCGGTTTCCGTCGACTGTTTTGGGAAGCTTTATGTCTCCAGTAGGGGGAATACGAACTGTTCGGAGACGAGCAACCGCAACTACTACCAATGTTTGAAGCAACCAGCGAACTCGGGAACGTCGTACTGCAGCAAGGCACACTCACGGATCCGGCGGCCGCCGCCGCGCTCGCCGTCGGTCTCGCCGCGCTCGGTGCCGGCTATGCGGAACGTGGTATCGGTTCCGCGGCCGTCGGCGCGATGGCCGAGGATGAGGACCTCTTCGTCAACGGACTGATCCTTACGGTCCTCCCCGAGACGATCGTCATTCTGGCACTGGTCGTCGTCTTCATCGTCGGGTAACCACTCCCCCTTTTGACCAATGAGTCTGGATACCGTCGTTGAGGACATACGAGACGAGGCCCGCGCGCGTGCGGAGGAGATCCGCGAGACGGCCGACGCGGAAGCCGAGGAGATCCTCTCCGAGGCCGAAGCCGACGCCGAGCGCATCCGCGAACAGCGGCTGGAGAAGGCCGAACGCGAGATCGAACGGGAGCGCGAGCAGGCGCTCTCGTCGGCCAAACTCGAGGCTAAACAGGAGCGACTCGCCGCTCGCCGCGACATCCTCGAGGAGGTCCGCGACCGCGTCGAAGAGGAGATCGCCTCGCTTGAGGACGATCGCCGCCGCGAGCTGACCGAGACGCTCCTCGATGCGACTCTCGTGGAATTCGACGATGATGCTGATGTCGTCGTCTCCACCCGGTCGGCTGACGCCGACCTCCTTGCGGACCTCGTCGACGATCGCAACGCCACGGTCGGCGAGGACGTCGACTGTCTCGGCGGGGTCGTCGGCGAGAGCGAGACCTCCCGCGTTCGCGTGAACAACACCTTTGACTCCGTCCTGGAGGCCGTCTGGGACGACGAGCTCAAGAACCTCTCGGAGCGACTGTTCGACCAATGAGTGCCGTCGGCAGCTCGAACCCGGAGTACGTCGTGGCGAGGGTTCGCGCCCGCCGCGGCATGTTGTATAGCGACGAGGAGTACCGCAAGCTCACGAGGATGAGCCCCGCGGAGATCGCCCGCTTTATGGAGGAATCGACCTACGAATCGGAGATCAACGCGCTCGGTAGTCGCCACAGTGGCGTCGACCTGATCGAGTACACGTTGAACCGAAACCTCGCGAAGCAGTTCGAGGAGATCCTCGACTGGAGCGAGGGGCGACTCTACGATCTGATCGCCCGTTACCTCCGGAAGTTCGACGCCTGGAACGTCAAAACCGTGATCCGCGGCATCTACGCCGGCGCCGACACTGAGGAAGTCGAAGTCGATCTCATTCGGGCCGGCGAGTTCGACGACCGCCGGATCCGGCGGCTCCTCGAAGCGGAGTCGATCGAGGGCATCATCGAGGTGCTTGAGGACACGATCTACGGCGAGGCGCTCGAGGAGGCCTACGCCGACTACGAGGAATCGGACGTACTCGTCCCGCTCGAAAACGCGGTCGATCGGGCGTTCTATGAACGCCTGCTCGCGGACTTGGGACGGGACGAGCCGACACGCCAGTACGAGGCCTTCCTGACCGCCGAGATCGACTTCCGGAACGCACGGAACGCCTTTCGACTCGCGCGATCGGGTGCGGACATCGACCCGGCCGAGTACTTCATCGAGGGCGGCGATCTCTTCGATAGCGACACGCTGGCACGGCTTGCCCGCGACATGGACGAACTCGTCGAGTACATCGCCGAGAGCCAGTACGGAGACGATCTCGGACCGGCCCTTCGTGAACTCGAGGAGGCCGATAGCCTCATCGGGTTCGAACACGCCGTCGATGCGGCGCTTTTGGCCTACGGCGACCAGCTGGGTACGATCCATCCCGTCTCGGTCACGCCGGTCATCTCCTACATCCTTGCCAAGGAGCGCGAGGTGGAGAACATCCGGGCGATCGCTCGCGGGAAGGAGGCCGGATTGAGCGACGCGGAGATCGAAGAGGAGTTGGTGATAACATGAGCCAGGAGATCGCCGTCATCGGCAGTCCGGACTTCACGACTGGATTCCGTCTGGCCGGTGTTCGATCCTTCGAGAACGTCCCGGACGACGAGAAGGACGACGCGCTCGATGACGCCGTTGAGCGGACGCTCGACGACGAGAACGTCGGGATCATCGTGATGCACGAGGATGATCTCTCGTCTCTCTCCCGCAACGTCCGGGACCGCGTCGAGAGTAGCATCGAGCCCGTCCTCGTGACGCTCGGCGCATCGGGCGCCGGTAGCGGCGGGCTGCGCGACCAGATTAAACGAGCCATCGGGATCGACCTGATGGAAGAGGAGGATTAATATGAGCAAAGCAGACACAACGGAGACCACCGAACACGGTGTCATCCAGAGCGTGAGCGGTCCGGTCGTGAGCGCCCGTGATCTCGATGCCCGCATGAACGACGTCGTCTACGTGGGCGACGAAGGGCTCATGGGGGAGGTCATCGAGATCGAGGGCAACATCACGACCATTCAGGTGTACGAGGAGACCTCCGGCGTCGGCCCCGGCGAACCCGTCGAGAACACGGGCGAGCCGTTGTCGGTCGATCTCGGCCCGGGAATGTTGGACGCCATCTATGATGGCGTTCAGCGTCCCCTGGACGTGCTGGAGGGCAAGATGGACAGTCCCTACCTTGATCGGGGTGTCGATGCGCCCGGTATCGACCTCGAGACGGAATGGGAATTCGAGCCCACGGTCGAGGAGGGCGACGTCGTCGAGCCCGGTGACGTCATCGGGATCGTCGAGGAGACGGTCACCATCGACCACAAGGTGATGGTACCGCCCGGCTTCGAGGGCGGGGAGGTCACCACGATCGAGGCCGGCTCCTTCGACGTCACCGAGGCGGTGGCGGAACTCGATACCGGCGAGGAGATCACGATGCACCAGGAGTGGCCGGTGCGTGAGCCGCGCCCCTCCGAGGAGAAGATGACGCCCCGGACGCCGCTCGTGTCCGGACAGCGCATTCTCGACGGTCTCTTCCCGATCGCGAAGGGCGGAACGGCAGCGATCCCGGGTCCGTTCGGCTCCGGGAAGACGGTCACCCAACACCAACTCGCCAAATACGCCGACGCCGACATCATCGTCTACGTCGGCTGTGGCGAGCGTGGCAACGAGATGACCGAGGTCATCGAGGACTTCCCCGAACTGGAAGACCCCGAGACGGGCAACCCACTGATGGCCCGCACCTCGCTCATCGCGAACACCTCGAACATGCCCGTCGCAGCCCGTGAGTCCTGTATCTACACGGGGATCACGATCGCGGAGTACTACCGCGATATGGGCTACGACGTCGCGCTGATGGCCGACTCCACCTCGCGGTGGGCCGAGGCCATGCGCGAGATCTCCTCACGACTCGAGGAGATGCCCGGCGAGGAGGGCTATCCCGCCTATCTCGCCGCGCGGCTCGCGCAGTTCTACGAACGCGCTGGCTACTTCGAGAACATCAACGGGACCGAAGGGTCCGTCTCCGCCATCGGCGCGGTCTCGCCGCCCGGCGGCGACTTCTCCGAGCCGGTCACCCAGAACACGCTGCGCATCGTGAAGACGTTCTGGGCGCTCGATGCCGACCTGGCCGAGCGCCGGCACTTCCCCTCGATCAACTGGAACGAGTCCTACTCGCTGTATAAAGACCAACTCGACCCCTGGTTCCAGGAGAACGTCTCCGAGGACTGGCCCGAAAAGCGCCAGTGGGCCGTCGACGTCCTCGACGAGGAGACCGAACTCCAGGAGATCGTTCAGCTCGTCGGCAAGGACGCGCTTCCCGATGACCAACAGCTGACCCTCGAGATCGCCCGCTACCTCCGAGAGGCGTACCTCCAGCAGAACGCGTTCCACCCGGTCGACACCTACTGTCCGCCGGCGAAGACCTACCTCATGTTGACGACGATCGAGACGTTCAACGACGAGGCGTTCGCCGCGCTGGAGGCCGGCGTCCCGGTCGATGAGATCATCGACATCGAGGCCGCCCCGCAGATCAACCGGATCGGCGTCCAGGAGGACTACGAGGAGTACGTCGAGGAGCTGAAAGCCGACATCACCGACCAGCTCCGGAGTCTCTACTAACCATGAAAGAATATCAAACGATCACCGAGATCAGCGGCCCGCTCGTGTACGCCGAGGTCGACGAGGCGATCGGTTACGACGAGATCGTCGAGATCGAGACCGACCAAGGCGACACTCTGCGCGGCCAGGTGCTCGAATCCTCGGAGGGCCTCGTGGCCATTCAGGTGTTCGAGGGCACCTCCGGAATCGACCAGAACGCATCGGTTCGCTTCATTGGCGAGACGATGAAAATGCCCGTCACCGAGGACCTCCTCGGTCGGGTGCTCGACGGCTCCGGCCGGCCGATCGACGGTGGCCCGGAGATCGTCCCGGAGGAACGACAGGACATCGTTGGCGCGGCGATCAACCCCTACTCCCGGGAGTACCCCGAGGAGTTCATCGAGACGGGCGTCTCCGCGATCGACGGCATGAACACGCTCGTTCGCGGCCAGAAGCTCCCGATCTTCTCGAGTTCGGGCCAGCCCCACAGTGAACTGGCGATGCAGATCGCCCGCCAGGCAAGCGTGCCGGAGGAGACCGGAGAGGAGGCCGAGGAGGACGACGGCTCCGAGTTCGCCGTCGTCTTCGGTGCGATGGGGATCACCCAGGAGGAGGCCAACGAGTTCATGCAGGACTTCGAGCGGACGGGCGCACTCGAACGCTCCGTCGTCTTCATGAATCTCGCGGATGACCCCGCAGTCGAGCGGACGGTCACCCCACGGATGGTTCTCACCACCGCCGAATACCTGGCCTTCGAGAAGGACTACCACGTCCTCGTCATCCTCACGGACATGACCAACTACTGTGAGGCGCTGCGAGAGATCGGCGCCGCCCGCGAGGAGGTTCCGGGCCGACGTGGCTATCCCGGGTACATGTACACCGATCTGGCGCAACTGTATGAACGCGCCGGCCGGATCCAGGGCCGTGAGGGGTCGGTCACCCAGATCCCGATCCTCACGATGCCCGGCGACGACGACACCCACCCGATCCCGGATCTCACGGGATACATCACCGAGGGACAGATCTACGTCGATCCCGATCTCAACAGCCAGGGGCTCCAGCCCCCGGTGAACGTCCTGCCAAGCCTCTCACGGTTGATGGATGACGGTATCGGTGAGGGGCTCACCCGCGAGGACCACGGTGACGTCTCCGACCAGATGTACGCGGCGTACGCGGAGGGTGAGGACCTTCGTGACCTCGTGAACATCGTCGGTCGCGAGGCCCTCTCCGACCGCGACAACAAGTACCTTGACTTCGCGGACGCCTTCGAGACGGAGTTCGTTGATCAAGGTTTCGAGACGAACCGCGATCTCGTAACGACGTTGGAAATCGGCTGGGATCTCCTCTCGATGCTTCCCAAAGAGGAGCTCAACCGTGTCGACGAGGAGTACATCGAGACGTACTACCGCGAGGACGACTCCGAGCGGCAGATCGTCGAAGCGGCCGACTGACGTCGCGGTTTTCCTCGATATCCGTTCTCGCCGACCGCAGAGTGATTGCACCATGACCCCGATCGTCAGCGCCGCGACTCCGATCGTCAGCGCCGCGTTTCGGAACGCTATGACTCCTCGTCGTTCAGGTCGATCACGTTCTCGCGGCCGATCCGGAGCTTCTCGACGGTTCCTTCCTCGGCCATTCGTGAGAGGACGCGGGAGGTCTTCGATTTCGACCATCCCAACTCCTCGACGACAGCGGACTGTTTCGTTCGGCCGCCGTGATCCGTGAGGAGTTGACGGACGCGGTCCTCGTCAGTACGAAGTGCGGGATCCTCGTCAGTCGATTGCTCCTGGGGCGGTCCGACGCTTGCGGCAGCGGACTCGTCGCGATCGACGATCGCGTCGTCGCTGCTCCCGTCGTCGTCGCTGCCGACTTCGGCATCGGGAGATTCGTTCCCTTGTTCTCCCCCGATTCCGCCCGGACGCGTGAAGCGACCGGATCGAACCACGAACACCACGCCGAGGAGCGCCACGACGCCGACACCGAGTACCGCGATCAAGAGGAGCGGTGGCCACCGGTCAGTGGCTGGTTCGAGATCGCCCCCCGTTTCAGGTCCGGAGGCGGCAGCGGGCGTCGCGACCACTCGCGGTCGGCGGTCCGAGAAGTCCTCGCGACCGTGCCATTCGACGGATCCGTCGGCGATCTCGTCGGGGGCCGGTTCCGCCGTGGTGATCCGATACCCCTCCGGTGGCGTGACCACCAGTACGTCGTCCTCGTCGATGTAGAAGCCCCCCTCGAAGACGTCGCCGGCGATCAGGTCGTCGCCCTCGACTGTGGCGAATCCGTCCCACCGGAATCGGAAGGTAACGACGCCCCACCGCCGCGGGACCTCCTGTATCGACGTCTCGGCATCGAACGCGGTCGCGTGCATTTCTCGGTCGATGCTCCCGTTCGCGTTCGCGACCACGCCGGTCATTCTGTCCCGAAAGGGGTCGAGATACCGTGTCTCGTTCTCACGAAACGCATCCTGAAACCGCTCGTACTCCGTGCGTTCCTCCTCGGTCGTAAGGCGCGTCCGAAAGGTGATCCGCCAGACGGCCGACCCGTTGGACGCGAGTTTGATCCGGGTGAGAGTGTTGTCCGGCTCCGGTTGGTCCTGTTGTACCGCGTAGCTGCCGTCTTGGGAACCTACCGTGCCATCGTCCCCGATCGACGCCGTCGTGTCGCCGGACGCGACGATCCCGGTTCCGCTCGCGATCACCACCGTAAGACAGACCAGGAGACAACACGCGAGCGTGAGGCTCCGGGATTCCCTCGATCGCATCGGGAGGCACTACTCCATCGCGGCGGTTAAACCCCCAGATCGATTCGTGTGAAACGCACTGCAACGGTCCGAAACAATCGCGAAATACGATGCAACCATCCGCAAACGACCGGGACGGTGTCGTGGATATACCCCTTCGTGGCCCGTTCTCAAAACCGATGAATTCGACCAGACTACTGGTTGTCCTCCTGGCGCTTGGCCTGCTCGTGGGCTCGCTTCCTGGTGCGGCGGTCGCCGACGTGAGTTCGGACGTGGGCGAGACCCTTCGGCCCCAGGCCGGTCCGAGCGACCCGACTGAGAACGGAACCGAGAATCAGACGACGGACCGGTCGCAGGCGACGACCGGCCAACAACTCGCGACGGTGATCGCAGTCACTGATGACGAGGTGAGCGATGACATCGAGGCGGCGTCGCTGGCGGCGGCCACCGAGAACGCCACCGAATCCGAGCGTGCTGCGATCCTTGCGGCGCGAGCGGCGACGCTTCGCGAGCGCACCGATTCGGTCGTAAACGCCCGTGAGAACGCCACTGCGGCTTACGAGGCGGGCGATCTCTCCCGGAGCGAGTACGCCCAACGATTGGCCGTGCTCTCGGCGCGCGCGACCACGATCGAGCGCTCGTTCGATCGACTTGACGAACGGGCTGCCGACGTCTCGGCGCTGGAGCTTCGTGCGGCCGGCTACGATCGAAGCGGGAACGAGGCGGCTCGCCAACGGCTCGATCGACTGACGAATGCCGGCACGTCGGCGCTTCTGGCCCAGTACACGGGCGAGCGGGACGGCGAGTTCAGCTTGGAGACCGACGGCGGCATCTCGATCGAAGTCGAAAACGACGACGGCGAGCGTTCGCGAGAATTCGAACGTCCCCAGCCCGGCAACGGGAGCTTTCTCGTAAACGGAAGCGACGCGCTCGATACCGCGCGGGACGCGCTCGCGAACGACCGTGAAGGCGAGTGGACGCTTCGGTCGCTCGACCGTGATGACGACGGCTACTACGAGTTCGAGTTCGCGTTCGTCGGACCCAACGCGACGGGCGAAGCCGAGGTGAGCGTGGACGGCGAGACCGGAGCGGTGTTCGAACTCGAGGAGGAGATCGAACCGCGCGAGACGGCCGACGACGCTGACGAGGAGGATGGCGAGGACGCCACGGACCGTCCGCTTTCCGTGTCGCTCCTTGAAGGGAATCCGGAGGCCGGCGAGAACGTGACGCTACGGGTGACCGCCGACGGCGACCCCGTGGACGGTGCTGTCGTCGAACTCGATGACGAGCCTGCGGGCACCACCGATGCGGACGGTCGCGTGACGGTGATGCTCCCCCACGACGATGACGTCGATATCGAAATCGAGGAGGGCGACCGAGAGGGTGAACTGGAACTAACGCTTCGCGAGCCCGCCGACGAGGAGCGCGAGGATGAGGAGATACGGCAACACCTCGCGGTCGATGGAAGCGTCGATAACGGCACTTTCACGGTTCAGGTACGCTACGATGGCGAGGGCGTCGCCAACGTGACCGCTTACGTCGACGGCCAGCCAGTCGGAACCACGAGCGAGGACGGCACGCTCTCGTTCGAGACGACCGCAACGGACGAACTCGAGGTGACGCTCGTGAAGGGGTCCTTCGAGGCCGAATTGGAGTTCGAGACCGGATCCGATGGCACCTTGACGTTAGCGGAGGTGGATGTAGAGGACGACGAGCGTGATGATGACGAAGACGAACGCAAAGAGGAAGACGCCGAAGAGGATGAGGATGGCGACGAAGAGGACGAGGATGATGAAGAGAACGAGGATGATGAAGAGGACGAGGATGGTGATGACGAAGACGCCGAGGATGAAGAGGCCGACGGAGATGGCGACGCGGAAGATGACGAAGACGCCGAAGAGGAAAATGACGACGGAGACGGCGACGATGACGATGCCGATGAGGAGGAAGACGGCGAAGATGACGAAGACACCGAAGAGGAAGACACTGAAGAGGAGGACGACTGACACGACGACGCGTTTCGGGACCGGTCGCGTCGCTGCTGCCCGCCTCAATCCGACGGGGCAAACAGACAACTATTAACCTCCTAGGGCAGCAACATTCGGCCAAGAGATGGCCAAGGACGTCAAACCCACTCGGAAGAACCTCATGGCGATCGAGGATCGCATCGAGCTCTCCGAGCGGGGCCACGACACCCTCGAGCAGAAACGTGACGGCCTCATCATGGAGTTCATGGATGTCCTCGATCAGGCACAGGACGTCCGTTCGGACCTGTCGGCCGACTACGAGCGGGCTCAGCGCACGATCGACATGGCCCGTGCGATGGAGGGCGACGTCGCCGTCCGCGGGGCGGCCGCGGCGCTCAAAGAGCACCCGGAGATCACGACCCGATCGAAGAACATCATGGGCGTCGTGGTTCCCCAGATCGAGTCCTCGAAAGTGAAGAAGTCGCTCGACGAACGAGGCTACGGCCTGCTCGGCTCCTCGGCGCGGATCGACGAGGCGGCCGACGCCTACGAGGAACTGCTGGAGACGATCATCCTTGCGGCGGAGGTCGAGACGGCGATGAAGAAGATGCTCGAGGAGATCGAGACCACCAAACGCCGCGTCAACGCCCTTGAGTTCACGCTACTTCCGCAACTGTACGAAAACCAGGAGTACATCGAGCAGAAACTCGAAGAACAGGAACGCGAGGAGATCTTCCGACTCAAGAAGATCAAAGCCAAAAAGGAAGCTGAGGAGGCCAAAGAGGAAGCCGAGAGTCAGGCCGACTCCGATTCACCCGAAACCGTCTCCGCGGACTGACCGAATCGGTTCAGGCCGATCCGACGCTGTTCCAATCGCCCGATCGCATTCTTTTGCGGCCCTTTATTTCTCGTCGACTCCACCCATGGGTATGTCCTGTCCCGACTGTGGCGACGATCTCCTCGCGGTTCGCGTGCCGGCCGATCTGCGTGAGTACGTCGATCACGTGCCCGAGGAGACGGTCGCGGTCTGTCTCGACTGTCTACGGACCCACTCGTCGTCACTTGCCGAGACGGTGACCACCGATCCCTCCGAAATCAATGAGACGATCCCGGACGGCGGCGGCGGGGTCGCGTTCCTGCTTGCCTGCGGGAAGCTCGGATCGCTAGCGGTGAATCGTCCGGCGATCATCGAACTGTTCGAGTATGCCGAACGTGAGGGCGTCGACGTTCTCTTGACGCTCGATCGGCTCGCGACCGAACTCGAGGACCCGCATTTCGACGTCGAACGCCGCACAAAACAGGTCGGCGAGTTCCTGTGAGGCAGATCCGGTGCCAGGATCGTCGGTGACGATCCCTCCTCCACGTTCGAGAGGGCCGATAGTCGGACGCTTACACGCCCGTCGAGTATCGTAGAATGCCACCGATGCCGCCGAAGGCATCATGGAATTGCTCGCCTTTCTCGAAGTCAGTCGAAATGAATATGGTCTCGGTCCCGCGCTGTTCGGCGATCCCCATCAGGTGTTCGATCACGTCCTCGCGGTCCTGTACCTCCCCCTCCTCGCGACACTCCGAACACTCGTGGTCCGGTGTGGTGTGGCGGCTGTCTATTACCTCGTACTCCTCGTGGCCGTTCGGACACTCGTAGATGACGACGTCGGAGCGCAGGTCCTCCGAAAGCAGCAGCCGATCGACCGATCCCATGATCAGATTCCGACGCGTCTGCTCGAACCCGTAGGTCGCCTTCTCGCCGGTGTGGAGGTTCTCGAAGAACTCCTCCATCTGGTTTTTGTCCTCGACGATCGCCTGGTCCGAAAGAGCCTCCTGTCCGGCGTCGACGAGGTCATAGAGCCCGGATTCGTCAGTATAGGAGACATCGAACTTGCCGAGGACCGTGTCCTGAAGCTCGTGATGGAGATAATCCCCGTCGAGGAACTCGTCTTTGGTCGGGGAGGGACCGCCCACGAGGATCCCGTCGATTTCGTGGCGTTTCGGGACGAAGAGGTCATTAGCCATCTCCGCGACCTCCTGATAGAAGTTGTCGATCGCCTCCAGTCGCAGCCGGGCGAATCGCTGGGCGGACTGTCCACCCTTACGCTGTTTGCCGGGCACGAGCGAGGAGGCGGACTTGACGGGCTCGACGCGTTTGCCCTTCAGCCAGCCGACGTTCGCCTCGCGGCGATCGAGCACGATGAGCCCGAAGAGGCCCTTGTCCGCTAGCATGTGCTCTAACGGCTCGGTCAGGAAGTTCGAATCGCAATGGTACCGGAACGATTCGATCGGATCCGGTGGGGATTCGAGCGTCTTCGTCACCATCTCCGTTCGTCCGCCGCTTGAATCGACTGCTCCTGAGAAGATCACGATCCCGTTTTCGGGCGGAAAAGTGTCGTAATACCGGAGTCGGTCCTTGATGCTCGTCAACGCGTCCTGGACGTTGGTTCGCGTCTGCTTGGACTTGATGTTTGCCGCCTCGCTGTGTTCTTGGGTGACGTGTGCGACCACGTCCGCGATCTGTTTGTCCTCGGGGATGTAGATCGTAACGAGTTGCGTTCCGGAGCCCTCGTACTCCTGGAGTTCCTCTATCACCTTGCGGAACTCGTATTTCCGCCGGTCGTCGTTCGTTTTCTCCGTCTCGGTACTCATTACGGTATACTCGCCGCGCTGGCGGTAAGTATGCTTTGACCCAGGGGTTGATCGCGGTCGATGACTACCTCGATCGCCTAGCCGAACCGCGATTCGAGTTCCTCGCGCAGGTCGTCGATATCGAGGTCCTTCATCGCTAACAGCACGAGCAGGTGATAGAGGAGGTCGCCGCTTTCATACAGCAGTTCGTCGTCGTCGTCATCTTTCGCCGCGAGGATCGTCTCCGTCGTTTCCTCGCCGATCTTCTCCAGCACGGCGTTTTCGCCCTTCTCGTGAGTAAAAAGCGATGCCGTATACGAATCCGCCGGAAGCTCCCGTTTCCGCTCCTCGATCGTCGAAAAGAGATCGTCGAGGACGGTCGGTCCGTCGGCGCTCTCCCGGTCCCCCGAAGTTTCGTCGGTCATCACGCCTCGACCTCCCGTTCGGGAGCAAACGCGAGATCGTGGATCCGCGGATCGTCAGTGAGTTCGGGGTGGAAGGAGCTTCCCACGACCGGTCCGTCGCGGACGCAGACGGGACGGTCATCCCACCTGGCGAGCACCTCGACCCCCTTGCCGACGTCGTCGATAGCCGGCGCCCGGATGAACACCGCGTGGAACGGCTCGTCAAGCCCCTCGACGTCGATCGCCGCCTCGAAGGAGTCGCGCTGTCGCCCGAACGCGTTTCTGTCGACCGTGACGTCGATCACTCCGAGCGGATCGACCCGATCGTCCTTGGCGTCCCGAGAGAGCACGATCAGCCCCGCACACGTCGCGAGGACGGGTTTCTCGGCAGCGACGTGTGCACGTATCTCCTCGGCGATTCCTTCCCGATGAAGATGTTTCGAGATCGTCGTCGATTCGCCGCCGGGAACCAATACCACGTCACACTCCGGAACGATCCCCGATTTGCGGATCTCCACGACTGTCGTCGACTCGTCGCGTCGGTCCCCTGCACGCCGGATCGCGTCGGCGTGTTCGGAGACGTCCCCTTGGACGGCGATAACGCCTGCCTTCATGCCAGTAGCTGGGGGTGCAGTCGGGAAAAAGTGCGCGTTCCACACGGCGGTTCGGAGCCGTCGTCGATCGGTCAGCAGTCCCGTGAACGCTTCGGCCGCCTCAGACCGTAAGCGAGATGATCTGCACGAAGACGCCGAAAAGAACCGCGAACGCGATGACCGTCTTCGGATCGATCGAGATCGCGTTTCTGTCCTCGGAGTCGAAATACCGAACGAGTCCCGCGCTGGACATCAACCCGCCGGAGTTTTGTCCGCTGCTCATAATTGAACTCGCCGTCCCACTCGCGTAAACGTTTCGGCTGAAAGGCATCGATCCAGGGTTTGGCTGAAAGGAATCCATCTCGGGATCGACTGGAAAGCATCGATACGGACAACGCGGGTCGACCCCGCCGGGATCCGTCGGGAGACATCCGAGCGTCCCTGCTCAGGAGACGCCTCCGCCGCCTCGAACCACTCTGCTTGGACGAGTCGGTTGTTTCACGCTTCGACGATACTCCTTCGTGGATCGGGGACGGTCCGGATCGATGTGGATCGGTGTGGATCAATCACGGCGCCGATCGTGTGGCGACATCGTCCGCGTCGGTAACTCTTATGCGCACGCCGCGACAATCCACAGTAGAGTAATGACCGTTCGACTCCTT
This sequence comes from Halopenitus sp. H-Gu1, assembly GCF_041821145.1. Lineage (NCBI taxonomy): Archaea > Methanobacteriati > Methanobacteriota > Halobacteria > Halobacteriales > Haloferacaceae > Halopenitus > Halopenitus sp. H-Gu1. The sequence goes on along the minus strand of NZ_JBGUBC010000001.1, from coordinate 280,878 downwards.
GATTTCCACGCCGACTGGTGTGGCCCGTGTAAGACCCAGGACCCGATTCTCGACGAACTGAAGGAGGAATTGGGGGATGCCTTCGAACTGCAGCGGATAGACGTCGACGAGAAACAGGACGTCGCCAATCAGTATCAGGTACGGTCCCTGCCCACGCTGATAGTCGAGTCCGATGAGGGCGTCGTCGATCGATTCGTCGGCGTCACCCAAAAGGATGACTTGGAGGCCGCCATCGAGCAGGCCGGCGCCTGAACGCGCCCTCGTCTCGCAAGCTTTTACAGCACGCCGTGTCTCCTGTGGGTATGGCCAAATTCGACGCTGCCGAGAACCGAACCCTCGAGAAGCTCGTGTGTATGCGCTGTAACGCTCGCAACCCCAAGCGTGCCGATGAGTGCCGCAAGTGCGGGTACAAGAATCTTCGCCCGAAGGCGAAGGAACGTCGAGCGGCGTAATCGCCTCAAGCGCGCGCGAACACGACAGCTTTCACAGCTCGACGCTCGCTCGATCCCGATCCGCGGCCCCGTCGAGATCTGCGACATCCGGAATCGGTGCGTCCGGGTTCTCACCGACATCCCATTCTCGTGAGCGTGGCTGCTGATTCCGTCGCGCTCTTTACTCCGGGTATTTGGGTTCGCCTCGTCGCGCTCGTTCGAGCGCGCGCGCGACGACCTCCCGGACGGTATCCTCGCCCGCCGCTGACCGATAGACGTCCCCGTGGCCCGCGTACATCGCCGAGACGGTCTCCGGGAGTCGATCGAGAAGTTTCTCGAGACTGGCAATGAGTCGCTCGCGTGATTGTCCCGCCATGTCCGTTCGTCCGAACGACCCGTTCTCGAAGGCACCATCGTTGTAGACGACGACGTCGCCGCTGTAGAGTCTCCCCTCGCCGACGAACGAGACGTGATCGGCGGCGTGTCCCGGCGTGTAGACGACCTCGCATCTCTCATCACCGATCCGAATCGTCGATCCGTCCGTCAGTTCCACGTCCCGACGTGGGTGGTCGCCGTAGGCGTACAGCTCGGGGTCGAACGCGTCGAACACCGCTTCGAGTTCGCCCACGTGGTCCGCGTGCTGGTGGGTCAATACCACGCGGTCGATCGTCTCGACGTGTTCGGCGATGACGTCCTCGACGCCCGGCATCGTCCCGACGTCCACGAGCGTCGGCACCTCTCCGGGGACCAGATATGCGTTGCAAGTGAACTCCTCGGCATCGGCCGTGACGCTGATCGGATCCATGCCAGCTGTTCGTGGAGCATCTCCTTATAAGGTCGCCCGTCGAACCCACCGGAACGAACTGTTCGGTGTCGGATAGAATCGTGACCCCGCGAAAAATGGGCCCTGCCGGATTTGAACCTCGTTCGTTCCACTCGCAACCGCTCGCTTCACTCTCCGCTTCAAATCCGTTTCCGTATCTCCGGCTCGCGACATTGCTCGCCGTAGGAAATGGGCCCTGCCGGATTTGAACCAGCGCTCAACTCGTTATGAGCGAGTCGCTTTAAGCCGGACTAAGCTAAGGGCCCGTACGAGGGGATATCGCGGCGCGACCCTTTAGCGTATCGGGTTCGGTCGATTCCTGGACTGGTGCGATCCGAGGGCAGTCGCTTCTCGGTCGAGTCGGAACCGAAGAAGGCGCCGAAGCCAGGACTCGAACCTGGGACCGCCTCGTATCTGCGACGAACGGGTGAGCCGATCGTCCTAACAGCGAGGCGCTCTACCAACTGAGCTACTTCGGCGTGCACTCTATGGTATTCGGCTGCTTTTGATAGGGCTTTCGTTTTCGCCCGACGGCGCCGATATCGGTTCGCACGGCGCGGCCGGCCGACGTCGTCGCGATCGACGACGGATCGGGGGGCTCGTCACAGGTGATCGCCGCCGGTGCCGACCGACATCCTTTCGGGTTGACCGGTTGAACTCATCTCCATGAGCGATCTCGATGCGGTCCGCAAGGAGGTTCTCGACCGCGTCAAACCGGACCCCGAGGAGCGCGCGCGGCTGCAGGAGATCTCCGACCGGCTCGTTGATCGAGTCCACGAGGCCCTCGAGGAGTTGTCCGTGGATCCGGAGATCCAATCTGATGTCGATGTCGTCCGTGTCGGTTCGACCGCCCGCGGTACCTGGCTTGCCGGCGACCGGGACATCGATCTTTTCGTCCGATTTCCACCGGATCTCCCGCGGGCGGACCTCGAACGGTACGGGCTGGCCGTCGGCCACGCAGTGCTGCCGGAGGGCCACGAGGAGTACGCCGAACACCCCTATGTCAAGGGAACCGTCGACGGCTTTGAAGTCGATCTGGTCCCGTGTTACGCCGTCGAGGACGCGACCGCGATCCGATCCGCGGTCGATCGAACCCCGTTCCACGATGCCTACCTCTCGGAGCGGCTCACTCCCGAGTTGACCGATGCGGTCCTGCTCGCCAAGCGGTTTCTCAAGGGGATCGGCGCCTACGGAAGCGATCTCAAGACCCGCGGCTTCTCGGGATATCTCACCGAACTGCTCGTCGTCGAGTTCGGCGGCTTCGAACCGCTCGTGAGGGCCGCAGCCGACTGGCGTCCCCCCGTCACGATCGATCCGGAGTCACACGCCGAGGCCACCTTCGAGGATCCTCTCGTCGTGATCGACCCGACCGATCCGGAGCGGAACGTCGCCGCCGTCTGCTCCGGTGAAAACCTCGCGCGATTCCAACACTATGCGCGCGACCTCCTCGAGACGCCTCGTCTGGAGGTCTTTTTCCCGCCCGACCGTGACCCGCTTGATGCGGACGCGGTCCGCGAACACCTCCGACGCCGGGGGACCACTCCCGTGGCGGTCGTCTTCGATGCACCCTCACTCGTCGCCGACCAGCTATGGCCCCAGTTGCGTAAGTCGCGCACTGGGATCGTTCGCGCACTCGATGATCGCGGATTTCCGGTCCTTCGATCGACGGCGATGATCGAGACGGAATCGGGATCCGGGCCGACTCGGGCGGTGCTGTTCGTGGAGTTGCTCGTCGAGACGCTCCCCGTGATCGCCCGACATCGGGGTCCTCCGGTCGCGGTTCGCGAACACGCCGAGGGGTTTTATGCCGCATACGCCGACGAGGAGCGTCCACCGTACGGTCCGTTTCTCGAGGGCAGCCGATACGTCCTCGAACGTGAACGCGAGGTCACGAGCGCCGCGGAGTTTCTGGCGAGTGACGCACTCTTCGACGTCGGACTCGGAACCCACGTTGCGGACGCACTCGAGGATCGGGAGATTCTCGTCGGAACGGAAACGGCGACCCTCGCTGACGGGTTCGGCGATGACCTCCGCTCGTATTTTGATCCGCGCCCGTGACTCTTTGACCCGGACCCATGACTCTTTGATCCGCGCCCGCGACCCTCTGATTCGCGCCCGTGACTTCCGCCTACACGGGATCGGTCCCAGCAGAACGACGTGCTCTCGCCTCTATCTCACAGATCGAACTGTGATCTGACGTCCTCGACGAGCACCTGCGTCGAGTCGTTAACGTCACCACCGGCGTCGATCGGGGCACGTCCGTCGAACGTCTCGTGGACGGTCTTCACCCCGTCAGAAAGGGTATCCAGGCCGTATCCTCCCTCCAGAACGAATCCGAGATCGGCACCAACACGGTTTGCAATCGAACGAACGCGGTCGGTCAACATGCCGTATCCTTCAGTCGAGACCCGCATCCGTGATATCGGGTCGTGTCGATGGGCGTCGAACCCGGCCGAAACGAAAAGCAGGTCCGGATCGAAGCGCTCACAAAGCGGTGCGAGCGTCTCATCGATCGCATGGCGATACTCCTCATCGCCAGCACCGGCCGAAAGCGGCACGTTCAGGGTGGTTCCGTCCCCGTTTCCGGTTCCCGTCTCCTCGATCTCTCCCGTTCCGGGATACAGTCCTTGCTCGTGAATGGACGCATAGAAGACGTCCTCTCGGTCATAGAAGATGTCCTGGGTGCCGTTGCCGTGGTGGACGTCCCAATCGAAGATCAGGACGCGGTCCGCCCGCCCCTCGTCGATGACTGCCTGTGCGGCGACCGCCGCGTTGTTGAAAAAGCAGAATCCCATCGCGTCGTCCTCGACGGCGTGGTGGCCCGGCGGACGGCCGATCGCGAACGGCGTTCGTCGTCCGTTCGACCCCGAAAGCGCCTCGATCGCCGCCCATCTGGCGAGCCCCGCCGACATGAGGGCGGCATCGAAGGTTCCCTCCGTGGCGACCGTATCGGGATCCCAGTTTCCGCCGCCCTCCGCACAGAACGCCTCGATCTCGTCGACGTAGTCCTCGTCGTGAACGGCCTCGATCGCGGACCGATCCGCGGGTGGCGCCTCCTGATAGATCACCTCGTGTTCTCGCTTGAGCCCCTCCCGGATGGCGCGCAGACGATCGGGGCTCTCCGGGTGCCGATCACCGGTATCGTGTTCCAGACAGACGTCGCTGTATCCGAACTGCATGTCACTCGAAGAGGGCGAAGTACGTCTCGATGTCTTCCGCCTGAATCGTCCGCCGGTCGGCGTGACGGGCGAGCGTCGCTGCCGCGCTCGCGACGTTGTCCGCGTAGTCCTCGAGGACGTCCGCGAGCGCGATCCGGGCGTCCATTCCGACCCGGTAGCCGTCGTCGATCTCAAGCCGTGCGATCCGGTCGACCGGCGCGACGGGCAGGATGAGGTCCTCGCGATTGATGACCTGTTCGACGCCGAAATCCGACGCCATCAACGTTTTTCTCCCGTCCGTCGTCGCACGCTCGGCCGCGGTTTCGGCCAGCGACGCGCCGTGTTCTTGGACCCGGCGCGCAAGCGCCTCGGCCGCGTCGGCGCTCACCCTGAGGTCGCCGGCGTTCCGCCGGATGATCTGGTCGATTGGGGCGAACGGCAACTCGACACTCATACACACACTCGGGGTCGTTCGTGGTATAACGCTTTCCGTTAGCTCTCGATAGGCGCCGTCTCAGACCGCGAGGAGCGATATAGGCGCACCTCTAGTGTCCGTTCGGTGCCTCCGCGATCGACCTCAAAACACCTCGTCAGCGTCGATCCGTCCGTCCCGTTCAGTTCCCCTGACGGTTATCTCCTCGCCGAGACGGAGCTCGGCGTCGGTCTCCACGCTTTTGGTTCGTTGGCCGTCGTCGAGAACGACGGGATTTCCGGCCTGGACGACCGTTCCGGTGAACTCGATGCTTTCTGCGGCCGCAGCGTTTCGTGAAGCGGTCGCTGCGGTCGCACCGTTGCCCGACTCGGTCGCCTCCGTGTCCCCGGTCGTCTCCACGCTCGCGCCCGCGCTCGCTGATGGTTCACCGTCGTTGTCGGCGAACGCTCCGAGCCCCTCGCTTTTGCCCGTGTCCGGCGTCCGATCCGCCGTACTGGTGCGGCCTGCTGTGTCAGATCTATCCGTCGAGGCCGACGGGGACCCGCCGCTCTCGAGGATGCTTATCGTCGATCGCCAGTTCGCCGACGCCTCGAGGTCGTCCTGCCACCCCTCCTGGATCTCCACGTCGGTAAACACGACCTCGTCGGCCAGATCGATATCGATGTCGGCCTTCTCGCCCCACAGTGCGACACGAATCTCGCCCGTCTCGTCTTTGATGCGGACGTTTCGAACCTGCCCTTCCGAGCCGTCGTCGCGGTCGAAGGTTCGAATCGGATCGGTCTCTATCACACCCCCCGCGATGTCGACGGTTCGTCCGATCTCCAGATCCGCGATATCGGTGGTCTCCGGGACGTACTCCACGTCCTCGTCGACGCGCTCGATCGACCCGCGTGAGCCGACGTGGAGTTCGAGGGACCCGTCGCGTTCGCGGACGTAGCCGTCGACGACCTCCACGACTTCGCCGGCCTCAAACTCAGTTGCCAGATCCGCGCGATCGTCCCAAAGCGTCACACGGACGCGTCCGGTCTCGTCGCCGAGCGTGAGGTTTGCCACCCGGCCCTCCGTGCCGTCGTCTCGGTCGAAGGTTCGAACGGCGTCGGCGTCGAGCACCTTGCCGACGAGGGTGACTTCGGAGGTCCCTAACGCGAGATCCTCGACGCGGTAGGTGTCGAGGATCTGCACGTCAACCTCGGCGTCCTCGTCCGTCTCGACCTTGTTTGCGCTGACTTCAAGCCCGTTGTATCCCTCCTTGGGTCGGCCCATCACTCGCAACACGTCGCCGACGTCGAGTTGCTCCTCGGCGGCGATCGCCATCTCATCCCACAGCGCGACGCGAACTGACCCGGATTCGTCGGCGACCTCGACGTTACAGACACGGCCGTCCTCCTCGGTATCGTCGCGATCGAACGTCCTTATCTCGCCGATCGAGGTCACCTTTCCGAGGAACTTCACCTCGTCCATCCCCGGTTCGATATCGGAAATCGTCTCCGCCTCCTCGTCACGCAGTTCGTGTGCGATGAGCATCGCGGCCGTCTCCTCGTCCGCGAGCCCGCCCATCTGCTCGACTTTGTCCTCGACTGCCGCCTCGAACTCCTCGAGTTCGACGTCGGTGTCGAGATCCGTATAGACGTCCTCGATCACTCCCATGGTAGTACCTCACCGAAGGGTGACTTCGCGCATAAGCGTTGTCCTCCGCCCCCCGCTGGATCCTCGACGTACGGGAGATACGGCGCGTTTGGGCGCCAATCTCGACCGAGACGCCGGTTTCGTGATTCGACCGGTTTCGCGTGGGATCTCCCCGTGGCCATCGCTCCCAAATACGATCGGTATCGGATAAAAACCTCCACCCGGATCCGAACAGTGATCCGGGCCCGAAACTCGACTCATCGATCGTCGTGATCGATCGTGGATCGCCTGCGGCTCGCGGATCGGGAGTACCGATCCACGTTTGTGACGGTTCAGGCGGTGGGTGACCAGCCGCAGACGCCACACTCGCTTGCGGACTCGTCGTGGAGACCGCCACATTCGGGGCACTTCTTTTTGTTATACGATCGCTCCCAGCGGACGATCTCGGTTTCGTGGCCGCGATCTTCGAGGAACTCGTCGAACACGCCATCATTCGTGCTGGGTGCGGACGACATACACGGTATGGTATGGCGTACCACTAACTTAGTCCTTTCGTTCGGCCCACCGACGATCCATCCGTTTCTCCCCCTCGCCGTCGTTCCGACCGGTTTATACGCACTGCGACGAGCACACCGATATGGACGATATCGAGGATTCGACCGATGGACGCGACGACACGGCCGACCTCGTCGAGGCGCTACGGGACGCCGATGCCGTTCGATTCGGCGAGTTCGAGCTCTCCCACGGCGGCACGAGCGAGTATTACGTCGACAAATACCTCTTCGAGACCGATCCCGAGTGTCTCCGGCTGATCGCGACGGCCTTTGCCGATCGCCTTTCCGAAACTGACGCGAAGCTTGCCGGCGTCGCGCTCGGTGCGGTCCCGCTCGTGGCCGTTACCGCCGCGGAACTCGATCGCCCCTACGTCATCGCCCGTAAGAAGGCCAAAGAGTACGGAACCGCGAACCGGATCGAGGGGCGACTCGCGGAGGGTGAGGAAGTGATCGTCATCGAGGACATCGCGACGACCGGCCGGTCCGCCGTTGACGCCGTCGAGGCGCTACGGGATGCCGGTGCCGTGGTGAATCGGGTGCTCGTCGTCGTCGACCGAGAAGAAGGCGCCAGTGCACTGCTTGCGGACCACGACGTAACCCTCGAGTCGATCGTGAGCGCGTCGCGGCTGTTGGCGGACGCCGATCGGTAATCGCGACCCACGCTGCCCCGGACGTTTTTCGGGTCTCCACGTCGCTCCGTTCAGGCGACGGGTGTCCGCTCGACGACGGTTCCGTCGGCGGTCGGATATTGTTCGATGATCTCGCCCTCATCGAGTTCGCCGTCTTCGATCATCTCCTCGAGGAGCCACCAGGCGACCTCGACGTGGTTTGACTTCACGGTGTAGAACTCCTCGGGGACGCCGAGCGCCTCGAATCGGTCGGGCTCGGCCGTCGTCTTCCCGTACACGAGGGTGCCATCGTCAGTCACCTCGTCGAACTCCCGACGGATGTTCTTCGCCATTCGCTTCAATCGGTTGCGGTGTTGGGCCGCGTCCTTGAACACGCTCGTACAGAAGTACACCTTCTCGTGGGAAGCCATCTCTTCGAGAATGGCGTCATCCTTCGATCCCTCGACGGCGGACATGTGTCCCTCCTGGAGTTCAAAGCCCTCCTTTTGCATTCGTCGATAGTTGCCGTCGCTCATCTCGAACTCGTTGATGTTACAGAACTCCGCGGTACCCTCATCGAGGAACTCGAGGAACTCGGGTTCCGCGCGGATACCCGGAATCTCGAAGGCCGGGGTCAGCCCCTCCTCGCGGGCGATATGGAGGATGTCCTCCCATTCGGTGCCGTGCATGTCGCCCCACAGTTCGAGGGGTGGGTGAAACCGAATCTCGTCGAGGCCCGCCTCGCTCAGCCGGCGCATGTTTTCGCGGCCGCCGGTGATGCCGGTGTACAGGTGCGTGTGGTGGTCCTCGCCGAATTCGTCTTTGAGTAGCTCCAGATAGCGACAGGTCCGCTCGAGGGCTTCCTGTGGCTCGCCGCCGGTGATGGACGTACCGAGGGCGCTCATCCGCTTGGCCTCGGCGATGACGTCCTCGTCGGACTCGACGAGCCGTTCGTTGGCGTAGACGTCGGTGACGTTCTTGCGGTTCTCGCCGAGGGGACAGTAAAAGCAGTCCCGCTGGTCGCAGTAGCCGTAGACGAACAGGACCATCTTCCCGCCCTTGGCGCACTGTTCACAGCCCTTCGATATCATCTTGTACTGACTACCACTTCCGGCCCCAAAAAGCGTGCGGAGCGCTGTTTTGGCGTGTCAGGGATTCTCGAACCCTCCCACAAGGTATGTACCGCGCCGCCGGGAAGACCTACTGATGAATCACAACGACTCTCCGACCACCGACCACGCGACCTCACGGCGTCGGTTCCTTTTGGCGAGCGGCGCGGTTGGAATGGCCGGACTCGCGGGCTGTACGACCGTCGACGTCCTTCGCGGTGAGGAGGTCGAGTTTGAGGCCGGTACCGCGACCGTCGCCGACGCGGCGCTGGCCGATACTGGCTACCAACTTCGGGGGGTTAGTGCTGAAACACGGACCCAGGAGTTCGAGGTTGCCGGTCGACCGCGTGCGGTACAGGTGACGAACCGGACCGCCGAGTACGATAAGGCGGTCGAACTGCTCGGCGAACGGTACCAGGCGGCGGTGTTCATGGCTCTGGCAACGCCGCGCGTCGAGTTACTGGGCCGGTCGTATAATCCGATTGCCGACAGCGATAGCGAGGATCTCGCCGAGAGGATCACGGCGCGGTACGACGACGTTTCCGACCTTGAGCGTGGCACTGACTACACGACGTCGATCCTCGGGACGGACACGACCGTCGTCGTATACGCCGCACAGGGCGATATCGAGGGGACCGACTTGACGATAGACCTGGAGTTACAGATCGCCGATCCCGTCGAGGCGGGTGACGATTTCGTCGTCTGTCTGGCCGCCTATCCCGAGTCGTTCGGCGACGGGGAGAACGTGCGTCGGATGATGAACGGTGTCGAACACACACCCGAGTGAGCGTCCGGTTCGACCCGACATCGTCCGATTTCATTCCGCTCGACTCTCGTCCGTCCTTCGCTTCTGTCGGGAGCCGGGCGACCGAAAGCATATGCCGAGGCATGGCGTACCTTCGATAGATGCTGCTCGTCCTCTGTGTCGATCTCGACGACGACCTCGGTCGCAAAACCGGCCGCGAAACCCCGGTTATCGGTCGCGACGACGTGACCGCGGCAGCCGTGGACCTCGCGACGGTCGACCCGGAGGACTCCGACGTCAACGTCCTGTTTCAGGGTATCAACGTCTACGAGGAACTCACGGAGACGACCGATCAGAACGTCGAGATCGCCGCAGTCACTGGCGTCGACGGCTCCGACGTCCAGGCTAACCGGAAGGTCGGCGAGGAGATCGACCGCGTGCTCGCCGAACTCTCGGCGCGCGAGGAGGTGCGTGCCGTGATCATCACCGACGGCGCACAGGACGAATCCGTGCTGCCCGTAATCCGATCGCGAATGCCGATCGACGGGGTCAGACGCGTCGTCGTCCGGCAGGCTCAGAACCTCGAATCGATGTACTACACGATAAAACAGGTGCTTGCAGACCCCGAGACCCGGGGGACGATCCTCGTCCCGCTCGGCATTCTGCTTCTCATCTATCCCCTCTTCGTCCTCGCGAATCTCTTCGAGATCGCCGGCGCGATGGTTCTCGGACTCATCTCCGCGCTCCTTGGCCTCTACTCGTTGTTTCGCGGCCTCGGACTGGAGTCGACGATCGACGCCACCGCCGAGCGCGCTCGTAACGTCCTGTATGCGGGCCGTGTGATGCTCATCACTCACGTCGTCGCGCTCGCCCTCCTGGTGATCGGCGGCGTACAGGGTTATGAGACGCTTGAGATCGTCCGTTCTGCCGTCGGAGGCGGCGGCCCGATCACCGTCGGGACCGCGCTTGCCGCCTTCGTCCATGGGTTCGTCCGATGGGCTGCGGTGGCAGGGATCACCTCCAGTCTCGGCCAGATAACGGACGAGTACCTTGCCGGCGAGTTTCGGTGGCGGTACCTCAACGCCCCCTTTTACGTCGTCGCGATCGCCGTCGTGCTGTATGCGCTCTCCGGGTTCTTCCTCCCGCCGATCGCCGGCGTTCGGACCTTCACCCTCGGCGACCTCGCGCTCGCACTCGCGGCCGGGACGCTCCTCGGTGTGTTGAGTACGCTCACCTTCGCCGTCGCGGAGTCCCGCACCGACCGAGCCGTCGATCCCGTCTGATTCGCTCCCGGCTGAACTCGGCCCCGAAACGCTCGTCCGTCAGTGGACGGCCCGCGAACAGGACCCACAGAGGTGTTCTTCCTTGAGATCGACCTCGCGGACGGTCGGTGAAAAGGACATCACGCATTTGCTATTGTCGCAGTGTTCCAATCCGAGGGTGTGGCCGATCTCGTGGACGACCTCCTTGCGGACGCGATCGGCGACGACGTCGGTCTGGGGCTTTGAGGAGATGCCGCCGTCCGAGGACGTCTGGAGGCGATACGTGGAGATGATCGAGCCGTTTCCGTTGAGGTAAGCGAGCCCGAAGACGTAGTTTCGACGGCGATAAAACAGATCCCGTGCGGTGATTCCGATGTTCTTCTCGCCGCTTCCGACCCGGCTTACGACCTCGATGAGGTCCTCCGCGCGATACTGGTCTCGCCCCTCGTCGTAGCCGGTTGCCGGAACCGACTGCTCGTCGTGTACGGCCACTTCACAGTCGTAGACCGACCGGAGCGCACTGGAGGCCTCCCGCTTGACACGGGCGGAGACCTCCCCCACGGGAACGATGTCCACGAGCATGGAAGCCGTTATGCCTCCCTGGTGCATAAATGGCCCGGCGTGACCCGATCCCGTTCGACTGCGATCGCGAACAAGCTCGCCGAACTCGCCGCCCGGGAACCGACCGGTTCGGCCCACGTTGAGCAGTCGCCGCCGACCGTTCAGAAGGCTCCGATCGTTCTCGAGATCGGGATCGGTCGACGTTCGGAGGTGGCGCGTGTGCTCGTGGCGGACGGCCATCGAGTGGTCGCGATCGACGTCGTCGATCGGTCGGTTCCCGACGCGGTCGCCTTCGCCCGCCTCGACGTTCACGATCTCGCGACGTCGCCGTCGCCGCTTCAAGCGCTTCCGATCGCGGCTGACGAGTCGTCGGTCGCAGTCGTCTTCGGCCAAAACCTCCCGGCCGAGCTCCAGCCAGCGACGGCCCGTCTCGCGGAGCGACTCGACGCCGTGGCCGCGTTCACGACTCTGGGGTTCGAGGATCCGTCGCCGTCGCTTCGGGTCGAGCGACGAACGGTCGGTCCGGAGACTCTCTACGTCACCGACGCTCCTTCTCGATAGCCGAACTCATCTCATCGATACTCCAATTCGTGGATACCACGAACGGATCGACGCCCACCAGTCGGAACGGTTTTTCGCGCTGCCGCGTGAGGGAGTGTATGCAGGTCGATGCAGTCGTGCTGGACATCGACGGGGTGCTCGTCGACGTCGCGGATTCCTACCGGCGGGCGATCGTGGAGTCGATCGAACGCGTGTACGGGACGACGATCTCCCGTGAGGACGTCCAGGCGTTCAAGAACGCCGGCGGGTTCAACAACGACTGGGAACTCACCTACGCCGCGGCGCTGTACGTGCTCGCAAGCGCCGAGGGCTTCGAGGCGGGGATCGACGCGTTCACCGATCGGATCGCAACTGCCGGCGGTGGTCTCGACGGCGCGAAAGCGGTCGTGGACGAACTCCCGCCCGATACGCGGGCGACCGTTCTCGATGCGTGGGATCCCGATCGACTCCGGGACGTCTTTCAGGCGCTGTATCTCGGCGCCGACCGCTACCGCGAACTCGAGGGCGGCGAGCCGCCGATCGAGGTCCCCGGATTCATCACTGACGAGCCGGTTCTCATCGAGGGCGACACGATCGAGACCCTCCGGTCTCGCTTCGACGTCGGCGTCCTCACCGGTCGCCCGGCGGCCGAGGCCGATATCGCGCTCGATCGTGTCGGACTCGATCTGCCACCAGCCCACCGGTTCACCATGGACGACTGGGAGGAGGGTAAACCTCACCCGCGGGCGCTTTGTACCCTCGCCGAGCGGTTCGATGCCGACGTGGTCGCGTTCGTCGGCGATACCCTCGACGACATCCGGACGGCTCGCAATGCCGACGACGCGGATCCCGACCGCGTTTACTACGGGATCGGTGTGTTGACCGGGGGTCTCACCGGTGAGTCGGGTCGACAAACGTACACGTCGGTCGGCGCTGATGCCGTCGTGGAGGACGTGAACGCGCTCGTCGATCTGTTGGAACGACGCACATAAGACGCCGCCGCCACCACTGTTGGTATGCGAATCGCGATACTCGGCGGGACCGGAGACATCGGGGAAGGGTTGGCTCTCCGGTGGGCGTTCCACACGAACCACGACGTCATCGTCGGGTCCCGCGATCCCGAACGAGCACGATCGAAGGCCGGGGAGTACGAAACCGAACTCGACAGCCGAGGCGTCGACGCCACGGTGGGTGGCTTCGCGAACGCCATGGCTGCGGACCGCGCCGACGTGATCGTCCTCGCCGTTCCACCCTACCACGTCGCCGACACCGTCGAGGACATCGGCGATCGCCTCGATGACGACGACGTACTCGTCTCGCCGGCTGTCGGGATGCAACGCGATGAGGACGGGTTTCACTACCATCGGCCAGGGGCCGGAAGCGTCACCCGGATCGCCGCGGACGCCGCCCCGGAGGAGGTCTCGGTCGTCGGCGCGTTTCACAACCTCGCTGCCGGCCGATTGGCGAATCTGGATCGGGAACTGGAGATCGACACGCTCGTCCTTGGCGACGATCCCGACGCCAAAGACATCGTCTCCATGCTCGCGGAGGCCATCGAGGGGCTTCGCGCGCTCGATGCCGGGTCGATCGACAACGCCGCCGAAGTCGAATCGATCACGCCGCTTTTGATCAACGTCGCGATGCACAACGAGGGACTTTCCGATCCCGGTATCCGGTTCCAGTGACCTTCCGAGACGCCTGGTTCCGGTGATCCATCGAGACGCCCGGTTCCGGTAACTGGGTGAGACACCAGGTTCCAACTCCCGATCGGGGAACGTTTCGCGAATTTCTCAAGATTTAACAGGTTCGGTGGTGTGCCACCGACCGATCATGACTAGGCCACTCAAAGCATCCGGCTTTCTCGGGCTCGCCGTCATGATGGCCGTAGGACTTCACCAGTCGATCCTCCTGTCGAGCGGCAGTTCCGTTCCGCCGTGGATGATCGGCGGACATGCTCATCTCGGCGTCCTCTCGATCCTCGCCATCGTCATGGGTTTTGCCGTTCCGGCGCTGGGCGTGACGGGAACCCTTCGAACCATCGTGACAGTCCTCTTTATCCTCGGTCAGTGGGGCGTTCCGGGAACCGTCTGGATCGGGGAGGGATTCGGCTTCCAGTTCCTGATGCCGACGACGCTTCTGTGGGGGAGCGCGCTCATCGTCTCGATGCTCATCATGCTGTATCGCACGCTCACCGTCGATACCGACTCCGGTGGTGCCGGTCCGACCGGTGTGGCGCCGGCGGACGATTGATCGACATCCGATCGACCGGCTGATCGACGTCCGGCCGGCTGATCGAGATCGATCGACGTTCGGTCCACTCACCGTCAGGCATCATTCTCACTCGGTCGAACCATGGTCGATCACCTCTCGCTCGTCGAAGCGCACGACCTCCTCCCGCGGCGGCTCCTCGACGTCGATCGTCATCGAGTCGCCCGCGTTCGGGACGAACAGGACCGTTTGACTATTCTCTATCGCGGTATAACGTTTATACGCCGCCGAACTCGCGGATGGTCTCGAAGGAACCGTCCTCGACCGCATCGGCAATCGCCGCTACGTCGATCGAATCCGGTGTCTCCCGTGGATACTTGCGGGCGAAATACTTGGTGAGGTTCCGGAGATCGCGTTCGAGGAACTCCCGGGCGTTCTCGTGGTCCTCTCGGACCGCCTGGGGCCAATCGAAGATCGTGATCCCGCTTTCGGCGATCGCGATGTTGTGTTCGGATATGTCGGCGTGGATCCATCCCGCCTCATGGGCCGTCGTGAGTTCGCGAATCACCAGGTTACACACTCCGAGGACCTGATCGGATTCGAGCTTCGAGCGGGCGAGCTCTACGCCCTCGAATTTGTCCATCACGATCGCGTGGCGATTCTGATCCACTGGTCGTGGGACCGAGACGTCCGGATACAGCGTTTCGAGCGCCTCGTATTCGCGCTCGGCGGCCTTTCGTGCCGTATACAGCCAGGAGACGTGTTGGCGATCGGCGGTATACTCGCGTTCTTTCATCACCTCGCGGAAGTTCGTGTAGCCTTCCCGGTGAAATTTCAGCGCCAATGGCTTGAACGAGCGGGCCTCGTAGACGTCGCTTTCCTTGCCGACGCCCAGTGGCGCGCCGATCCCCTGAAGCGTCTCGCGTTCGGCGAACGTCCGAAGCGCGAGAGCGTCATAGCCCTCGAAGGTCAACTGATACCCCTCGTACTGGATCGTTCGTCGCTCGATCAACTCCTCATCCAGGCACCGATCGAGTCGGTAGTCGACTTCCTCGACGGTGAGATCGGCATAGTCGGGAAGCTTGTCTCGCCGAACCCACTCCGAAAAGCGCATTCCCTGCTCGACGCCCGAGAGTAGATAGAAGTCCTCGGGCTCGAGATCCGCCATCACCCCCGCGATGTTCGTGACCATGCCGAGGCTACTCCGGCGAACCCTAAAAGGGCGATGCGATCCCCGTTGATCGCAAGGATAAATTGCATACTGCGATATAAAATATCCCGATCCGGGTCATCTCCCCGGTTGAATCTCCGTCCCGCCGAACGAAACGACTTTTCGGCGTCGATCCGAACGGGGAGTATGGACGCACCTGACGGCGAGTGGCGTCTGATCCGCGAGGAAGCTCGATCGGGTCCAATGCAGATGGCGCTTGACGAGGTGGCGGCCAACACCGCCGCCGACGGAGGCCCCTGGACCGTCCGTGTCTATCGGTGGGCCCCGAGTTGTCTCACGCTCGGGTATCATCAGGATCCCGAAACGGTCGAGTGGGGACGGTGTCACGAATCGGGGATCGACGTGACACGCAGACGGACCGGTGGCGGCGGCATCTATCACGACTCCGTCGGTGACGTCGCCTATTCGATCGCCGTGCCGGCCGACGCGGTTCCGGGCGATCTCGTTGACTCCTATCAGCTCCTGTGTGAGCCGATACTCGCGTTTTTCTCGCGGATCGGGGTCGATGCCGACTACGCGGAGGAGTCCCGTCCCGCGATCCATCCTCCCGCCTGTTACCTCCGGGCGCTTCATCCCGCCCACGATCTCGTTGCCGGTCCGCCGGACGATCGACGGAAGATCGCCGGCAACGCCCAGCATCGCGACAACGATGCGGTGCTCCAGCATGGATCGCTCACCTACGCCGTCGACGCCGAATCCCACCTCGACGTCTTTTCGGATCCGCCGGTGACCCCCGACCGATTTCGCGAGCGCGTCGTGGGTATGAACGAACTGGTCGATCACGATCGGGAGTCCGTCGTCAAGACGCTGGAGGACACGCTCGCCGAATGGACCGACGCTTCCGAGGGCTCCTGGAGTGACGCGGAACTCTCGAGGGCGCGCGAGCGCGTACGCGATCGATATCAGTCGCGATCGTGGATCCGGCGTCAGCCCGGATCGCGGTAGCGGTCAGGTGGCGTCGTGATTGGTTCGCGCTCGGAGCGCCGATCGGAACCGACGGAGTTCGAAGCGGCTTTGCCCGTCGATATCCAGTCTCCGCCATGAACCCGAACGTCGGAGCCCACGTCTCGATCGCCGGCGGCGTGGACAACGCGATCGACAACCAACTGGAGGTCGGCGGCACCTGCGGGCAGATCTTCACCCACTCACCCCAGGTCTGGCAGGACCCGAACATCGGTACCGAGGAGGCCGAGCTATTCCGGACGGGGACCGCCGACCGTCTCGACGGCCCCTGGGTGATCCACACGTCGTATCTCGTGAATCTCTGTACGCCGAAGGCGGATCTTCGTGAGAAGTCCCGCGAGTCGATGCAACGGGAACTCGAGGCGGCGGCGGCGCTGGACATCCCCTTCGTCAACGTCCATCTCGGCGCACACACCGGCGCTGGCGTCGAAGCCGGGCTGGAGAACGCCGCGTCCCTCCTCGACGAACTCGACGTGCCGGATGGGGTGCAGATCCTCATCGAGTCCGACGCCGGATCGGGAACGAAACTCGGCGGGCAGTTCGAGCACCTCGCGACCGTTCTCGAGTCGGCCGATCAACCCCTCGACGTCTGTCTCGATACCGCCCACACGTTCGCGGCGGGCTATGACCTCTCGACGGCGGCGGCGGTCGACGAGACGATCGCCGAGTTCGACGACGTCGTTGGGCTCGATCATCTCCGATGTATTCACCTCAACGACTCGAAACACGACCACGGAACGAACAAGGACGAACATGCACACATCGGTGAGGGGTACATCGGCGAGGCGGGCATGAAACGGATCGTCACCCATCCCGACCTTCGTGATCTTCCGTTCGTCCTCGAAACGCCGACCGAAGACGGGCGCAGCTACGCGTGGAACATCGATCGCGTTCGCGAGTTCCGTCGGGAGTGACTGCCCGCTGACGTCGGACGACCCGCTGCACGGGCGGCGATCCGCGGGCTTAACGGACCGCCGTCCGAAGGGTGGTTCGTGCGCCGGTTCACCCCCGAGTACCTCGAACGCACGCGCCGCGGCATGTGGGCCGACGATCGGGAGGCGCTCGCCGACCTCAAGTTGGAGTCGCGTCAGTCCGTCCTCGACGTCGGCTGTGGAACCGGCGAATTGACTCGCGTTCTCTCCGAGGAGACCCCCACGGACGCGCGGATCGTCGGCGTCGATGCCGATCCGGCCCTGCTTCGGGTCGCACGCGATCGAGTTCCGGAAGGGGTCTCGACGTGTGTGGGTGATGCGACCCGACTACCCGTCCGCGACGACGCCGTCGATCTTCTCGCGTGCCAGGCCCTTCTCATCAACCTTCCCGATCCCCGGACGGCGCTTCGCGAGTTCCGTCGCGTCTCCCGTGATCTGGTCGCGGCGATCGAGCCGAACAACGCCGAAGTCGGCGTCTCCTCGACGGTCGCAAGCGAGCAGCGACTCGAACGGGAAGCGCGGGAGGCGTATCTCGCTGGCGTCGGAACGGACGTCGCCCTTGGCGCTCGCGTTCGGGAATTGTTCCGTCGTGAGGGTTTCATCGACGTCTCCGTACGGCGATATCACCACGAAAAACGTATCGAACCGCCCTACTCCTCCCAGTCGATGGAGGCGGCCGTCCGGAAGGCGAGCGGGTCGGGTCTGGATGCACACCGGTCGGAACTCGAGGCCGCACTCTCCTCGGAGGCGTACGAGGACCTCAAGAGCCGGTGGCAGTCCATGGGTCGTGAGGTGATCGCCGATATGCAGGCCGGCGAGTACGAGCGCGTTGAGGTCGTTCCCTTCGAAGTGACGGTCGGTCGCGTCCCCGAGTAATGACGATCCGGTGTCGATGCGGTGATCTCTTCAGACCACGTCGCCGCGGACCGACGTTCCCGCCGCGTCCGATCGATCGCGTCGCAACGCCGTCGCCGCCTCGCTTGCGACCGCTGATTCCGCGCCGAGCATCTCCAATGCCTCCTCAAGCGGGGGCATCGCGAACGATCCTTCTCGAAGTCGATCGATCGCCTCCTCGTCCCGCGAGCCGTCGACCCACAGACACACTCCTCGTGGGTCGAGGATCTCCCCGTAGGCCTCCCGTGCCAGCGCGCCCTCCAGCCGCTGGGTGACGTTCCGATCGAAACTCGCGTTACACACCTCGAGGTGGACCGGCTCGTCGTCCGACAGAAGGTGTGCGGCCAGACATTTCTCGGGGGCGACGTAACCGTTATCGCTCGTTTCGATCCGGTCGGGATGACTCGTGGCCCATTCGGTACGCACCGTCCCACCGATACCTTTCACGCCGAATTCGGCCTCGAAATCCCGGTTGGTTTCCTCCCGTTTTTCGCCGCCGAACAGGACGTCCTTGGTGAGATAGACGTCGAGGCGGTCGATCGGATCCAGTCCGAGCGCCACCTCGCCGAAGACCCACACCTCCCGTACCGGAACCGGCATCGTCTCCGCGTCGATCGTCTCGAGGATCGTCTCGATCCGGTCGACGGCGACGTCTCGTTTCATCATTCGATCGTTGCTTGCGGGCCCTCATACCGGTTGCGTCCCGGATCGTTGTCCATCGCGTCTCCCTCGTGCCCCCGTCGGCGGCCCCGTTCGAATGGCGAGTTCGCCCGCAGAGTTATCGTGCGTCCTCGCGCCAGTCGTACTTCGCGACGGCACGGTCGGCGCGTTTGGAGATCCCGTTCGGATTTCGCCTGGGAGATCGGTCGCGGGCCCGAGCGACCATTCCCTCGGCGAAGCCGCGTGCGGTGCCAGTCACCACTTCCCGGCCGTTTCCGGCCCATCCACACGGTGTCGCTTCCCCGCCGAGGACGTCCCGTGCGACGGAGGTGGCATCGCCGATCGCGTGTGAGCCGATCCGACGGATCACCGTCGGTCGAAGGCCGTAGTTCTTCGCGAGCCGATAGGCCAGTGCGCGGTATTTCCATCGCCAGTCGGTGTCTCCCTGCTCCCCGCCGTCGGCGGACGCTTCTCCCGACGGCTCACACTCGACGGAGACGGCGGGTTCCCAGACGAGATCGTACTCGTAGCCCGCAAGCCGGTGGGCGAGATCACGTGCGCCACCCGTTCGAAGGTGTTCGTCGAAGCCATCGAGATCGGAAAGCACGGCCGACCGGAACGCGACGTTCCCGCCCGCAAAGTACGCCACCTCTCGTCCCGCGATCCGACGACGTTCGATCGTTTCGGTCGTTCGGCCGGCCGGGAGTGACCGGCAAACCGGTCCCGTTACGACGTCCGCCCGCCCGAGCCCGGATCGCACCCCTTCGATCCACGACGGCTCGATCCGATTGTCGTAATCCACGAGAGCGATCCGGTCGCCGGTGGCGACCTCGATGCCGGCGTTCCGCGCGACGTTCACCGTGCGATCGGATATCTCCACGAGTACGTCGACGTCCTCTCGGTCACGAACCATCCCCGTCGTTCCATCAGCCGAGGGACCGTTGACCACGATCACCTCGGCGTCGGGCGCGTGGGCCGCGAGCGCGTCGAGGCCGGCGGCCAGCTGGTCCCGCCCGTTGAGTGTCGGAACGACGACCGAGAGGGTCATGTTTGCCGGAATACGTGCGGGGACCTAAAAGACCCTTCGTGAACGATCTGCAGCCGACCGCTCCCGTTCGGTCACTTTCTGAGGTAGTAGACCTGTTTGCGGGCGTCCTTGAAGCTGTATCGGGATTCGATCAGGTCCGCATCCTGAAGGCGATTGAGTGCGTATCGAACCGTCCGATCCGGAAGCAGTGACTCCTCGGCCAGCCGGCCCTGCGACAGCGGCGCGTCGGTCTCGAGGACCTTCGCCACGAGCTTCGCGCTCGGGGGGAGTTCCCGCAACCGCTCGCGAAACTCCGTCTCGGTCAGGATCTCCGGCGTTCGTGTCTCCGCGGAACTAGTGCTCATATCTTCTGGAAGCAATCGGTTCGTGGTAAAGGTTGGCTATATACAGGTGAAACGAATACACACAATATAATGTAATTATATTCTTGTGGCGTCGATTCGAGCCCTCAATCCTCGCCACGAACCATTTTTCGAGCGCAGTCCGTTTCCGACGCATCCAGTACGGTTTTGTTCGTCCGGCATACAACATCCCATAGCGTGAAAGGACAGGATTGGTACCAGGCCGACGAGGTCGCCGAGCAGTACGACGACGTTCGATTCTCCGATGGCGGGCGCGTGATCGATCACCGCGAACGGGAGGCGGTGCTCTCGGCAGTCGAGCCGAGCGACGACACGCGAGTGTTGGAGGTCGCCTGCGGCACCGGCCGGTTCACGACGATGCTCGCCGATCACGACGCTGAGGTCGTGGCACTCGACATCTCCCGTGAGATGCTCGAACAGGGACGTCGAAAAGTTCGAGACGCCGGACTGGCCGATCGAGTTGAATTCATGCGGGGGGACGCCTCCCGACTTCCGTTTCCCGACGACCACTTCGATACGGTCCTCGCGATGCGATTTTTCCACCTGATGGACGATCCGGAGCCGTTCATCGCCGAGATGCGCCGGGTGAGCAGCGACCAGATATTCTTCGATACGTTCAATCGCCGCAGTGCTCGCGCACTCTATACCTGGATCCTCCCGATGGGGTCGCGACTCTACTCCGAGAATCAGGTCGTCTCACTGCTCGAATCGGCGGATCTTTCTCTTGCCGGGGAGTCACACGACTTCGTTTTGCCCTACGGGTTCTACCGCAACCTCCCGGGCGCTCTCGCACGCGCGTTCCGAACGATCGATGAGGCGATCGGACGGACGATACCCGGCGATTACGTCGCGTCCGTCTCCTACTGGGACGCCCGAGTATCCTCCGAGTGATGCCGTCCGATCGCACACGATCACGGACGTGAGTCCGCCGAGGAGTTAGATGTCCTCGTCGACGATCTCGCCGACCGCGAAGTTCGATTTCACCTCGGTGATCTCGATCTTGACGCGCTCGTCGATCTCGCCGCCGGGAACGATAATGACGTATCCCCGCTCGACGCGGGCGATCCCGTCTCCCTGCTTGCCGATGTCTTCGATCTCGACGTATCGCATCTCGCCGGGTTCGACTGGCGGCTGGGGACCCTCCTCGGTCTCGGGACCGCTCTCTTCGAGTTCGCCCCCGCTCTCGTTCTCGATCGCGCGTGTGATGAGCGCGACGCGATAGGTCTCACCGGGATCTATCGTTCCAGTATCGATCTCGCGTTTCGGTACCTCGATGACGTACGACCCGTCCGTCTCGCGGACGTCGGCGCTGAACAGACAAAGGAGTTCATCCGAAATTTCCATAGGTAGACCTCCATCCGATAGAGAGAACGGAGAATAATAGGTGTACCGCCACCGGATCGACTCGTTCGTCGCCGTTTCCCCCGATCGCCTCACCCCTCGTTCGTCTTCTCTATCGGCGTTCCGTCGGCGCGCTTTGGCCCCTCCGAATCGAAGACCACCACGTCTGGACCGCCGTCGGCCTCCTCGTGACCGCGCGCGCGGACGGTCGGGTCGTAGGCCTCACGAACCGCGATCGATTCCTCGAGTTCCCGAACCGCCCGTCGTTTGAGCGCGTCCGCGAGCGATTTCGCGTCCGCCCTGTCGATCTCCCGTCCGAGTCCCTCACACTCGTGGGCCCGTACCATTCCGGACTCGTCGACGGCCTCGCCCATCGGCTGGCTTGTCCCACCAAGTGCAACGCTGAACGGATACGTCCGACAGACGAGCGGTCGGTCCTCGTGGACGGTGCAGCTTCCGCGCCCGTCCGTCTCGCGATAGAAGGTACAGTCGCCACAATCGTCCGTCTGCAACGCCCACTCGAAGGTCTCGCCGACCGGATTCCCCTCGGCGTCCTCGCTCAGTCCGTAGGGCATCGGCCGGGCGACGTCCCGCCAGTCGTACTCCTCGCGTTCTCCCTCCGCTCCTGCGGCGTCGATCAGATCTCGAACCTCGTCGGGGAATACCGTCGCCGTATGCGGTTCCTTCTTGGTCGCGTCCTCATCTTGCCGTCGATCGCTCGCGGTGTCGGTATCGTCCTCGCCCTCGTGTGAGTCCTCCGGATAGTACCCCTTACAGCATGCGCCACAGCGCGTACATTCGAACCCGATCGACTCGATCGCGTCCGCGAGCGTGTCGACCTCGAGATCGCGTGCCCGCTCGAGTTCGGCTTCGAGACCGTCCATGCCTGCATCTTGGTGTGGGCGGGTTTACCCGCTCCGGTCGAACCGGTCGGATCGCTCGGACCGTCGCCGTCGAAGGAGCGAAGTGATCGCGGCCCCTACACCGACTCGTGAAGGAGTACCGTCGAAAACAACTGCTCGAGCGGGTCAACCGCGAGGCGGCGACGATCGGAATCTCGATCCCGGAGACGATCGAGATCCGCGGCGAGTCGGTCGATCTTCGGGAGTTCGTCTTCGAGATCAAACGCCGCGAGACGGTCCCGCCGGGCGAGAGCGACCGCGTCGAACGGGCCAAACGGAACCTCCGGCGCGAGCGAATGGACCGCCTCGAACGGATCGAGGACGGTCGGGTGTCCTATGAGGTCGGGGCCGAGCTTGCGGACGCGATCGTCGGGATCGATCGGGCTCTTGAGGCGCTCGAGAGCCTCGATTCCGGCTCCATCGAAGCGGAAGCCGATCG
Source organism: Halopenitus sp. H-Gu1 (assembly GCF_041821145.1). Classification (NCBI taxonomy): domain Archaea; kingdom Methanobacteriati; phylum Methanobacteriota; class Halobacteria; order Halobacteriales; family Haloferacaceae; genus Halopenitus; species Halopenitus sp. H-Gu1. The sequence continues at coordinate 258,048 of NZ_JBGUBC010000001.1, read as the reverse complement.
TCAAGAGACCGTCGACACGAAACGGTGGCTGAACTTCCTCCAGAAGGCGCTTGGCCACGAGGACGTCTCCTCCGGGCGCACTCGCTTTTGATCGTCCCGTCGAATCGCTCCAGCCCCCGGATCAGACGTCGCCGGCCATCGCCCGGAACAGCCGTTCCGAGAGTTCGTCCCGGTCGATAGCCTCCGAAGTGGAGTCATCGGTCGGGTCCACCTCCGGCTCTATTCGCCCGCCGCCCATCCGCGCGTGCCCGCCGCCGTCGCCGTTCGTGACCCCCGAGAGGGCCTCCTCGATCGCCCTGCCCATGTGCACGCGGTCATCGCGCGAGCGTCCGGAGAGGTGGATCGTATCGTCACGCTCGCCGATCACGACGACCGCGGTCACGCCCTCGAGTTGGATGAGTTCGTCCGCAGCTTGCGGGATCGCGTCGACGTTATTTATCGATCCTACGTCCGAGACCCCAAAGGACCCCTTCACCTTCCGTCCCGCGATCGCTCGTGCCTTCACCTCAAGTACCTCCGCGTCGACGGCGGGATTCGAGATCCGGTCGAGTCGATCCTGGTCGACGCCGGGGTATAGATAACTCGCGGCCGCGAAATCCGCCTCGCTCGCGCCGACCGTGAGATGTTTGGTGTCCGACAGGATCCCATACAACAGCCCGGTCGCCGCCTGCGTTGAGAGGGTGTAGTTCCCGGCCGTCTCACTTGCGTGTCTGTCTGGGGGCACCGGCGTCGCGTCGTTGTCCTCGAAATATTCCGCGATGATGGAGGCCGTCGATCCGTAGTCGGTTCGGACGTCGGTGAACTCCTCGCCTGCACCGTCGCCGGGGTGATGATCGACCACCGCAAGCGGGAGGATGCCGTCCGACCCGGTGAACCCGCGGGGCTCGTTGTGGTCGACGAGCACGACCGATTCGGACGTCAGGTCGGTCACGTGGTCGATTCGGTCGAGATTCAACTCGAGAACGGTTCGAAACGCCCGATTCTCCTGATGACGTATCTGGCCAGGATACTGGATCGTCGCCTCGACGCCGAGTTGGTCCGCGAGTTCGACGACGCCGACGGCCGCGGCCATTGCATCGGGATCCGGATTCGGGTGCATCAACACCGTGATCTCCTCGCGGTCTTCGATCAGTCGACGGAACCTGACGCCACGCGAGCGCCGGATACGGAGGAACGCGTACGCGCTTGCGAGGACGACCACCACCGCGATCGCCGTGGCGACGGCGAGTTCGGGGTTCTCCCGTACGAGAGTCTCCGCATCGGCGATCAGCCGTTCCCCGCTCGTGGTGATACCCATCCGTACACTCCATCACCCGCTCTTGCTACAAGAAACCACGCGGCATTTTCCGCTCACGGAGATGCGTCGATCGTCGACGATCATCCGTCCTCGCGATACGCGTCGATCGCTGCCCGGTATCCCTCCCGGTAGGTCGGATACACGAACTCGTAGCCGAGCTCGTGGAGCCGTTCGTTCGAGCAGCGTTTTTCGGTTCGAATTCGACGTTTCGCCGCCGCGGAGAGATCGCCCTCGGCGAGCCGTTCGGCCGTCGACTGCTTTGGCGGCCGATCGACTCCGCACTCGTCGGCCAGCCAGTCGGCGAAGGCGTGTTTTTCGACCGGTTCGTCGTCGACGACGAGAACCGTCTCCCCGCGAGCGTGGGTCTCGGAAAGGAGATGCCGAATCGCGCCCGCGGCGTCCGCGCGATGGACCATGTTGAGATACCCGGCGGTCACTGGTCCCTGAAGATACCGATCGAGCCGGTACCGATCGGGACCGTACAGTCCCGCAAATCGTGCCACGGTCCCGTCTATCCCCGCCTCGGCTGCCGCATCGATCGCGACGCGTTCGGCCGTCGCCAGCACGCGTGTCTTCTCCGTTTGCGGGTCGATCGGCGTTTCCTCGGTCACCCAGGCACCATCGTGGTCGCCGTAGACGCCCGTCGAGGAGGTATAGACGAGCCGTTCGGGAGACTCCTCGCGCGAGGAATACTCGGCGATCACGTTCTCGAGGCCCTCCACGTACACCCGGCGTGCCGCCGCCGCGTCGCGGCCACCCGAACTCGCCGCAAAGACGACCGCCTCCGCGTCCGGCAGCGCCAGCAGTGATTCCGGATCGGTCACGTCCGCCTGCACCGGCGTGAGACCCGCTCTTTCGACGGCAGCAAGTCCTTCCTGCGAGCGCCGCACGCCGTACGTGTCGTAGTCGTGGTCGACGAGTTGTCGCCCGAGTTCGAGTCCGATGTAGCCACACCCGACGATCACGACGCGCGTCATCGCTTTCGTGTTTCGATGACCGCCTGTATCTCCGAAAGCTGTTCAAGCGTCATCGGGGCCCGTCCTTCGAGGGCCTGTTGGACTTCCTGGCCGGTGAGATCGGCGTCGATCGCCCCGGCGATCGTGTCGACGTCGAGTACTGCCGTCGTCATTCCCATGAGGAGATGGTCGCGAAGCTCGTAGACGATCGCCTCCGGATCGCGATCGCCCTCGAGGGCGAGAATCGTGGCTGCCTCCTGGATCGATAGCGTCGCGAGGTCGTCATCGCTCGCCCCGTCGAGGCGCTTCCTGTCGATCGACGTTTCCGCCGTGACGCGTTCGATCCCGACCGTTTCGATCGTCTCTTGGACGAGCATTCGGTAGGCGTCGAGTATCGCCTCGGCCTCGGTATCGGCGTCCATCGCGACCTCATGAAGCATACTCGTTCTCCGCGGTCCCCGCGGAAAACGACTACGGTCCCCCCGATCATGATCGCCTCTTGCCGTGTCTACGTCTCTCGTTCGAGTCGTTCGTCACGTCCGTACCCCTCGAAGTCTCTCCAGGCTGATCATGGATCGGCCTCACACCGACGATCGGACGGTCCGGGACACGCCCACCCACTCGACTCCTCCGACCACGTCCCGTCCACGTCACCGACTCCCGGCGGTCCAGGCGGAACCGCAATCACGACGGTGGTGTCGGTTCGAAACCGGATCGGCTCCGAATATCCGAGTGTGACCGGGTCTCCCTCGAGGTCGATCGTCGACGGTCGATCCGCTCGAACGTAGCGGAACTCCTCGTCGGGGGGACCGACGTCGGCTCGCAGTTCGAACCGCGGATACTCGCCTGCGACCTCCACGTGCCACACGTTGACCGTCGCATACCAGTATCCGGGAACCGGCGTGACCGGAAGTCCGGCGCCCACCTGCTTCGTCACGTCGGTTCCCCACCGCGTTTCAGTCTCGTTGGCCGCCGTTTGGAGCCCCTCCTCGACGCCGGATTCGATCCGCGACCGTGCGATCCTCCGCGTCACGTCGGCGGTTCGAGAGGCGTGCGATCGCGAGACTGCGGTTTGTTTTGACGCCATCGATTCGGTCAGTGAGGTCCGGATCACCGCCTCGAGACGTGTTCGTTCGCCGGCCGTGATCCTTCCGTCGCTCGTGCGTTCGATCTCGTTTGCCAGGGCCTCGGCGTACTCCCCGCTCGTCATCGCCGTCGCCAACTTGGCCGTCGTCTCATATCGGTCGCGCGTGTGCTGAATCGCCGATCGACGCTCCGACGCCGACAGATCCGTCGTGGTCCGAAGTTCGACTTCCACGTCCTGTTCGATCTGCTCCGTCGATTCTTGAACGTCCGCTTCCAGTCGATCGCGGCGCGTTCGAAGTACCTCGATCCGGTCCTCGTCATCCGCCTCCTCCAGCGTTCGATCGGCCGCAGTGAGCGTCCCCGTCGCTTGCGGAAGCGGAACCCGATCGCCGAGCGCCAACACTCGATCGACGATCTCGCTGGAGACGTCTCCGTAGGGCATCGTGAAGACGTTCACGTTCCGCGTTACGAGCGGGCGCGTCTCGGATCCGGACGCGATACTCCCGACCGAGCCGTCGATCGTGGTCCGCGGGAGATATCCCGGCGTTCCGTTCGGAGTGAAGGCGACGCCCCCAGTCGGTCCCTCCTCGCCGACGACGAACGGTTCCGGATCCTGTGCCGTCCCGCTGGCGGCGACGTACTCGCCGAGGGATGCCTCGTTCGTTTGGCTCTCATCTTCCGCCCGAGAATCGGTCGTCGCTCCGGCGCCGGCCGCCTCATCGAGTTCGTCCCTGGCGCTGCGATCGGCCTTCGAGCGACGCTCGAGGTCGGCGATCACCGCGTCGACGTATGCACGCCGGACCGCAACCCGAGCGCGGTCGGACGCTCCATCGTACGTCGCAGGCGGAGCGACCAGTTCGTCACGACGGGTCCGCACGTCCGCTGCCAGCCTCCCGTACGGATCCGTGGCCCCCGCCGCGACCGCGCGCATGTCGACCGTGGTCTCCATCTCCTCCAGACGATCGTGGAGCGCGGCAACGTCCTTGCGGATCCACGCTTCGAGATCCGTCGGTCGAGTACCGTGTATCACGGCAGTTCGCGTCGTCGCTCCGTCCTTCGCTGCCTCTCGTGCGACCGCGTCGACGTCCGTCGCATCGAGCGCTCGGCGTGCGGCCTCCGGCGTCGATTCGAGGTTCGGCCCGTCGATCGCTCCGCCGCGGTGGAACGTCGGAGACGTCGACCGATCGGGTGCACCAGCCCGTGGCGCGTATCGGCCGTCGACTGACACGACCACGCGGTAGCGCTCACTCCAGCGCTTTTGCGTGGTCCGACGGCTCGTTCCGTCCGTCCAGTAGCGAACGATCTTCCGCTCGACGGTGACCGAACGCGATGCCGAATCGAACCCGGAATCGCCACCGGATCCGTGGGCCGTCGCATCGCTCGTCGTCCGCTCGCCCAGAAACGTCCAGTTCGATCCGGGTGAGGACCGTGGCGGGGCTCCTGTTCGCCCGCCCGTTCTGGTCACCTCGACCCGACGGACTGCCTGAACGCGGTATGCGTCATGGGCGATCGAATCGGACGTATCGAGCGTCTCGACTAGGGCGGCGTCCGTTGAGGGACCGATCGACACGGTTTCCGTCGCGTTCTCTAGGGGATCGCCGTACGGCTCTCCGCCGGCCTGACTCTCCCCAGTGCTCGGTACCGGTGCCTCCAGTACGGTTCGGCTCCACTCGCTCTCGTCGACGCCGGTCGGTTCAAGCAGGTCTGCAAGCCCGGTTCGGGCTGTCGCCCGTCGCGTTCCGGTCGTAGCGTCGGAATCGGCCGCACCGAAGGTGCCACGTTGGACGGCGATCGTTCCGGTGTTGCTCGATAGTTCGACGTGTCGGTTCGCGAGGACGTTCTGTACCGGCGCGCCGAACCGTTGGGCGTATCCACGCGCCCATGTGAGGGCGTACAGTCTGGCGGTCAGTTGTCGACCGAGTCCCGGCCCCTCCAAAGCGCCCCGGTTCATCGCCGTCTCGAACGTTTCGGTCCGCTCGTGGGCGGCCAGAACGGGGACTGCGACGACTACGGTGATCGGTCGCGTCCGCTCGGAAACCACTCGACCGTCTCGTCTGGCAGTCGTTCGCACGCCGTGGATCGTCGCTTTGAGGGCAGTTCCGTTCGCCACCGGCGTGATGGTCACTCGATCGCGAACGCGATCGAGATCCCCCGGCTCGATCCGAGTCCGCTCGCTCCTGTTCCCGCTCCCGTCCTCTCCGAACGAGAGCGTCGTTTCGGCACGAACACCGCCCTCGCGGACGGAGGTCGACGCCAACGCCTCGTGTGCGGCGACCCCGATCCGGATCCGGAGCGCGTCCTCGAACGCGGAATTCGGCCTGAGCGCTGAGCCAGCCGTCGTCTCGGCGGGCTGTGTCACCGGCCGTGCCGCCGCCTCGCGTGCGGCGCTCGCCGTCGCGGATCGGAGCGCGGGTGTCGCGTCGGCGCTCGACCGCTCCACTGCCCGCTCGACTGACCGATCGATGGTCACGTCAGTCGTGGCGATCCCGCTTGCGTACGCCGTACTGGTCACGATCAACAACACACCGATGAGCGCGAACGGAACGCGCGCCCGCCGGTCGCTCACCAATGCGATCCGGCCGCGGCGCCTCCTCTCTCGTCCTCCCGTGCGACCCGTATCAGGGCGAGCCATCGTGCCACCTCCGGACGACGATCCGCGCCGTTCCCCGTCCGTCCTCGGCCGGCATCTGGACTACCGACGTTCGAACGCGTGCAGTCGCGGGCGGTGTCCGGCCGACCTCGAACGCCGTTCGGTGTCGGTCGGTCCCTTCCGTTCGCGTGATCGAATCGGAACCGTCGCGTTCCGACTTGGCCGCGATGGGGAGTCGAATCGCCACCGCCGTCCCAGGATCGAGGCGTGGTTCGATCGCTGCGCGAACGGCGTTCACGTAGCTACCCGAATCGGAATCGGAACCGGGCTCTTCGCGCGCTGCCGCAGTTACCAGATGTTCGGCAAGGCTCGCGTGGTGGCGACGATCGCCGGCGTCCGTGGTGTACTCCACCGTCATAGTCTCGGTCGCTATTCGATCGGTGAGGTCATCGGCGTGGTACTCGCTTCCACCGTTTGCCGGATCGACGTTGACGACGGTCACGACGCTTGCGGAGACACAAAGCAGAAACAATCCAACGTCGAGGACGGTACTCGTCATCGCTCGATCACCACCACGCGGAGTTCGCCGCGCACCTGCTCTCCAGCCGATATCCGGACGCTCACCGGTCGTTCTGCTGCCGCCGATCCCGGCGGATACGGACGGGTCGCGTTTCGCTCGCCGGCGGTCCAACGACCTCGGGTGGTGACCACTGCGATCCCGACCCGCCGTTCGTCGACCGGGATATCGGCGGGAACCGCCAGTCGATCCGGGTGGGTCACGCCGGCTCTGGTTACCTCGTCGTGGACTCGGTCGCAGACGACCTCCGCGGTTGCCCGTCCCTCCGAAGTCGGATCGGCGTTCGCGATCGCTCCCGCATACACCGAGAGGCCGAGGCCGACCGCGAGCAGAGCGACGAGGGCAGCGATCGGTTCGACCTGTCCGCGAGCAAGTCGAGCTTTGCCGTCCGATCCGTGATCGTCGCTAACCGGCTCCCCCCGAGTCGAACTGGATCGGATCGCGGAGACGGTCGACGAACGACGCATGTGGTCACCCGACGAGCGTGACACGTTCGCCCTCCCAGGTGACCGTTCGAATTCGCAACCTCGGAGGCGCCGATCGCCAGCGTGGCTCCTGCGTGCGGGTCTCCGCCGCCACTTGCGAGAACGACTCGGGCGACTCGAACCCTCGATCGGGGGGTTCTCCTTTCAGAACGCGATACAGGCGATCGTCGCCTCGTGCGGGCGTTACGGGTGCGAACTCGAGGACCGCGGTCGTCGCTCCGCCCGGTCCTCGGAGTGAGATCCGATTCGGCGTGAGCCGGATCTGATCCGCGGCGAGCCCGTGTTCGGCGGTTGCGGGATACTCGCTGGCTGCCACACGGTCGATCGTGCCGGCCACACCCATTGCGTCCGGCGTCGGTCCCGCGGGTATCCCGGCTGCGATCCCGAGAGTCAATAGGCTCATCCCCGCGATCCCGAGCCACGCATACCACGCATCGATCGGTACGTCGAACATGGTGCGGGATGGTCCCGCTCTCCGGTATAAACGTTCGCGGCGGGATCGTCCCCTTGCGACTCTCTCACTCGCTGACGTTCCGTGTCCCTCACAGGAGGAGATTCGCGCCGAGGAACGACGCGAGATACGTCGCCGTCGCGGTCGGAAGCGCGATCGCGATCCGGTAGGAGACGAGCGTCGGATCGAACCCTCGCTCAAGCAGCGTCGACAGTCCGGTCAGGATCGCTGCCAGGAGCAACACGTAGATTCCCACGATCCGCCCGAGTACGGGAACCGGGATTGGCTCCACCACCGGCGTTGCCCCAAGTCCTCCGGTCGCTGTGGGGCCGCCGACGGGCCCTCCGGCAGTCGGATCGAGAGCCGCACCTGCGGCGATCGTCCCACCCTCCATGCCGGACGCGAGCGCCACCGTTGCCCCGCCCACGAGGGGGCCAAATACGGTAGCCGTGTTCGCGATCGTCCGAGTGACCGTCGCGATCCGCCTCGTCGCATCCCGTTCGAGCGTTCGAAGTTCCTCGAGTTGGTCGGCGAATTCGATCACCACGTCGCCGGCGGGACGTCCCTCACGGGCGGCGATCGCGAGGAGCGCGATCGCTCCCTGAACCCGGGGGCTTGGAACGTTTGCGAACGGGCCGGTGTTTCCACATAACGCGGACTCGATGTCCACTCGAAGCGTTCGACTTCGACGCGCCGCGGCGTCGAACGCCTCGCCTGCCGGACCATCGATCGCCTCTCCGGCATGGCGGACCGCCCGCTCGACGGAGACTCCGTCGGCGACATGCCCGCCGACGATCGCCAGCGCGTCGGGCAACGCCGATTCGATCGCTCTCACTCGCGAGAGCACACGCCGTCGCGGACGCGCGAGGAGGAACGCCCCGGACCCCACGCCGAATCCACACGCGACGATCGGCGCGCTCCAGGCGACGAGCAGGCTTCCGATCAGCCACCCGATCACCCCTGTGAGAGCGCCCGCGACGGCGGATGAAAGCCGTCGTTTCGGCACCGCCGGGTGGGTCGAATCGATCGTCGGCGGCGGGAACGCGACCGGACGTCGCAACAGGATCCAGCCACTTGCGACAGTCAAAACCGTGGGAAGGATTACGACGTACACCACCGCCATGGTCGTTGCGCCAAGCGGAAGTCCGGTCGCACGAGCGGCCGGAAGCAGCGCCACGAGCGCGAGCGGCAACAGGACGCCGAAGGCGTAGAGTCCCGAAATCGGCCCCCTGATGTCACCGATGAACGCGGCCATCCGGTCCGTCGTTCCGTCGACAACCGCCTCGAGGGCGCGATCGAGTCCCCGATCGCGCCGTTCGGCGGGCGCGCTCGCCGCGGCTCGGATCCGGGTACCGGCCCGTTCGAGCGCGGGGAACCACGGGTGCCACTCCTCGGTGAAGGCGCGGAGCCCGGATCCGGGCCGTGAATCGGATCGCCGAACGGCGTCCGTGAGACTTCCTGCGAGCGGTCCCGTTCCAGTCTGAGCGGCAAACTCGACGGCCCGTTCCGTTGCGGGTTCAAGTCGCATCCGGAGCACGATCCGGCCGATCAGGCCGGGAGCAGTCCCGAGCGCGCGCGTCCGACGGAGTTCAGCAAGCCAGCATGGCCACCGTCGCCGAACGTGGTGGGACGCCAGGCCCGCGATCGCGGCGACTGAGGTACTGCCGAGACTCCCAACGAGGGGGAGCGTGACGATCGTGATGATCGCCGCGACGATCAGCCCCACGTGTCGGGCCCGGCGCTCGATCCATTCCGGCGTTCGATCGCGTTCGAGGAACGCGAGTGCCCGTCGAAGTTCTTCATCATCCGTTCCATTTCGGTCGTCGTTTCGATTCCTGGCTCCGTTTTGTCCATTCCTCTCGTCAGTGCCTCGTCCGTTGATGTTCGCGAACCACGATCCGATCCTCGAGATGCGGCTATCGACTCCGCTTGCCCCAGTTTTTCGGCGGTCCGGTGGATCTTCCGTCATCGACTCGAACTCCCTCGATCGGCTACTTCGCTCGCGACTGATGCGGCGGACGTCGCTCCCGTCTCCGCTCGTTTCGTGATCGCGTTCGCCCGCTCGTGAATCCGCGTTCGAACCGATGCGTAGGATTCGTCGTCCCTCGCAAGGTCGTTCACGAGCGTGCTCGTTCCCCGGTCGATTCGTCCCGTCGCGATGAGCCCGTTCTCCGTTTGCTCGAAAAGCCGATCGAATATCACCCCGTTACGTCCCATCGAGACCTCCACGATCGCGGTCACGCGGTGGTCGGCAAGTTGCACAAGGAGGTCCGTGCTCGCGAAGGCCGCCGGCGGAACGCCGAGATCGGTGAGGACTCGTTCGCGAACCGCCTCCGGATCCGTTCCGTGGATCGTACCGAGGACCGTCTCGCCGCTCGCCCCGACACGCATCGCCTCGTAGAGCGCGGCGGCCTCCTCTCCGCGCACCTCGCCGACGACGATCGCGCCGTTTCCCAGCCGGAGCGCGGTACGGACGGCCTCTGCCGGAGCGAGCTCGCCGCCGTTGCCCTGGTCCTCCACGGAGAGTCGCTGAACGTCCCGACCCGATCGCTGGAGTCGTTCCACCGGTAGTTCGGGTGTGTCCTCGATCAGCACTCCCCGTGTCTCCGCCGGAAGCTCCCACAAGAGCGCGCCGAGCATCGATGTCTTCCCCGCACCGCGCCCTCCCGAGACGAGTCCGGCAACGCCACGCTCGATCGCGAGCGAGACCAATCCGGCTGCCTCCCCGGTGAGTGTTCCACACTCGACGAGACGCGGCAGGGTCCACGCCTCCTCGCCGCCGCGACGGAAGGTGAACCCGTAGCCGTCGCTGATCGGCCGCGTCGTCGCGGCAACCCGGATCGCCCCGGACGGCGTCTCCAGAGTCGTATCAAGGGTTGGCGACGCCCGGGAGAACGCTCGACCGGAGACGCGACGGAGTCGGGACGCGAGGGTCGCCGCCCCACGCGGCGACAGCCGAACGTTCGTACGGAGGCGCTCCCCGTCGACGACCACCCGGAGCGGCGTCTCGGCGACCGGCGGCGTAAAGAACGCATCGGACACTTGTGCGTCGGCGAAGACGTCCTCGAGTATCCCGTACCCTCGGGTGTGCCGCCGGAGGACGTGTGCCAATTCGCTTTCGGTCGCTCCCGTTTCATCCGCTATCTTCCCCGTCACCCCGTCTGGTCTCGCGGAGAGCGGTCCATTCTTCCGGACGGTTCGGATCGCCCGTTCCGGTCCCCGATCGTGTTCTCGATCGTCGTCGATCAGGCGATCCCTCGCGGCGACGATCGTCGCGAGTTCCGCCGCATCGAGGCTTGCCTCCGGCGGCGTGAGGTGGTAGGTTCGCAGGGCGCTGGGATGCTCGTAGATCCTGACTGTCGCGCCGGTCCTCGTCTCCCATCGGTCCGTTAGCGTCGCCTCGACCGGAAGCCGGGTCGCAACTCGTGCGGTCGCCATCGCTGGGGCGACGTACGGACGGAGCGCATCTCCGTATCCCTCGACTGCCGCTGCCATCTCGGCCAACCCTGTCTCCGCGGCCGCACGTTCGAGGGGACCCGCTCTCCCGGTCGCCTCCCGTGCCGCACGAAGCGGATCGCGTGCGGCGAGTTGGGCGGTTTGAGGCTCCTGTCCGACCGCCCGATCGTAAAACCGCCCGGCGGCGAGCAATAGCCCGAGGGCACGATCGAGATAGGTGAATTCCCGGCCATCGGTCTCGACGCGAACGACGTCGGCGTCACGATCCGCCAGCGCACGAACCACCGTCGCGCGACAGTCCGTGGCTGCGGCGAGGGCCCCGTCGCCGGGGCAGTCGTCCGCGTCGATCCGGAGCGTGGTTCGAGCGTCCGGATCCGCCCCATCCGCGTCTTTGAAGGTGTACTGGCATCGACACGATCCCCTCGACCGGGGAGAGTCCTCCCGAAGTGTCCCCGATCCGACCAGGTAGTGACGCACCGTTTTCAGGGCGTTCCCGAGTCCGCGACGCGGTATCATGCGCCGTCTGCGTCGGAATCCGATTTAAACGTCCGGTCGGCTGAACCGTTCGTCGATCAGTTCCATTTCCTGTTCTTCCATCATCACCGCATTTCCTCCGCCGTATCGTTTTGCTTCGTCGGGCTGATCTCACGAAGTTCGACGACGTCGCGACCGTCGCGTCTGCGGTGTGTGAGGCGCAGAATCGTTCCATCGACCGACAACTCGATCGGCGACGATTTCGGTGCGAGCGTGACGCCGGGAATGGGTTGCGTCTCGACGCCGGCTTCGGCCATCCGCGAAGCGAGCAGGAGTTCACAGCCCTTCGTCTCGGTGTCTTGGCGAGCCGCGTCTTTCGGAGCGACGTCCGCTCGACAGCCGATCGTTGCCTCCTCGATCGGTGCCCTCGCGAACCCCGACGGCAACGTGACTCGGAAGACCGATCGCGGTGTGAGATCCGGATCGGCCACAGCCGTCGATCCGAACGCCAGATCCGCTCCCGTACGCTCGATGTGGGTCGCGATCCGATCCAGTTCCGTCCGGGTTGCACCTTCCCGTGCGTCGGCAAGTGCGGGTGCGGCCACCGCCAATAGCCCGACCGCGATCGCGACGGCGAGTACCGTTCGTATCACAACACGTTCCGGAGTCTGGCGAGGACGCCCGATTCGGACGACTCGGCATCCCTTCCCGACGTGTCGGGGATCCTGTCGATCTCTCCGACGTCCGGAACAGCTGCCGCGACCGCCGGCGGCCGACCGCTCGCGCTGGTATCGGTCCGGTCGGACGCGTTCGTCGGCGTGGTCGGCGTTCGGATCGCGGTATTTCGTTCGGTTTTGTTTCTACTTTTTCGTTCAGTCCGATCTCTCCGCTCCGTTCGGCCCTCGTTTCTCCGACCCGTCAGTCCACTGGATCGTTCCGTTTCGACGGTGGTCTCGTCCTCGATCCTGGAGCAATCCTCTCCGGTATGTTCGTCCCCGAGTTCGCCGCCATTCCCCCCGTCAGTTCGACGACCGGATCGTGCGGGCGGTTCCTCGAACCCAGGTGATTCGACGGCCGTTCCGGTTCCGGTTGTCGCCTCACAGCCTCTTTCGACCCGCTCTGCCGTCGCGAGTGCGAGATCCGCGCGGCTCTCGATCTCGCGGTTGACCGCCCGAATGCTCCCGACGTATCCCCGAACCGCCTGTGTGGCGGCGGCGAGTTCGTCCAGCCGCTCCGCCATCGTTTCCACTCGCGAGTCGAGATCGTTCACTCGCGCATCGAGTTCGGTCCGGTCGGACAGGTCGACCACCGCTCCGTCCCCCTCGCCGGTGAGTGCCCGCTCGATCGCGTCGACACGATCGACGAGCCGGTCGTGTTCGAGCAGCTCACGTCCATCGGGAGTCTCGTCCGTGGTGTGGCCACCGTTTCGGTTCTCGTTCCCGTCCCGGTGACCGTCCGTCGATACGTCTTCAGGGGTGAGTGAATCGGTGCCGGCGTTCGTCGTCGACGTGTCGACATCACGTTCGGTCATGGGGCCGGTGAGTCGTCTCCGTATGTAAACTACGGGACGCTCTGCCGCCTCGATGCGTCACTTCCGGAGCAATCGTGAGTGACCGACCCGACTAGACCGCGAGTTCGCCCTTGGCCGTGATCACGTCGAGTTCTTCGGCCTCGATCGACTCCGTCTCGAGCCAGTGGGGGACGTACTCGCGCTTCTCGAACGTTTCACGCTCCTCCTCCGTGCCGATCGTACACCATAGGTGGGGTTCGTCGGGACCATGCCAGTCGCCCTGGCGGTTCACCGAGAAACAGATCATCTCCTCACCTTCGTAGTTGATCACCGCGTCTTGACGGATGCCGGGGTCGCCACGGATGATGAGGTGTTGCATGTCCGGCGATTGGCGTCTCCATCGCTTAATCGCTTCGGTACGGTCGGTTCGCCGCTTTCATCCCGACTGACGTGGGGGTGTCGCGAAGGCAGTTCCGCCCGATTCGAGAGCCAAACCGCTTTACCGGCGCCGCCACAACGGAGAGATAATGGCGACGTGCGACGAGTGTGGTGCCTACGAGAATCTCCCGTATCAGTGTCACCGCTGTGGACAAACGTTCTGTGCGGATCATCGGCTTCCCGAGAATCACGACTGCCCGGGCCTTGAGGACTGGAACGACCCTTCGAGCGTCTTCGATAGCGGCTTCGACGACTCGGTCGTTGCGGACTCTCCCACCGGGAGGGACCGGACACGATCGAGGACGGACCGCGTTCGTCGACGGATTTCGAATGCGGCCTCGACGGGCGGCGTGCTCGGTTACTTCCGGGGGAACCTCACGTTCCTGTTTTTGGCCGCGATGTGGACGACGTTCCTCGCACAACTCGTGGCGAGCGTGCTCGTCGGTCAGGAGTTCTCCCGCTCACTTTTCGTTCTTCGGCCGGATCATCTCACCTACGTCTGGACGTGGGTCACGTCGGTGTTCGCTCACGGAAACTTCGCACACATCGCGCTCAACTCCATCGTGCTTTACTTCTTCGGCCCGCCGGTCGAGCGACGGATCGGATCGAGCCGCTTTGCCGCGCTGTTTCTCGGCGCTGGCGTCCTCGCCGGACTCTCCCAGATCGGGATGGGATTCCTTCTCGGATCCGTGGGACCGGGCGTCGTAGGTGCCTCCGGCGCGATCATGGCAATCATGGGCGTGCTCACCGTATTGAACCCGCACCTCCGAGTCTATCTCTACTTCTTCATTCCCATGCCGCTGTGGCTGTTGACGGTCGGGTTCGCGATCGTCAGCGTCTTCTTCGGAATCGGCGGGGGCGCTGGCGGGATCGCTCACTGGGCCCACCTTGCCGGCCTCGTCGTGGGACTCGCCTACGGGAAACGCGTGAAAGACCGGATGCGGGCACCGAGCCAGATCCGGTTCGGCGGTCCGGGTGGTCCAGGCGGTCCTCGCGGTCCCGGCGGTCGGGGTCGGTGAGGATGTCGGACCGCGATCCCGACGCAGACGAACCGTCGCCCGATCGCTCCGACCTCGATCTCGTCCGACCGGAGTTTCTCCCCGACCCCGATCTGTCGCGAGAGGAGATGGAAACGCTTCAGCGAGATATCTCCGACGCCGCGATCTTCGAGGATGCGATCGAGGTGGATCCGGACGAGATCGCCCTGCGGGACGCGTTCGACCTTTCGACGGGCATTCCGGATCCCACGGATCGACGGCCGACGCTCGGAACTGACCCGGCTCCCGACCCGTCCGCGCCGGTCGTCGTCGGGATCGACCAGGCGTTTCTCGAGGAGTCGGTCATCTCGGCGGTCGTCGCCCTTCGTGGCGACCGGGTCGTCGAACGGACCTACGCCGTCTCGCCGCTTTCGATTCCCTATATTCCCGGCCTCCTCGCCTTTCGTGAGGGCGGTCCGATCCTCGATGCCCTCTCAACGTTGTCCGTCGATCCCGATCTCGCCCTTCTCGACGGGTCCGGTCGGATCCACTTTCGACAGGCTGGCATCGCCACGCACATCGGCGTCATCCTCGATCTCCCAAGCGTCGGAGTCGCAAAGAATCTCCTCTGTGGAACCCCGGATGACTCCCCCGAGGAGCGGCCGGCGGGATGGTCGACGCCCGTCCGCGCCGACGATCGCGTTGAGGCGCCGGATGGAACCGTGCTCGGCCACGCCTACCAGTCGCGACAGTACCCGAACGAGCGACGGATCAACCCCTTGTACGTGAGTCCCGGTCACCGGGTCTCCGCGGAGACGTCCCTCGCGATCGTCGACGCGCTGTGTGCCGGGTACAAACTCCCCGAACCGACGCGGCTCGCGGACGTGTATGCGGACGAAGTGAAGCGCTCGATTCAGCCGTCGTAACCGCGCTCACGTCTCGCCTAGAACGGTGGAAGTTATGCCCCTGCCGAACGACGGGCAAGTGTGCAAGAGACGGTACTCATCACGGGCTGTTCCTCCGGGATCGGGCGCGCGAGCGCGCTCGCGTTCCTCGAGGAGGGCTGGACCGTGTACGCGACCGCGCGCAATCCTGCCGACGTCCAGACGCTCGGCGAGGCGGGCTGTGAGATCGCGACCCTCGACGTCACGGACGACTCGGACGTGGACCGCGTCGTCGATCGGATCCTCGATGCCGAGGGATCGATCGACTGTCTCGTGAACAACGCCGGCTACGGGCGGTTCGGTCCGATCGAGGACGTTCCGATCGAGGACGTCCACGAGCAGTTCGACGTGAACGTCTACGGTCCCCACCGACTCGCCAGGGCCGTCCTCCCGAGCATGCGGCGTGAACGCGATGGAACGATAATCAACGTCTCGTCAGTTTTCGGTCGGATCTCGATGCCCGGTACTGGCGTCTATGCCGGTTCGAAACACGCGCTCGAGGCAATGTCGGACGCGCTCCGCAACGAACTCGCTGAGTACGACGTCGACGTCGTCGTCGTCGAGCCCGGTTCGGTTCGAACCGGGTTTTCCGAACGTGCCGGTCACGAGATTCCTCCCGACGACGAGCCGGGCGACTCCGATCGTGACGACGTCCGGTCGGGTGCCTACGAGGAGTTCTACCGCGTCTTCGAAGACACTCAACTCGTCGCCGGCGACGGTCCCGGGTCGGTCGAACCGGAAGCGGTCGCAACGGAGATCCTCAACGTCGCGAGCATGACTCGCCCGCCGGCACGCGTTCAGCCGGGAACCCTGCCGCGTGTAGCCGTCCTCGCGCGGCACCTTCCCGACGGCATGCGCGATGCGGCCTACGACCTGCTACGGAAGCTCTCACGGTAGATTCGGTGCGCTTCGGTCCCTCTGCCAGTCTGCCCCTCATCAGAGGATCTTCTCCCAGTCTACCCCTCTCTAGGAGGTCCTCACTCCAGGCAGGTCGCGACGACACGGAGGGCCTCCTCGCCGCGCACCTCGTCGGCCAGCAATGGAACGCGTTTCACCTCGCGACCGCGAAACAGGTCCGTCGCACGCGCGAGCGCATCCCGTTGTACCTGCCAGCGCCGTTCGCAGAACGCACACTCCTCGTGGTTCGGCGTGACCACCCACTTGGGATCAACGTCGGCGACGTCCGCGAGATCCTCCATCACCCGATTGACCACGATCGTTTGGACGGGGATCCCGAACTCACCGAGCCGATCGACGAGCCGTTCGGACTCGAGCACTCCCATTTCCTCGGGGATCATCACGACGCGAAAGTCGGTCCGATCGGGGTCACGAAGGACGCTTCGAAGCCGCTTGATCCGCTCTTGAAGCGCATCCAGGTCGGCGCTCGGGTCGGCGTCGTCGCTCCCGGCACCGAACATTCCCTTTAGGCCGTCCATCATGCCGGAGAACTGCTGGCGGAGCCGCATCATCCGGCCGATCATCGAGTCCATGATCTCCGGTAACTGGAGCAGTCGGAGAGTGTGTCCAGTCGGCGCGGTGTCGATAACGACGCGATCGAACCGCGGATCGTCGAGATACTCGAGCAGTTGGCGCATCGCGGCCGCCTCATCCGCACCGGGCATGGTCCCGCCAAGTAGTCCCCCGAGCGGTCCCTCCTCGCTCGATCCGTTCGGTCCGTCCGGGTCGGAATCCGTTTCGGCCATTCCGGCCATCCCGCCGAGATCGCCGAGTCCGCCAAGTGGATCGCCTTCGGTGCCGAAGATCCCCTCGTCCATCGCCGCGTCCGGGTCGATCTCAGCCGCGTACAGTGGGATATCCTCCCGGATCCGGGACGGCCGAGCCGGGATCTCGACGCCGTAGGTGTCCGAAAGCGAGTGGGCCGGATCGGTCGAGACGACGAGCGTCGACGTTCCCTCCGCGGCCGAGGAGAGGCCGGTGGCGGCCGCCATCGTCGTCTTTCCGACTCCACCCTTGCCGCCATAAAGCACGTACTCGGGAGCGTCGATCTCCGACGGGAGGTCCGCATCAGTGGACGTCACCGCGTCTGCGTCCGCGTCCGTTCGTGACCCCTCGTCGACGCTCTCGACCGGCTCGACGTCGATATCGTCCATAATCGGACCTCGCGGTCCGGACTTGTGAGCGCGTCGGTGTCGGGTCGGTCGATCGGTCGTTTTCCCCGTCCCTCCCGGGTATTCCGTTCGTTCGACCGTGTCCGTCTCTCATCCCGAGGGCGACTCGTAGCCTTTTTAGTTCTGCTGGCGGTAGAAAACGGTACTATGGCCGAGAAGAAGGCACGATCGACCGGCAGCGCGGGTCGTTTCGGCGCGCGGTACGGGCGAGTCGCCCGGAAACGCGTCCAGGACATCGAACGAGAGATGCGCGAGGCCACCGTCGACGGCGACTCCGTAAAGCGGATCGGCACCGGCATCTGGGTGAACGAGGAGACGGGGGAGACCTTCGCCGGCGGTGCCTACCGCCCCGAGACCCCCGGCGGGCGGACGGTTCGACGATCGATCCGTGCCGCGTTGGCGGAAGAGGAATAATGAGCTACCGGTGTTCCCGTTGTAAGCGCAACGTCACGCTTGATGAGTACGGGGGCGTGCGCTGTCCGTACTGCGGCCACCGAGTTCTTCTGAAGGAACGCGGCGGCGGCATCAAGGAAGTCAACGTCGAGTAACGATCCCCGTGGGCCCTTCCGTCCGCCCGATCGATTCGGTTCGTCCGGGCCGTTTCGCTTCCCCATTTCCGATCACGATTCGACCATGACTATCGACGACGCCACCGACGTCGGTCCTTTTTCCGGGTCGGTCGCCGATTCGGATTCTGCGGGCGACCCGGATTCCCTTTTCGGCTCCCGATCTCCCGCCGACTCGAGACCCATCGATGGCGAGAATTCGTCGACGTTCGCCCACGACCTCGTGGTTCGGTTCCCGTATACCGACGACGAGTTCGCCCGGACCGTGATCGACGCCTTGGCCCCGGAGGTCGATGCGATCGACGACGACCGATCGAGTGTCGAACTCGACCGGGACGGGGCGACGGTGATCGTTCGGATCCGTGCACGCGATCTCGTCGCTCTGCGCGCCGGCTTCAACAGCTGGACGCGGCTCGTCGACGTCGCGGAGACCGTCGTGAACGCCGGCTCCCGCGGGACGTTCGAGTCCGACTCGGCGTGAGGGACAAAGTCGGGGGTTTTTCAGTCCGGGACGCTTCCTCCCGTTTATGCAGGGCAACATGCCGCCGGAAGCACAAGAGAAAATAGAGGAACTGCAGGATCTTCAGGAGACCGCCCAGCAGGTCGCCCAACAGAAAGAGCAGTCCCAGTCCGTTCTCAACGACTCGAAGACCGCACTCGACGCGCTTGACGACGTCGAAGAGGACGCCACGATGTACCGCGAGGTCGGCGAGATCCTCGTCGAGACCGACTACGAGAGCGCTCAAGAAGACCTCGAAGAGAAGGTCGACTCCCTCGAAGTCCGCGTTGAGCAGCTCAAAAAGCAGGAAGAGCGCGTCCAAGAGCAGTTCGAAAGCCTTCAGGAAGAGCTCCAGCAGCTCCTGCAGGGCGGTGCTGGCGGTGGCGGTCCGATGGGACCCGGCGGCCCGGGCGCCGGCGGCGCGTAGATGTCCGATGAGGACCCCGCGGGACGGCAGTCCAACCCCTCCGATCGTAACGGAGCCAGCGAATCGGACGACGCCGCGCGGGCGACCGATCCATCCGACGAGGAAGTCGTTCAGGTCGCCGCTGAGGCGGCTGAGGGTGTCGTCTTCTCCCGGTATCGACAATCCGAGGTCGACGATCTCGACGTGACGGTGACCTTCGAGGAGGGCGTTCTCGAGGTCGACGTCTATTTGAACGCCCCAGCTGGGGACGCCGACTCCGAGCCCGACCCCGATGCCGTCGTCGAGGAGGCAGTCGAGGCCGCCGCCGACGCGGTCGACGACCTTCTCGAGGCGTAACACGGCGGGACACACCGTCTTTTCGTCCCGACTTCGATTCGCGATCCCACCGATAGATACTTTCCCGTCCCATGCGTATCGTTACCATATGTCTGGGAAAACGATCGGAACCACGCCATTCGACCGCCTCCGCGAGCGAATGGACGCGAACCGGCCCGTCTGTGAGTCGTGTGGCTACGAGCACTCGGACACACAGTGGGAGGCGGTAACTACCGGCGCCCAAATACTGTATCGACGCGAGTGTGATAGTTGTGGGGCGCGGATGGAACGGGCCTTCCGATTGTGAGTTGAGGGGTCCCGCTCGGGTTCACTCTACTCGTTCAAACTGTCGGTCGGATAGATCTCGAACGATTGCTCCGTCGATGAGTATCTGCCCGTTTCCCCGAACCATCACTGTGTGATTCGGGACCTGAAACATCAGTTCCCAGTCGCGATGTTCCGACGTCATGAGTTTCTCGAGCGCTTCGGTGTCGATATACTCATACAACGTATACTCGAGGTCGTGTGGAGAGATACCGTCCACTTCAGCGATGGCCTCGACGATCTCCGGAGTCACCTCGTATCGACGAGTCATGAACTCTCCCCGTGCTCCTCGAAGAAGTGGCATCCCCTCCGCAACTGTTGTGGAAGATCGTCGTAGCTGGCGATCGCCTCGATCACTGCTGCCACTTCCTCAAAGTTCGGGCCCCGCTTTACGCTAAACGGTTCCTGATCCCACTCGATAAATCCGGGTTGTCCCATCATCGGGAGGTGATGATGAACGAGGTCATGTTTGAGCTGTTCGGGATCGAGCCGATAGTCCGGCATGTTTGCGGCTTCCGGAAGCGACAGCGTTCGGTCCGGTGGTGCCTCCATCAGCGATCCGATCGTCTGACGCCGCGGTCCTGCAGCGAGTATTCGGAATATCTGGTGCCATCGTTCTCCGAGTTCTTCGATCGAGTACATGAGTTATTCTCCCCCTCACCGCCGTTCCAGTTTGGTAATATTTCTCACGTATTCGGATTAACGTGTTCCCCTTCACTCATAAAAATACCCCCCTTCGATCAGGATCCGGACGACTGGCCGTTCACCACCGCATCGATCGGATACGTCGGCGTGGAATCGGCATCCCCCGTTCAGTTCGATTCACAGATCGTGAGGAAGTTCTCGAAGACTGCCTCCCCCTCCTCGGTATGGGCGACCTCCGGGTGCCACTGGACGCCGTACAGATCAGTTTCGACGTTCGCGATCGCCTCGATGTCACAGACGTCCGATTTTGCGGTCCGAACGAAGCCGTCCGGCAGCGTCTTCACCTCGTCGGCGTGGGATGCCCAGACACGCGTGCTCGGCGCAAGCGATCCAAGGAGCGGATCCGTCTCGTCCGTGATCGTCACGTCCACGTCGGCATAGCCGCCGTATTCTCCACTGCCGACCGACCCGCCGAGTTCGGCGGCCATGATCTGCATTCCCAAACAGATCCCGAGAACGGGAACATCCAACTCGAGGTACTCGCGACAGCGGCCGATGCGATCCATGTCTGGTCCTCCCGAGAGGACGATACCGTCCGCGTCGATCTCCGAAGGTGGAGTGTCGTTGTCGATCAACTCGGCGTCCACGCCCACATCGCGCAGCGCGCGACGCTCCAAATGTGTGAACTGCCCGTGGTTGTCGACCACGACGATCCGGGTCATATCCACGTTTGGAGCGAGCGATTCAAAAACGAATCGGAACGATCGCAGATTCGTGCGTGTTCGTTCGAGAATGTGTCCAAAACGATCCACGATCGAGGATCAAACTATCGCAGAACGGGATCCTACGACGGCCACGTCGATTCCGGAACGTTTCACAGATCCGCGCCGGCGGCCAGTCCGGGGATCACTCGCGAGGCATTCTTCGTGAACACCCGCCGCATGAGGTCCTCGGAGACGTCGAGGGTCAGGATCTCCATCACGGCGACGTTCGGATGGATATCCGGGACGCCGCTCCCGAAGAGGATCCGGTCCGGATGTTCGAGGAGACCGGTTTCGAGCACGTCGCGAAATCGGACTGCACTCGTATCTAGATACAACTCGTCGTACTCCTCGAGAAGGGCAAGCGCCTCCCGCATCAGTTCCGTCTCGAGCGGATAGCCGCCGAAGCTCCCGAGTACGATCGGAAACTCGTGGCTGAGTAGGGTCTCCTCGAGTCGAGCGGGCGGAAAGGCGGTCCCGCCGTCGACCAGCACGGGCTGGCCGGCACGCTCGAGCCGGTCGAGGACGTCGCTCTCCGGGATCCCGTCGTAGGCCGGAGCCATCCTGAAGCCATGAAACCGATCGTCGTAGGCGTACTGTTCGACGTCGTCGGGTCGGGTGTGGTGGTCGGCGCGTTCGGTTCGGAGGTTTCGAACCCGCGCGATCGGTGTTCCGGACGGATCGCGAGGGCCGTTGAGCCGGGCGAAGGCGAGAAACGGCCGGTCCACGCTCAATCGTGCGACCGCGTTGTTCACGCGCAGGTAGCTTTCATCCGGCGGTCTGCGTCCCGGCGAGACGATCGCTCGAACCACGCCGGCCTGGTGCATCTCGCGTTCGAGTCGCTCGGGCGTGATGTCCCGACCGTGGGTGATCACGGACTCCTCGTCGGGGTCCAACTGTGCGTGGACGTCGACGATCCGGAATCCGTGTTCCAACCCCAACATCGTCCGTACATCCGGCTCCGAATACGTGTGTCTGTCGGTCGTCCGACGATTTCTGGCTCCGAACGCGACGACGGCACGCGACGATCCGTCCCCTTTCGTCTTCCGTTCGTGGCCTCAGCTACCGGATCGCGACGTCGAAAAAATGCGGTGGATCGGGCGGCGAGACCTCGTGTGGCGTGACGGGTTGACCCGCCTAGCGGATGACGTCGAGCCCGTTGTGCTTTTCTGCGGGCTCGGTACCGCCGTCCGACTCCCAACTGGCGGCTTCGGCGCTGCCACCTACGGGCTCGGTCGGCTCTCCGCCGTTGATACTTGCACGCGACCTGTCCGCCTGCTTTTGGGTGGACGGGCCGAGGACCTGAGCGCTCTGGACGCCGGTCATGATCGCCATCACACGCACCTTGCCTTTGTACTCATCCTGGATACGGGCGCCCCAGATGACGTTGGCGCTCGCTTCCAGTCGCTCGGTGATGTTGTTCGCGATCCCTTCTGCCTCCTTCAACGTCAGATCGGGACCGCCCGTGATGTGCACCAACCCGCCGGAGGCGCCGCGATAGTCGACGTCCAAAAGCGGATGGTTCATCGCGTCGTTGACGACCTCCTGGGTCTTGTTTTTGTCCTGTGTCTCCCCGACGAGCATCACTGCGACGCCGCCCTGATTCATGATCGTGGACATGTCAGCGTAGTCCAGGTTGATGAGGGACGGCTGGGTGATCGTCTCCGAGATCCCCTTTACCGTTTCGGCGATGATCTGATCCATCACCGAGAAGGCCTTCCCGATCGGCAGATTCGGCACGTAATCGAGGAGGCGGTTATTGTCGAGCACGATGATCGAGTCGGCCTCGTTCCGTAGCTCCTCGAGGCCCTCCTCGGCTTTCACCGTGCGGGCGCGTTCGACGTTGAACGGTGTCGAGACCATCCCGACGACGATCGCGCCCTGCTCTTTGGCGATCTTCGAGATGACCGGGGCGGCGCCGGTACCGGTACCACCGCCCATGCCCGCGGTGACGAACACGAGGTCGGCGTCGCCGAGGACCTCCTTTATCGTCCCCTGGGCCATCTCGGTGGCACGCTCGCCCATCTTGGGGTCGCCGCCTGCCCCGAGCCCGGAGGTCAGCGACTTGCCGACCAGGATCTTCGTGTCGGCCTCGATCATCTTGAGGTGCTGTTTGTCGGTGTTGATGGCGACGGTGTCCGCGCCGTTGACGCCGATGTTGTAGAGCCGGTTTATCGTGTTGTTTCCGGCACCGCCGGCGCCGACGATGACGATTCGGGGATCGCCGAAGTCGTCATCGTCCATCCCCTCGTCCATCTCGCGCTTTTCCGCCTCGGCGTTCTCGAGTGCGTCCTGAACGATGTCCTGCATCGTTACACCTTCGCCCAGCTGCGCTCGGTGCGCCGACGGGTCTCGTGTTCGCCGTCTTGTTCGTTCAACATCTCACGGACGGCCGACCGGATCGCCTCGCTCCGGTTCGGAAATTCGCCCGTTTCGACCATCTGTTCGACCTCCTCTATCTGCTGTTTCGGGATTCGTAGTGTCACACGCTCCATGGTCATTCCCCCGGTAAGACGGTGATCTCGCATGTCGTGCGTGTCCTACACACGAAATCGCCCGACGGAATTGAGATAGCCGTCGTGGCGATCGTCTGTAAGACGACCGTCTTACGCGGATGTATCCTCTTAGGGAGAATACTTAAAACTACCGGCCAATGTAAGACACAGATACAAAAGCTGCGTATACGGGCCCGAAACACACGTTTACGGCGTTTCAGTGGGTGTCTAGAACGTCCGCAGCGGGGGTTCGCCGACCACATCCGGGACAGAACGACCAGTCGGAGCGGATCTCGTCGCCGCACTCACAGAACACGCGGTGGGATCGCTTCTCACCACAATTCGGGCAGTAAACGTGGTCTTCGGGCATGTTTTCGCCACAACTCGCACACGCTTTACGGTCCGTTTGCGTGCGTTCGGACGTGTTTTCATCACGTGTCTTACGTTCTTCGTCCTCCTCGGTCGGGACGGTCTCCTCGGTATCGACCGTGTCCGACCGATCGACGGAAACCCCATCGAGTGTGACGTTTACGTTGATATTCCGTCCCGTCTCGGGCGTATACGCGTCGCCACGGGGTCCGAGGCGGGCGGACCCAAGTCGTTCGTCGAGCGCCGTATCCAGCCGATCGGCGATCAGGTCGTCGACACGTTCCGCGATCGCGTCGTCGACGTCGGACGCGGATCCCGCGCTCCCCGAATCCGGTGCCTCCGCGGCACCGAGGTAGGTGCGCAGCGCCTCCCGCATGACCTCGCTTTTGGAGGCGTCGTACTCCTCCAAGCGGTCGACGAGGTCGTCGTCGGCGCGGAACGTGATCTTGCTCATGGTACGTCTATCGATCTTGGCGGTGTGTATAAGTATCTTCCTCCGCGTCAGACGATCGTCGGTCATTCGTGATCACGACCGTCCGACGGGATTCCTCGACTACCCGTCTCCCTGGTAACCCGGAAGCGATTTCCGTCTCTGCCGCCTCATCGCCGTATGGACTATCAGGCCAGTCTCGATCGTGCGATCGACTCGCTGCCGGACCTCGGCGGCTCCGACGAGCGGCTCCGCGTTCCGGATCCGATCGCACAAAAGGACGGTGCGTTCACCCGACTGACGAACCTCTCTGCGATCGCTGATGCGCTCTCGCGTGACCCCGAGCACGTTCACTCCAACATCCAACGTGAACTCGGTACTGCCGGCCAGTACGAAAACGGCGTCGCCCGGTATAACGGTAACTTCCGTGCCGACGACTTCCAGGAGGCCCTCGACGCCTACGTCGCCTCCTACGTGACCTGTTCGGAGTGTGGACTGCCCGACACGCGACTCGTGACCGAGGACCGAACGCCCATGCTCCGGTGTGAGGCGTGTGGTGCGTTCCGGCCGGTCGCGAAACGGGCTAGTACGAGCCGAACACGTGCTGAGACGGTCGAACAGGGAACGACCTACGAGGTCGAGATCGTCGGAACCGGCCGGAAGGGCGACGGAGTGGCCGAACGCGGCGAGTACACCATATTCGTTCCCGGCGCCTCGGAGGGCGAGACGGTCCGAGCATACATCGAGAACGTCTCCGGCACCCTCGCGTTCGCCCGGCAGGTCTGATCTCTCGATTTCTTTTCGACCCGTTTCGGTTTCTCTTTCGACCCGTTTCGATATCGGTTTCGATCGCACTGATCGACAGGTTCAATCCCGGCACGCTCCTACCGGTTCCCAACGTGGCAGTCACCTTCGATCTGTTCGGGACGCTCGTCGACATCGAGTACCCGACCGACCCCGCCGAGGCCGTCGCTCGCGAGCTCGAGGCTCGTAACGTGCACGTCCCCGACGACTGGCACCTCGCCTACGGCGAGGTCCACGTTGACGCGCCCGAGGGCGCGTCGGTTCCACTGCCCGCCCACGTCGCCCATGCGCTCGCCTCACGCGGAGTCGACGTCTCGGATAACGCGGCCCGCCACGCGGTCGTCGCGGCCTTCGATCCCGACGTGGCGGTTCGTGAGGGGGCCTCCGAGGCGATCGAGGCAGCAGGCGATCGGGGTCCGGTCGGGATCCTCTCGAACTGTTCCGTTCCCGAACTCGTTCCCCGAACGCTCGTCCGCGCCGGACTCCGCGGCGAGTTTGATGCGGTGACGACGAGTATCGGCTGCGGCTGGCGCAAGCCCCATCCGAAGGCGTTCGAAGCCGCGGCGGACGCGCTCGGTGTCGCCGTCGCGGACATCACCCACGTCGGTGACGATCCGGCCCAGGACGGGGGGATCGAGGCGGTCGGCGGACGGTTTCTCGACGTCACCGAGACGTCCCTCTCGGATCTTCCGACGCGGCTGGAGGCCAGGCGGTGACCGGGTCGGCCGCCCTCGCCGTGGTGATGGCGGCCGTCCTCGATCGCGCGTTCGCCGAACCTCCTCGTCATCTCCATCCGGTCGCTTGGCTCGGCGACATCGTCGATCATCTCGACCGACGAGTCCCGGACTCGCGACGGACGGGCGTAGCCATCGCAGCTCTCGTTCCGCTCGGATTCGGCGGTCTCGCGTTCGCGATCGTCTTTGCTGCCGGCACGTTTTCCACCGCGTTCGCGATCACGATCGCGGCGCTCGTCCTGTTTTCGTGTTCGAGCCGTCGTCTGTTGGGATCGACTGCCCGCCGCGTCGTCGAACGCTCCGAGACGAATCTCGGCGACGCCCGTCGGGATCTCCGTGCTCTCGCGGGGCGCGACGCCTCCGATCTCTCTCCCGGGGAGGTCCGATCGGCGGCTGTCGAGAGTGCCGCCGAAAACCTCGCCGACGGACTGATCGCACCGCTTCTCGGATTCGTAGTGGCGGCGACGATCGTTTCAGCGGCCGACCGACCCGATCTCGCGCTCCCGCTCGCTGCCGGCGCGGCCGCGTGGATCAAGGGCGTCAACACGCTCGATTCGATGATCGGCTACCCCACGCGCCCGATCGGGTGGGCCGCAGCGCGACTCGACGACGCCGTGATGTGGGCCCCCGCACGTGTCTCCGCCGCCCTTCTCGCGTTCGCGGCCGGTCGGCCGGCCGCGCTTAGAACTGCCCACCGTTTCGCCCGCATCCCGGCATCACCGAACTCGGGATGGCCGATGGCGACGATCGCGGCCGTCATCGGAAGTCGACTCGAGAAACCGGACGTCTACACGTTGAACGCCGATGCAACCCTTCCGGATGGTTCCCGTGCCGAGGCCGGGATTCGGATCGTCGACCGGGCCGGATGGATCGGGATCGCGATCGCCGTGATCGTCCCGCTCGTTGTCGGCCTCTCGACGTCTGGTAGTACGCCGATCGTCGGGGTGTTCGTGGTCGTATGAGTGATCCCGAATCGCCGTCAGCCGACCGTTCGGGAGGTTCGATCCGCAGTTCGATCCACGCGCTCAGCGGCGCGATCGCGTTTCTCACTCGGATCCCCGTTCCCGGCCCCGCCGAGGCGGACTTCGAGGCGTTCCGACGGTCACCCTGGGCGATGCCGATCGTCGGAGCGGTCGTCGGGGCGATTGCGGGAGCAGCGTTTTTCCTACCGCTCCCGTGGCCGACCGTCGTCGCGGTCTACCTGCTCGCGGTCTACCTGCTTACGGGCGTCACACATGCCGACGGACTGGCCGACCTCGGCGACGCCATCGCGGCTCATGATCCGGAGCGCCGACGCGAGGCGTTGCGGGACGCCGGTGTCGGGGTGGGTGGCGTACTCGCGCTCGTCGTCACGTTGTTCGCACTCGCGTTCGGTGCCGCCGGGCTTGCTTCGACGCCGTCGATGATCGCTCCCGTCGCGTTCCGGATCGCGCTCGCTGCTGAGATCGGGGCTAAACTCGGGATGGCGACCCTCGTCTGTCTCGGCACCGCGGCCCACGAGGGGCTCGGATCGCGACTGATCGACGTCTCCGGGAAGCGGGCCCTCGTTCCGTCCGGCGTCGTCGCGCTATTTGCAGTCGTCGGGGTCCCGAGCGACGTTCTCCCCGCGGCGTTCGCGGCACTACTTGCCGGCCCTGTCGTCGCGGTCGTGCTTCTCGTCCGCACGCGATCGTGGCTTGGCGGCGTCAGCGGCGACGTACTCGGTGCTGCAAACGAACTCGGGCGGGCGCTCGCGATTCACGCCGGGGTGATCGCGTGGACGATCGCGTGAGACCCATCGCGAGGACGTTCGCGCTTCCCGCGATCCTGCTGTGTGGCGGTCGAGGAACGCGTTTGACCGGATCGACGGAGCCCGAGACGCATGACGTCGTCGTCGATCACGCTGAGAAACCTCTCGTTTCCGTCGATGGGCGACCGATGGTCGATCGGGTGCTCGAAGTCCTCTTCTCCACCGACTCGATCGAGTCAGTTCACGCGGTCGCCTCACCGCAGACGCCCGAGACGCTCGATCATCTCGAACGCGTCTCGTCGACCTCGCTCTCATCATCGGCGTCTCCGACCGCTTTTGTCCCTGATTCGACGGCGGACCTCCACGTTCACGAGGGGACCGGCGAGGGGTACGTGGCGGATCTCACCTCCACGATCGAGGCCGTTGGAACGCCAGCGCTCACGGTCGTCGCCGACCTACCGCTGCTTCGGGAGTCCCACGTGGATTCGACCGTCGATCGGTTTCTGCACCCGGACGGGAACGTCGACGCGTCCGGTGACGGCCCTCCGTCACAGCGATCGCTTTCCGTCTGTGTCCCCGTCGAGACGAAACGGCGACTCGGCGTGAGCGCCGACACGACTCTCCAGTCCGGCGGTCGTTCCCTCGCGCCGACTGGATTGAACGTGGTCGGGTCCAGGACGAACGCCGATGACGGTCCCGATGATGCCGACGCCGAGGAATCGGACCCCGGTCGGCGGTGGGTCCTCGACGATCCGGATCTCGCCGTGAACGTGAATCGTCCCGGCGATCTCGCGGTCGCTCGCGATCGCGTTTGAATGGGGATCGCCGGTGTCGATCGGCCGTATCGATCGCCGGTATCGACCGTTCGCGGTCGATGATGCGACGAGCGGAAGCTTTGTGCCGGCGGCGACGGTCCCTTTCGTATGGATCTCGATGCCCTCAACGCCCTCGAGCGCGTTCCACACGGTGGGACGAGCGACCACTCCGTGGTGGATTTTAGCGCGAACACGAACCCCGAATCTCCCTCGGGGATCGCGCCGGTCTACGAGGCAGCCCTCCCCGCCTCCCGACGGTATCCCGAGGACGGCTACACCGAGTTTCGGACCGCTGCCGGCGCCTCCCTCGGGTGTGACGCTCGAAAAGTGATCCCGACCGCCGGCGCGCTCGCCGGGATCCGACTCGTATGTGCGATCGCGGTCTCCGCGGGCGACCGCGTGCTTCTTCCGGAGCCCTCCTTCAGTGAGTATGCCCGCGAGGCCCGCCTGCAGGGCGGCCGACCCGAGTTCGTCTCTCACGATGCGATCCTCGAAGCCGATCCCGAGGAGTACGCCCTCGCAATCGTCTGTCAGCCGAACAATCCGACGGGTGAGGTGTATCCACGCTCGAAACTCGCGGATTTCGCGGCGCGCTGTCGTGCAAGCGAGACGCCGCTTCTCGTCGACGAGGCATTCCTCGATTTCACCGACCGGTCGAGTATCGGGCCGGAACCGGGCGTCGTCGTCGCGCGATCGCTTACCAAGGTCTTCGGGCTTCCCGGACTACGCTCGGGATTTCTCGTCGCGACTGGGGAGTGGCGCGAAGCGCTCGAAACGGCACGCCCCTCCTGGGGGCTCTCGACGCCCGCCGCCGCGATCGGAACGCACTGTCTCGGTCGGGAGGACTTCCTCGAACGAACCCGCGAGCGCGTCGCGATCGAACGCGAGCGGATGGCCGATCGCCTCGCGACGCGCTTTCACGTGTTTCCCTCCGATGCCCCGTTCCTGCTCTTCGAGGTCGAGGCGAACGATGTCGACGTCGACGCGCTGATCGACGACGCTCGCGAGGCTGGCTACGTGATCCGCGATGCCCGCACCTTCCGAACGCTCGATCGCCACCTCCGAGTCGCCGTGCGACGGCCGGCGGAGAATGAGGGACTTCTCCAGGCGCTCGATGTCTGATCCAGCCGATCCCTCCGTGGACTCGAACACCGACCCGCTCTTCGAGGTGTCCCTGGCCGAGGGCGTCTGTCGGCTCGGCCGACCGGACACCCGCTTCCTCTCGACCGGCTTCGACGGCGGGCAGCGGATCGCCGACGCCGCCTACAACCTCACCGTGCCCGAGGGATTCGACGATCACGACCTCCGGACCTACGTGGCCGATCGGATCGATCGGGCCGGCTTTGATCCGGTCGATGTCGGCTCCCGATCTGATTCCGCGTCCACCCATCCCGCTTCTGCCCCCGCGCTCCTCACCGGTGTCGATCAGACGCATGCGCGGTACGCGCAATTCGGCCCGGTCGCGGTCGTCGCCACAGCCGGGATATCGAACCCGGCCGCGCTGCCGGTCGCCAATCGCGATCGGGAGGCGTCGGTCAGGAGCGCGAGGCGATCCCCGCCCGGAACCGACGTGAGACACCACCACGGTACTGTCAACGTGATCGCCGGCACGACGCGGGCGCTCGAACCCGGCGCGCTCGCGAACCTGCTCGCGGTCGTCGCCGAAGCGAAGGCCGCGACGCTGCTCACGCTGACCGGATTCCCGGGGACGACCTCCGATGCGATCGTCGTCGGCGACGACCCCGCCGGCGAGCCCGCGACGTTCTCCGGGAGCGCCACTCCGGTCGGACGGGCGACGCGTGTCTGCGTCCGCGATGCGATCGTGGCCTCGCTCCGGTCGCGATACGCCGATGAGGCGAAGTCGCTCCCCGAGGACGTCGCCGACGCCGAATACGGCGTCGTGACCGACGAGCGTGCGACGGTGACGCGCGTCGATCGGGACGGTTTTTTCTGACGCTGGTCGCGTACACCGAGACGAGATGCCTCGCCAGTTCCTCGCTACCAAGCCCCTCCAGGCCTGTAAGCTCGCCGTCGTCATCGGAACCCTCGTCTTTGCCGGACTCGGGTTCTTCCGGATCGTCCCCGATCAGCAGCTTCGTGTCCTCCTCCTTCTCGCCGTTCTCGGCCCCGCTCTCACCCTCGTCGTCCTTGCGGAAACGCTGTTCGCTGGCTACCGAGTGGTCCGCGCCGACGACTCGCCGGCCGATCGACTCACTGCCCACCCGGCATACACGGCCGTCCGCGCGGGCGAGGTCATCATAACTCTCCTCGCGGCGGGCGCGTTCGTCGTCATCATCGGTACGCTTCCGGACGAACCCCTGCCCGGGCCGGGGGCCATCGGCCTCCTGTTCATGGGGGTCGTCCTCGGACTCGTAGCTCTCGGCGCCATCCTCGTTCGCACGCTGACCGAGTACTACCTCCATCGCCGCGGCCCCGCCGTGAATTGACGAGCAGGGAGTCGAGATCAAACTCGGTCGTGCCAGGAATCGTCGATCCGCCCTTCCTCGATGAGTTTCTCGAGATGCGCACGAACGGTCTCGCGAGCGAGGTCCTCGACGCCCGTCAGGTCCTTCTCGTAGGCCCGATCCAGAACCTCCGAAACGTCGCTTGCGCCCGTCTCGATGGCGTCGAGTATCGACCGTTCCCGGTCGAGGCGGTGGTGGATAAGCCGGTTGAGGGTCGCTTCGGGATCGTCGATTGCGGGGCCGTGACCCGGATACAGGACTGCCGGATCGCGGTCACGGAGCCGACGAAGGCTTTCGAGATACGTTCGGAGGCCGCCACCGTCGGGACCGACGACGACGCTGCCGTCTGCCACTGCGAGATCACCACTGAGGATCACTTCCTGACCGCCGTGGTCGGGATCGTTTGCGTCCTCCTCATCCAGGTGATCGACCGCGAATGTGACGTCCTCGTCCGAGCAATCGACCGCGAACGCGACGTGGTCGATGGCGTGACCTGGCGTCCCGATCGCGGTCGCCTCGACGTCTCCGATCACATCGCCATCCTCGAACGTGGCATCGGGTCCCATCCCGGTCGCGTTCTCGAACCGATCGGCGAACGCCTTCGGCGCCCACGCCGTTGCCTCCGCGGACGCCGCGTACTCGGCGACTGCTCCGACGTGGTCGGGATGCGTGTGGGTAACCACGACGTGTTCGATCGGCCTCGCCTCGACGATCCGATCCAGATCGGGGTGGCGACCGGCCGGATCGACGAGGAGGTCTCCGAGGACGTACGTATTCGTCGCGCCACTTGGCGTGCGCGTCGAGGGTGATCGGATCGGGACGCGACGGAGCATCAGTCGCTTCTGCCGGGTGTCGGCTCGGTGGACTTCATCGTCCCTGGAATCCGAACGCCGTCCGTGCCCCCGGCCACGAAGTATCGCGAGAGGTCGATCGTTTCCACGGGAACTTCCGCGAGCGACTCATAGGGGCGTCCGACGATCACGTCGCCGGCGGTGCTCCGGGCGATGCCGGGGATCGTCGTCAGTTCGCCCATCGACGCCTCGTTCACGTCGAGCGGGTAGGGAACGCCCGTAACCGATCGGTAGCCATGATCGACGATCGCCACGTCGATCGCCTGGCCCAACTCGCGCTCGCCGGGGACGCCGACGAGCAGGGCGTAGGTACCGAGCTGGCGACCGAAGGTCATCCCGTCTTGATGGTACTCGAGGTGGACGTTCGGAAGGATCGTCCCCGGGGGAACGACCCGATCGAGCATCGGATTGTCGATCGTCTCGCGAACCTCCTGTTTGTAGCGTTTGAACTGCTGTTTGTGGTCCTTTGCGATCTCCGCGCCCGTCTCGGCCATCTCCGTGCCCGCGAACGCCATCACCTGTCGGATGTTGATCCGTCGAAGCATCAACCCCTCGTCGTAGACGCGCTGGAGGAACCGCCTGTTGTGCTCGAAGGTCTCCTCACGTTCGCCCTGCAGGCCATGGACGAGGTTGATTCCCGGAAGCAGCTTGGGAAGTCGAGGCGAGGCGGACGGTCCCGTCGATGGGCCACGATGCAGGCCGTCGTCGTCCGGATCGTCGCCTGGCCGCCAGCCGCCCTCCTCGTTGACGACGCGAACGGCCTCCAGACAGTCCTCGGCGGAGACGAGCAGGTTGTTCTGCTCACGCACGACGGGATCCGCCGACTCGAGTCCGAACGCCGCCGTGTCGCCCGGGGTGTTGTGCTCGGCGATGATCCGGATCGCCTCCCGGGAGCGCTCGGGGTAGTCGACGATCGTCACCGGATTCATGTTATCGAGGTGGAGGGTCTCAAGGTCGGGTGCGACCTCTCGGATGCCGCCGTAGAGACGGCGAAGCGCGTCCGGGTTCGGCGCCTCGCCGTCGCCACCGAACGCGAGGATGTCGGCCTGCCGGCCGAGCCTGAAGTGGGACACGCCGCGGTCGGATAACGCCGCGACCTCCTCGACTACCCCCTCGGCGTCACGGAACGCCGGGTTGCCGTATAGTGGCTCGGTGCAGAAGGAACACCGGTAGGCACAGCCGCGAGAGGTCTCCAGTTCGCAGATGAGGTGGTCGGGGTGATTCGGGTGCTGTTCGACGACGAACGCGCCGAGTCGTGCCCATCGGTCGACCTCGGAGTTCTCGCGCATCCGGTTGTCGAACCCTTCCAGACCGCTCGCCACGAGGTCGTAGGCGGCCGCCTCGACGTCCCCTTTCGCGACGAGGTCGTAATCGAGGCCGTCGCGTTCGGTCTCCTGTGCGCCGGCGTTCTCCTCGCCGACGCCGAATCGGACGGGGCCGCCAAGCAGCGTGGTTCCGTCGGCAGTCCACCCGAGTTCGCGGACCTCGTCGGGCTCCGCGGGAGTGCCGCCGACGTACTTTCCAGGGACGGTCATGCCGCCCACGTAGATGAACAGGTCGGCGTCCGCGACGTCGGCTCGTTTTTCGCGTTCCTCGCGAAGTTCGTCGATCGTGTGGTAGGTGATCGCCGACTGCGGGACGCCGGCGTCGACGAGCGCGCCGGCCGTGTATCGGGGGTAGGTGGAGATGTACGGCGGCACGCCAAAGTGCGCCGGCTCGTCCACGTATCCGTCGAGGATGGTGACGGTGAGGTCCGCGGGGTCGGTGGGAGCCCCTGCCTCAAGCGCGGCCGGATCGGTCATTCTACTGCGACGTAGTCGGCCGAGACGGTAAAACGGCGCGGATGCGGGATGGGTGTGCTGTGGCGTGGAATTCGCCATGGATGTGGGATCACTGGCAAGGGGGTCGCCCCGAACCGGACATCGCCGTCACTCCATGTCCACGCTCCGCGATTGATTCGTCCACTTCTTCTCCACGTCGCGGTTCGCGAGGACGACTAACTCTCCGTCGTCAGCCCGAATCCGGGTCTTTCGAAGGTCGATCTTCGTAACCGTTCCCGTGACCGAGGCCGTCTCCACGTGGTCTCCCGGGGTGAAGTCCGGATCCTTGAGCAGGTAGACGCCCGCGACCGTGTCCGCGATCATCTCCTTGAGCGCGAAGGCGACGCCCAATCCGATGAATCCGCCGGCCGTTCCGAGGCTCGCGGCGACGTCCCCGAGCCCGACGATCTTCAACAGCGCGAGCGCCGCGCCGAACCACAGGAACAGTCCGACGATCGCCACGGACAGGTCCACGATGAGGCGCTGCTCTTCGGGATAGATCCGGTCGAACGTGGTTCGCGTGACGGCGAGCGCGAGTTTGATCACGACGTACGCCAGCACCAGAAAGACGACTCCGGAGATGACCCGTGGAATCGTAGCGATCACCCCGTTGAGGAACTCGGTGAGAACCCGATCGCTGATCGACCCGTCGATCTGCATCGGCACGTTACGTGGTAGCATGTCTGGCCGTTTTCGGCGGGTCCCCGAAAGCCGTTCTGGTGGAGTCCACCAGGTGGGTTCCGTCTCCATCCCTGCCGACGCATTGGTTCGCCGATCCGGTCGCGTGTCGGACAGTACCGTTTAGTGGGGACCGGCTGTAGGGAACGTATGTTCGATCACAGGCCGTCCTCCCCGAACCGGAAGGCGAACTCCGGAGGCCGACTCACGCGATGGTCTCGGCGCGTTGGTGGACGTTCCCGCGACCGTCGACGATTGGAGGGGCGATGGTAGACGTCGCAGTCTCTCTTGGGCGGGTCCTCCTCGCACTCGTGCTCGTCGTGTTGAACGGCTTTTTCGTCGCCGCGGAGTTCGCGTACGTCCGCGTCCGGGCGACCGCCGTCGAGTCGCTCGTCGAGGAGGGGAAGACCGGTGCGACGTTACTTCAGGAGGCGATGGACAGCCTCGACGACTATCTCGCGGTCACTCAACTCGGGATCACGATCGCCTCGCTCGGTCTCGGGTGGATCGGCGAGCCCGCGGTCGCGGCGCTTATCCAACCCGTGCTCGGCGAGTTCCTGCCGGCGAACGTCGTTCACCTGGCCGCGTTCGCGATCGGCTTCGGCGTCATCACGTTTCTCCACGTCGTCTTCGGCGAACTCGCCCCCAAGACGATCGCGATCGCCCAGGCCGAGCGGATCGCGCTGCTCGTCGCGGCGCCGATGAAACTCTTCTACTACCTATTTCTCCCCGGGATATTCGTCTTCAACGGGACCGCGAACGCCTTCACCCGCCTGCTTGGCGTGCCGCCCGCCTCCGAAACCGACGAGACGCTCACCGAGACGGAACTCAGAATGGCGCTTTCCCACTCCGGCGAGGAGGGCCACGTCGCCGCCGAGGAGGTGGAGATGATAGAACGCGTCTTCGAACTCGATGACGTTCTCGCTCGCGAGGTGATGGTTCCCCGACCCGACGTGCGAAGCGTTCCCGCCGATCTCTCGATCGCTGAACTCCGATCGGTGATCGTCGAGGCCGGCCACACCCGCTACCCCGTCGTGGACGTGGACGACCCCGACCAGGTCGTTGGCCTCGTCGACGCCAAAGACGTCGTGCGAGCGATCGAGACCGGCGAGGGATCGTTCGATAAGACCCATCCGGAACCCTCCGCGACTGCCGGCGATATCGCTCGCGACATCCACGTCGTCCCGGAGACGACAGACGTCGCGACGCTCCTTTCGGACCTTCAGCGTCGACACGCACAGATGGCCGCCGTGATCGACGAGTGGGGCGCTCTCGAAGGGATCGTCACCATTGAGGACATTGTGGAGGTCGTCGTCGGGGACATCCGCGACGAGTTCGACGTCCGCGGCCGCGAACCCGGGATCGAGCGGCGTGACGACGCTCCGACCGTCGTGGACGGCGGGCTCGCCCTCTCAACGCTCGATGACGAGATGGGGACCGACTTCGCCACCGATGCGGTCGAGACCGTCGGCGGACTGGTCCTCTCGAAGCTCGGACGCCGCCCCGAGACCGGCGATCGAGTCACCGTCGACGATCACGTTCTGGAGGTCTCCGAGGTCGAGGGCATGCGCGTCTCGACGGTCCTTCTCCGTGAGATCTCCGATTCTGACTCTGACTCTGACTCCGATTCCGATTCCGATACCCCATCCGAAGGGGGGTCCGAAACCGAACACCAGTGAGCGTGGACTCTACATCCGGACATCAGTGAGCGTGGAGTCCGAAACCGAACATCGGAAGGAGAGACGATCGCGATCCGGACTCGAGAGCGCCGTTCGGTGCCGCGTCGGCCGTCTATTCGTCGGCTGACGCGTCAGTTTTGGGAATCTCAACTTCGAGCGTTCCGGCTCGAGTGACGGTCGCGTTGGCACCTCGCGGCGTCACGCGGGCCTCCGCCGGCAGCGTCACGTTCCCAGTGAGCGTGCGACCTCGTCCCGGAAAGACGAGGTCGAATCCGCTCCGCCGTTCCCGATCCAGGGGACGTTCCAGGGCGACCTCGATGGTTCGGTCGACGAACCGGACGTCGACGTCCTCGCCATGGATCCCCGGCGCATCGAAGACGACGAGGTAGGCGTCCTCACCCTCGAGCAGATCGTGGTCGAGCGGCCGGTGTTCCTGGAACTTCCCCCACCCGCGACCGATGCGTTCGAGCACGCTTCGAACCGCCTTTCTGCCGGCGGAGAGGAATGCCGGCATTTCACACCTCGATGACCGAGAGGTCCCGACCGCCACAGTAGGGACATCGAAGGTCGTCGACCGAGTGGTTCTCCGGGACGTCGTAGGTGTAGTGGTTCTCGAACATGTCGAGTTCGCAGTCGGCGCTCTCGCATTTGACTTCCTTCGTCGCAGGCATATCCACTGGTTGGGTCGCTGCGGGCTTAAGTTCCGTGGAGGTCCCGTTTCATCGGGAGCTGAGCCCGGCGACCGTGGCCCCTTCTCAGTCGTCGCCGGGAGCTTCTGTCGGCTCCATCGATTCGGACGGCTCCGAGGATTCGGCCGAGTCAGACGCTCCCGTCGAGAGCCCCTCGATCGGCGCGTCGGCGGTGCCGGTCGTCGACCGGGTGATCTCCTCGATCCGTTCCTCAGTTGCCTCGGGATCCGTCACCCAGTCCTCATAGAACGAGAACGGGTTCGCCGATTCGCCGTCTCCGAGACCGGCCGCCTCGGTCGAGGTGTACCCGCGGTGAAGCAGTTTGTAGAGGTGATTTTGACTCTGCCAGTTCTCTCGCGCGTCGCGGATGGCGGACACCGACAGTTCCGCGTACTGCCAAACGTTCTCATCGCTTCCACACTCACCGAGAACTCGACCGTCGAAGCCAACGATGTTCGACTTCCCGAAGAAGGAATAGACCTCGTCGTTGCCCGCGAGGTTCGCTACGGCGACGTAGGCGTTGTTTGACCACGCGGCGTGGCGCGCGACGATCTCCTGTTGTTCGGCAGCCGGGTACATGTAACCCTGACAGCGAACGATCAGCTCCGCGCCCTTGTAGGCGCAGTCGCGCCAGATCTCGGGGTAGTTCCCGTCGTCACAGATGATGAGGCTGATCTGCAGCCCCTTTGGACCCTCCGTCACGTAGGTCTCCTCCCCTGCGGTCCAGCCCTCGATCGGACACCACGGCAGGATCTTTCGATATTTCTGCCTGATTTCGCCCTCGTCGTCGATCAACAGCAAGGTATTGTACGGGTTCCGATCGGGATGGTTCTCGTGTTTCTCGCCGGTGATCGAGAAGACACCCCAGACGTCGTTCTCATCGCACGCCCGCGAGAAGATCTCAGTCTCGGGGCCCGGTACCTCCGTCGCCAGATCCATCATCAACTCCTCGTCGTAGGTGATGCCCTGGGTGGAGTACTCCGGAAAGATCACCAGATCGACGCCGGGCGCGCCGGTCGTGATGCCCTCGACCCGGTCGGCGAGGGTTTCACACTGTTCGATCACTTCCTCCGGGGAGCTCGGACTCGGTGCCGCGGTCTGGTGGACCGCCACGCCGACGGTGTCGCTTGAGGAGGAAACGTCTCCATGTCTCATCGTATCACGATCGCATCGTCCGGTCTCTCCGGTATAATGGTTCCGTACATATTGGGTTAAATTCCTGTCATTGTTGAACGTTCCAGAATTTATATAAAGGCATAGTCAACAATCCGTATCTAACTATGTGGTTTGATAATCAAACGTCATTGGGATAGTTTCATCATCACGTTCCGTACCCTCATCGATCCTGAGTCATCGGTCGAATCGAATTCCACGACGACGTTTGCCACCCGAAATTCGGTGGTCTGCCCTACACTGGACAGATGAGGTCGTTGCCATCGTCACCCAGATCGTCCGGATCGACGTTCCCCGAACAGACCGGATCGCCCGGCTCGTTCGATCCACCGCTCTGGTTTTCGATCGTCAGTTGTCCGTACTCGTTTCGCTCCAGTTTGGAGTGGACGTGTGTCTCGTGGGTCTCCGGCAGGTAGACGGCGACGATCGCCGCGTCATTCTCGCCGTCGTTACTGCTCGGTCGAACGTTCTTGCCCGTCTTGGAGAGATCGACTTCTTTCGAATCCGTCTCGCCATCGGTCAACGTCCAGACGGTCGCGTTCGTGTTGGTGAGGGTGTCGATGCCGTCCACCTGTGCGTTTCCGCCGTTGCCCTGGAAAGTCACCTCGAGGTCGCCACAGTCGATCTCGTAGTCGACCGTTCTCGGTTTCGTCGTCTCCGCGGACACGCTGCCATTGTTGGACCCGATGGCGCGAGCGTGGAAGGAGACGGTGGCCGACTCGTCGCCGACCGAGTCGCAGGTGTAGAGCACCGATACGTCGAACGACTCGCCCACGCCGACGTTCGATTCGCGTCTCTCGCCGGGATTCGGATCGGCGCTCACGCCGTTCGCGTCGACGATCTCGTACTCGATCGTGAAGTCCACGGGTTGTGTGAACTGGTTGCTGACGGTGAGAAACGTTGACCGTTCACCCTCGTCGACCTCGATCGTCTCGTCGGGATATTCCAGTGCCATGTACGCGTTCTCGTCGCCAACCACGTCGACGGTCACACTTCGTTCGGCCGCTATCGAGGAGAATCCGCTCGTACCGACTACGAGGCCGACGCTCGCGACCAACACGAGGAGGACCACGATCGCGTTACGCACTCCGCCTCACCTCTGGCGGTCGTTCGTGTTCCCCCAGGCGCATCCCTCTCGAGTGGAGGTGGTGTACGAGTGCGGAGACGATGAAACTCGCCAGTAGAAACACCGTCCATCCCAGGTACGGGACGAGGCCAAAGGGATAGACCCCGATCGCCGAGAGCGTGACCACGGTGACGCCGATCAGGGACAGGCCGAGGTAGTACTGGCTCCAGGGCACCTCATGGCGGCCGACGATCTCGAGATAGACGTCGAGCGCAGCGGCCGAATCCGTGAGCTCGATCATCCCCGCGCGATCGTCGTAGTGTACGACGCCCTTCTCCTCCATCTTCGGCAAGTGGAACTGCTGGAGAGACGTATAGGCCGTCTTGCGCTCGTCGGAGGTGATGGCCGGGATCGTCGTCTCGTTCTCCCAGGCGGCCACTTGTTCGGCGAGATCCGAGAGCGGCACGCGCCCCTCGGTCTGTTCGAGATAATGGATCGCGTACCGCCTGCGGCGGTTACTCAGTATCTCGAAGGTTTCATTGCGGGACAGATCGGTCGTCTCGCTCTCGCTTTCGTTCGCTATGCTAGTTCCGTTGGCGGCTATCGCACGCTCGTTTGAATCCTCACGCGATTCCCCACTCATTCCCGCTTGTGTGTTGCTCATGTATATCCACCACTGAATGTCACACCACCGGACCTGCTCGTATTCATATGTACTTTCTCACAACTAGCTTATAAATGTATGACACCGTTCTAACTATCTGAAATCGCTCATAACCCGAATCGGATCGAATTCCCGGGTATGGACTAAAACCGTGTTTTAGGGCTTCTACTGCTGGTGCAAACAATGCGATACCGCTATTCAAAGGATCCATTCTAGTTAAGAATATCTGATGTCTTTTCATTTCTAAATATTATTGACAACTCAAGAACGAACTTTAACAACCACCGAAACCACGTCAAAACAACGAACGGCGACCCCCCCAACCACCGAAACCAACAGCACGTATAGCACTGCGATCAGCACGTTCCGCCTGGGTGCGTCTCGGTGCATCCCCGGAAATGTCCACAGGATTTGATCCCGGATAGTGGAGGTGGTGTCGATGAGCCGAGTGAGTACACTTCGTTCTCCCCCATCAAGTACGATCTCCGAGTCCGGTTCGTGCTTGTTGCTGGCAATGGACGGCCAGGACATCGTTAACTCTCCTCCAGATCATTCGGAGGCTGGCAGCACATGGACGCCTTCGAGCAGGGGTTTCCCACTGAGGGGTGTGGCTGTTGGGGTGCGTGATAAGCGCCAGCAACAGCCACGTCGCCGTCTTTGCGGTACGATATCCCGTTTCTCTGGGGATATTCAGAGTCGATCATTGATCTGCGTTGCCCTCCGTTGCCGCCTCTCCATCCGGGCAGTTTACGTCGTACGTCCGACGCGCGCCGGAGACGGTGACGTCCGTTCCCGAGACATCGAGTAGTTCGACCTCCAGAAACGCGGCTCCGGAGGCGTTCCCGCTTGGCGGCTTGATCCGTATCGCGGCCGATGCGCCTGACTCGTAGGGGCCCTGAAACGTGAGTTCGGTCGACTCTCCGGATTCGAGTTGGTCCATCGCTCCGTCAGTACCCACCCGGACGGACCCGTCGACGGTCGTGACCTCGATTTCGATACTGTCGATCGTGGTGTCGTCGCCGAACTGATTCCGGATGAAGTCGTTTTCTCCATCACACTGTAACTCGTCGCTGATGCCGAGATACGCGTTCTCCGAGGAGACAACGGAGACGGTCACGTTCCGTTCGACCGACAGTGAGGAGTACCCGCCGACGCCGAAGGCCATGCTGCCCACTACAAGGAGGGCAACTATCGCCACGATGCGTCGGCGGAGTCGACTCATTACGTTACCTCGGGCGGGGGGCCATCCGAACCGAGGCGCATTTTTCGCGTGTAGTACGTGTGAACCAACGCCATCGTAGTGAGGGACGCGACCGTAAATATCGCGTATTCGATGTCGGTTGTTCCGGCGAGGATCGGCAGGCCGAACGCGTAGCTCAGCGTGAGCCCGCCGGTCAGTAGACTGATACCGAGGTAGTAGAGGCTCCACGGAACGTCCCCGTCTCGGATCAGTTCCAAATAGACATCCACATCGTCGGCTGCGTCGGTGAGTTCGACCTCGCTGGCACGTCGGTCAAAGACGACTATCCCCAGGTCCTCCATCTTCGGTAGGTGGAACTGCTGAAGGGCCGTGTAGACGTTCTTTCGCTCGGTCGAGGTCACGGCTGCGACGTCGATGCCGTTCTCCCAGGCGGCGACGTACTCGGCGAGCGTTCCCACTGCCGCTTGCGCCCCGTTCCCCCGCAGATAATGGAGGACGAATCGTCGTCGGCGATTGCTCAACACCTCGAATACGTTGTCCTGTTCGAGATTCATGCATTCACCTCCGGAGGGTATTCACACATCACACGGCAGTGTACATAATTAATTGCTCGTTGACGTTTTTACATCAGCCTTTGAACTCGATATATGCCCGTTTGAAGCCCGGTATGGACACGTTTCCACCGTTCAACCGACCGTTGACC
Organism: Halopenitus sp. H-Gu1; assembly: GCF_041821145.1. NCBI lineage: Archaea > Methanobacteriati > Methanobacteriota > Halobacteria > Halobacteriales > Haloferacaceae > Halopenitus > Halopenitus sp. H-Gu1. Next base: position 216,776 of record NZ_JBGUBC010000001.1, on the reverse strand, counting down.
GACTTCAATCGGCTCACTACAATCCGGAAGGGGGTGTATGGATGAGATGTGCTCCAGACGGGGCACGTGAACAACTATGCAACGACGAAAATTCGTCGCTGGTGTGGGATCGCTCGCCGCCGGCGCCGCGGCTGTAACAGGTACTGGTGCGTTCTCGAATATCACCGCTTCCCGGGCGGCATCATTCTCGATCGCAGCTGACAACAATGCATACCTCGCGATGTCTGCTCCGGATAGCCTCGAAAACGGAGAACATGCGCAAGTGGATGGCTCCAGTAATGAACTGGTCGTCAACTTTAATAGCAACTCGACGACGGGTGGAAGCGGTCTCAACCCCGATGCTGAGACCTGGTTCGACGCCGTCTTCCAACTGACTAACCAGGGGACGCAACCGATCGATATTGTCATCGACGACGACAACCTTGCCCACTCTGACCGGATCGTGTTCTACGTCGATGGTAGTGCACTCCCTGATGCCAACACCGATTCAACGGGCGGCCTTTACGCAATTGAGGGTTACCCGGGCAGTGCAGAAGGTCCTGACGTCGAGGACGATGATAAAGAGGCTGACGAAACCACTGACAATGGCCAAGACTACTGGAAGGGATACGCCAATCCCAAACTCAGCGCAGGGTCGTCAGTCTCCGTTGGAATCTACGTCGATACTACTGGCATGAACAGTCTGGGCCAGTTCACTAGTGGAGACGTGGTCGTCAGAGCGAGTGAGAACCTCAATCAATAAGATACTGATTTGAGAGTATTATTTTCTTCTCCCGCTTTTATTCTCTGATTCGCTCCGCTTTGCACGCTAATGAATAGGGTATCCATTTTCCGGCGGCGAGTTACTCGCAGGAGGCGATCATGTCGAGTACACGCTGAAGGTACTCGCTGTAGCCATGATACTCACTGGTAGCCCATGTCTCTGAAGACGCGGGCACGCGCCCCGTCGCGTCGATACAGTCGGATGCCGTCGGGGGGGACGCATCGCCCCCGTAGCTGTGGACGGTCAGATTCAGGCGGCCGGTCCCGTCACGGATGGCGAGTCGGGAATCCTTTCGAAGCCGTGAGATTCCGGTGCGCCGATCTCCGAATACGACGGCCCCAATGCTCGCGATGATGCCGACCATACGGCTGTCCTTCCTGAGACCGGTGAACCCGTGACGATTCCCATCGGGCGCAGGTAGAAAGAGCAGTACGACCAACGTGGAACTGTGGGCTGACGGGCACAGGCTGACCAGCAAGGTCCTCCCGAGGTTTACTGGGGGCTGTCCGACCGCGGTCGGCGACCTCGGCGTTGAATGAAAAGAAACAGAGCATCGAAAATATTCAGTATCCCAGTTCAAGCTCTTGTTGAATCGGTGTCAATCACCGCACTACAATCCCGGTAGAGATTCATTTACTACATAGACACGCACCCGACGAGTACCCATTCAAACTACCGAAAACAACGAATACTGTTCCTCATGTTCTCTACTCGAATTTTTTGTCTTCTCGTCGTTTCGCTCGCTATCACTGGAATCCTCGTCCCGACCGGAGCCGTGCCAGTGAGTTCGACTCCAGCTGACCAGACTGCTCACGGTCTCGTGCTCTCCCCTGCGGACTCCCCCAACAGCCAGTACACCGTGGTCACTGATTCCGGAGAACTGGCGCTTTCGATCGGCGAGATGACCCCCGGAGTCGGCGTCGCGCGCCTCAATTCTGAGGCAGTCACTACGATCGATCGCGTACTCACGCTCCACAACGCGGGCGATCGCCCCGTGACGGTATGGCTCGATGCTCCCGCTGAAGACGTACGATTCTATCGTGGCGACGCTCCCGCCGAACCGATGGAAGGCCGCGAGGACGCCGTGACCCTCACGGCGAACGAAACGCTCTCGGTCGGCGTGGCGATCGACACCCGCGGCAACCACGACGTCGAGAGCGCTGATTCGTTTACGGTTCACGCCGAACGCCCGGATCGATCCCCTCCGGGTGACGATCCGGACGAGAGCCACGATCCCCCTGTCGAGATATCGACGCCGGAACTCACGCCATCCTCAACGCCGACATCGACTCCGACCCTCACTTCGACTTCCTCGTCCACGGACGTTCCGATCGGCGCGCTCGACAGCTCCGGCGATAACTCCTCCGCGTCCAGTTCCGGAAGCGACGACGGTTCGGATACGGCCGATATCTCCGAGTCGTCGGTACTCGACCTCACGTCCTGGTTCGACGGATTCTCCCCGACCCCGCAGTCGGTCAGCATCACGGTCGTCGTCGCGCTGCTCGGGCTCAGCGTGCTCTTCCGGTTCCGGTGAGCGTCGTCCGATCTCGCGGTAATCGGAGGCTCGTGGACGATCACCGTTCTGCCTCGATGCGAGCTTTTGAATCCCTCCCTCTAGCTGTCCCTGTTTGACGATGGTTCGTGATCGAACCCGAATCGTCACCAACCGTTTTGTGCCAGTGCGTCGAACGGAACATGATGGAGGCACGCAGAGTCGCCGAACTGCTGTTCGAGATCGCGATCGTCGTCTTCCTCGTCTCGATGATCGCCGGACAGATCCTTGGACAGCCGGTTCTGCTCGGGTTCGTCACCTCGGGCAGCATGCAGCCGACCCTGGAGCCCGGCGATGGATTCGTGGCGATCCCCGCGGCGATCGCTGGACCGATTGAGGAGGGCGATGTCGTCACCTTCCGCGCCGAGGAGATCAATAGCGGCGGTCTCACGACCCACCGCATCGTCGAGGAACGCGATCGCGGATACATCACCCAGGGTGACAACAACCCCTTCTCCGATCAGGACGGCGGCGAGCCGCTCGTCACCAAGCCGCAAATCGTCGCCGTCGTCTGGCAGCCCGGCGGAGCGGTGGTGGCGATACCGGGCGTTGGCGCGCTCGTCACGGCGAGTCAGGACGCGTTGACATGGATCCAACAGCAACTCGCATTCCTCTTCGGAACCCGATCGATGCTCGGGTCCCAGGGGCTGGCCTATCTGATCGTGGGATTCTCCGTCGTCGTTTACGCCGCGGATGTCCTCCTCGGTAGCGGTGAGGGGCGCGATCGTCACCGCAGCGATCGCTCCCGAGACACGGGAATCGACGTACGTGTCTTCGCGCTCGTCTTCGCGGCGGCGATCGTGCTCGCGGCGACCGCGAGCATGGTCGTACCCGCGGGCACCCAGGAGTTCGGCGTCGTAAGCTCCGAAAGGGACGCCTCCGGACTCCGCGTGATCGAACAGGGTACGAGCGAATCGGCCCAGTATACCGTCGGAAACGGTGGATACGTCCCAGTGGTAACTTACTTCGAACCGGCCTCCGAGGGCATGACGATCGAACCTCGCGAGATCGAACTTCCCGCCAGAACGACCGCCAGCGTGACCATCACGATCACCGCTCCCCCGGAGACCGGGTACTACCGTTATTTCCTCGTCGAACATCGTTATCTCCACGTTCTGCCGGAACCCGTCATCCGGTCGCTGTATATGATCCATCCATGGCTCCCGATCGTCGTGATCGACGCCATTCTCGGCGGGGCGTTCTACGCGATGAGCGCGATGGTACTCGACTCCGGCCGGGTCCGATCCCGCTCCCGGGACAATCCCTCGCTGATTCGTCGGTACCTCTCTCGGATCAGATAACGCCACCCCAACGATTACTATGCGCCCCTCGGTAGACCCTGACGAATGAGTGGCCGTTCTCGTCGCGTTCGCATGTGGGTGGGGGACAACTACGCGCTCATCGTCGTCTGCCTGCTCCTCATCGGAGCGGTCGGCGGATATCTCACGTACACGACCAACGTCTCCCCGGGGATGGAGACGGAAACGCGACAGGTCTCCTCCTGGGAGTCCCACGGAGAGTTCTCCCACCAGGCGACCGTGGTAAACGGAACCCGGGCGTTCGAGGAGGGAACGCAACTCCGAAACCGAAGGGTGTACTTTCAGGAGGCCTCTCCGGAACTCTCGGGCGAGTTCGTCCACTCGTATACGGCTAGCGACGGCGGCGATCTCGACGTCGATCTCTCAACCGACCTCGTTCTCCGCTCCGTCGAGACGCGCAACGACGACAACGAAACCGTCTTTTGGCGAGTGACGGAGCCCCTCAACCGAACGAGCGTCGAATCGCTCGGCCCCACCGAGGAGGCGACGGCGTCGTTCTCCACGAACGTGACCGAGGCGGCCACCGAGTCCAGCCGCATCGACGAACAACTCGGCGGGACGCCGGGCTCCGTGGAGGTCGCCATCGTCACTACGGCGAACGTGACGGGGACCCGAAACGGCCAGCAGGTCGACACCATCCGGACCGTTCGGCTCCCGATCAATCCCGAAAGCGGGATCTATCGCGTCGACGATCCAGGCGTCGTGGCGAACTCCGGGTCCCGGTCGGAGGAGATCACGGTCCCGGTGGAGTACGGTCTCTCCCGACGAGTCGTCGGTCCCCTCCTCACGCTGCTTTCAGCACTCGCCCTCGTCGGCCTCCTCCACGGTCGACGGACCGGAACGCTGTCGCCCTCCGACGCCGAGCGTCGCTGGGTCGACTATCGCTCGCAGCGTCGGGAGTTCGACGACTGGATCACCGTCGGCCGCCCGCCCGAAGCCGCCGACGCAGTGCCGTCGATCACCGTCGATTCCCTGAAGGGGCTCGTTGACGTGGCGATCGACACCGACAACCGTGTGATCGAGGACGAGGCGCACGGTCGGTATCTCGTCTTCGACGACGATCGAGTCTTCCGATACGATCGACCGCCCGAACCCGATTCGGGGATGGCCGACGCTCCCGATGACGACTCCGGCAAGTCCGGCGCCGACCGGGGCACCCCCGGCCGGGGCGGCCGGCGGAACGGCGCGGACGGCGAGGATATCCCCGACGACTCCGAGGACTCGGACGATGATCCGTCCGACGCCGACCGTTGAGGGTCCGCTCCCGATCGGATCCCGGCTCCGACGACGTTCCGGCGGAACGGTCCCTCCATCGCCGTGAATTCTCCCGACCCTAGTCGAATCTCCTCGATCGATGTGTTCGTGCTTCCTCCGATCGTCCGTGAAATCCCCGTCCCATCCCGCCAGTAATCGTTAACCCGATCGCATCCGTCGATCCCGCATGAACAAGCTCGTGAACGGTGAGTGGCGTGTGGACGCCCACGAGTCGACCGACGACTCCGGCGCGTTCACCCGGCAGACGACCACGTTTCGAAACTGGGTCGCCGGCTCGGAGATCCCCTCCCATCTGGAGGCGGACCCCGACGACCGCTTCCAACCGGAACCCGGTCGCTACCACCTGTACGTCTCCTCTGCGTGTCCGTGGGCCCACCGCACGCTCCTCGCTCGCTCGATGCTCGGGCTCGAGGACGCGATCGGCGTCTCAGTCGTCGATCCCTGGCGCGGCGAGGACGGCTGGCAGTTCTCTCCCGACAAGGAGGGGTGTACCCCGGATCGCGTCCACGACAGCGACTATCTGCGCGAATTGTACGTGCGAGCCGATTCCGATGTGACCTGCCGGGTGACGGTACCCGTCCTCTTCGACACCGTCGAGGACACCATCGTCAACAACGAATCCCGCGAGATCCTCCGCATGCTCGATACGGCCTTTGCCGACCTCGGGAACGGTCGTCGCCTCCTCCCCGAGGACGACGCCGCGATCGACCGCATCGACGATCTCATCACCGAGATCTACGGGCCGATCAACAACGGCGTCTACCGCGCCGGCTTCGCGACCTCCCAGGCGGCCTACGATGAGGCCATCGATGACCTCTTTAGCGCGCTCGACCGGTGGAACGACGTGCTCGCCGACCGACGATTCCTCGCCGGCGACGAGGTCACCGAGGCGGACGTCTGCATGTTCACGACGCTGATCCGCTTCGATATGGTGTATCACACCCACTTCATGTGCAACGTCAGAGCCATCCACGAGTACGAGCATCTCTGGCCGTATCTGCGCGATCTCTACCAGCTCCCGGGCGTCGCCGAAACGGTGGCGATGGACCATATCACCGAACATTACTACACGACCCATCCCGAGGTCAACCCCTCCGGGATCATCGCTCGTGGTCCCGACCTCGATCTCGAGGCCCCACACGATCGGGACCGACTTGGCGGCGAATCGCTCGTGTTTCCCGAGGCGGAGTGACGTTCGCCGTCGCCATCACTCCCACTCCATTTCGGCCACTTCCGTCAGCGTTGATCCTCCTCCATCCGGCTACTCGGCGTCGGCGTCCCCATTGCGGGGATCATCCATCCCGGTCGCTTCGTCGCCCTCGTAGCCCTCGTCGGTCTCGCCTCTTTCATCGATCGTGACTTCCTCGTCAGTCTCGATCCTCTCATCGGTCTCGCTCGTTCCGTTCGTCTCACCCGGTTCGTCCACCTCACCGTCTCCGTCCGTTTCGTCGAACGATCCCTGCCGGATCGCCTCCTCGGCCGCCGCGAGCGCCTCCTCGCGGTCGAAGGAGTCGACGATGTACTGGAGCTCCTCGACAGGCGCGTCCGACAGTTCGCGGGCGTGGCGCGTCACGTTCGGCACTGCCCGGATGATGTTGTCGATGATCGGAACCGCCGCGGATCGCGCCGACCGCGATCCGGGATTGAGGTCGATCACGATCTCCGTTTTTCCCGTCTTCGCGAGCGCCTCGGCACGATCGCCGTCCTCCAGCGGAACGAGCACGACGTCGGCCGCCCCGATCCCCTCGGCGTCGACTTTCGCCCGCTCGTGTGAGAGGCCCGGAATGCGTTCGTCGGCCGTGAGGCCCTTCACCTCCTCGGCACCGTGTTCATGGAGGTGGGCTGCGATCCGCTCCATCCGCTCTCGGGTCCGGTTGAACAGGTTCACCTCGATATCCGCGTCCGTTGCCGCCGCGAGTTCCACGATCGCATCCGGGACGAGTGCCGCGACGTTTCCGTTGACCGAGAGAACGGGATGATCGGCCGAAAGCAGGAGTGCGGCCGCCGCACGTTCGGCTTCCCTCGCCGACGGGATCGTCCGCTCGCCAAGCAGATAGTCGAACGCCTCCCCGCGTCCCTGCGCGATAAGTCCCTGTCTGGAGGTGATCCCCTTGTCGATGCCCGCCTCGATCCGATGTCGCGTCAATAGCGACTCATAGCGCGGGTGGTCCGTGGGAATCTCGACGTCGGTCATACTCCCGATTCGCCGGTCGACGATTAAAACGGTTTCATCGATCGCGGCCGATCGGCGGCTCGGGGTCCCTCCCCGTTCTCCCGATCAGCGAAGCTCCTCGACGTCCCGAAACGTCTCGCGGACGTCGCTCGGCGTCGCGTAGGGACCCCCCTCGACACGATGGTCCGGAACGAAAAGCGGAGTCGGATTGTCCCGGAGGGCGTCCTTCACGAACTCCAGATCTTCGGGATCGTTGTCGTCGCGCCCGGCCATCCGCGTGATCCGGCTGACGGACGCCGATTCGCCGTAGGGGACGCTCTCGACTGCCTCCAATACGGCCCGACGATCAGTCGGAAGGGTCAACCCGAGTTCCACGTCCGCAAACGTCTCCTCGCTTCCCTCCAGATACTCGCTGATCCGATCGAGCAGTTCGTGGTCCGTGTCGACATCTTCGGGGATCGTTCGGGGGAACGAGACCGAGATCACGTGCCCGCTCGCGAAACCGATCTTGATGGCGCGGTCCAGTCGTTCATAGGACCGCGCGTAGACGCCCGTGGTTCCGGCGAGGCTCACCATTGCCGCGTCCTCCGATCGCCTCTCGTCTCAGTCCCCTCTCGCCGATGGTGCCTCATCGTTCTTGTTCCGGTTCTTGTTCCGGTTCCTGCTCCCGCTTTTGGTCCTGTTTCTGTTCCAGCTCCCGCCTTCGTTCCCGTTCTCGACCGTTTCCCCGACGTGGCGTCATCAGTCATGTTCGACCGTTGGGGCGGGAGCGATAAGCAAGTTCGCCTCCCGCCGAGGAACGCCCGCGATCCTACTGCGTTCTCGACGCCGGCGACCGGGACGCAAGTCTTATGAACAGATACGTACATTAGTGATCAGTAATGGACGATACCTCGGACGACCTCGCGCCCGCGGTCCGATCGATCCTGGAGGCTGCCAGGACGCGATCGCGCGGCGGGGAGCGCATCGACGTCGATCCCCGCGATCTTCGCTCGGCGTTCGCGGCGGCGGAGGCGGACGATCGAACGCCGGTGATTGCGGAGGTCAAACCGACCAGTCCGACGACGGAAGGGACCCGCGAGGACGATCCCGTCGCGCTCGCGACCGCGATGGTCGACGGCGGGGCCGCAGCGCTTTCGGTGTTGACCGAGCCGGCACATTTTGGCGGGTCGACTGACACCCTCGAACGCGTTCGCGGGGCCGTCGACGTCCCGGTTCTCCGCAAGGACTTCATCCTGAATGAAGAACAGCTCGATGCGGTCGAAAGCGACGTCGTCCTGTTGATCGCGCGCTTTCTGGGCGACGACCTCGAACCCCTGCTCGCGGCCGCCCGCGATCGGGGCTTTCAGGTCCTCGTCGAGGTCCACGACCGGGAGGAACTCGATCGGGCTACTGCGGCCGGCGCGCGCTTCGTCGGAGTCAATAACCGCGATCTGGCGCGACTGGCAGTCGATCTCTCGACCTTCGAGAGGATCGCACCGCATGCACCCGACGACGTGACGCTGATCGCTGAAAGCGGCATCACCACGGCCGTCGACGCTCGCCGGATGCGCGAGGCCGGCGCGGACGCACTGTTGATCGGCAGCGCCATCATGGACGGGGACGTCCGATCGAACACGCGAACGTTTACGACCGCGGAGACGGACGGATCGACTGACGCCGAGGGAGCCGACGGTTCCGCAGCCGTCGACTACGATGCCGAAGAACACGACAGATCCAGATCATGAGCGAGACCACGACCGACACGGACGAGCAGGTGACGACCGACGCGACGATCGACGATCCGGCCGCGGGCGATCGACCGCCCGAGGATCCGACCCCCGTCTCGGGTGAGACCGACGGGAACTTCGGCCGCTACGGCGGCCAGTACGTTCCGGAGGCGTTGATGCCAGCCATCGAGGAGCTGACCGACGCCTACGAGCGGTACGTCCTCGAGAACGAGGACGGCTTCATGGACGAACTCCGCCGTCGGCTTCGGGAGTTCGGCGGGCGGCCCACTCCGCTACAGCACGCAGAACGGCTCTCGAAGCGGTACGATCGGGACGTCTATCTGAAACGCGAGGACCTGCTCCACGGCGGCGCACACAAGCTCAATAACGCGCTCGGACAGGTCCTGCTCGCGAAGTACATGGGCAAGGATCGGATCATCGCGGAGACCGGCGCCGGCCAACACGGCACCGCGACGGCGATGGCGGCCGCCCATCTCGACATGCCGTGTGAGATCTACATGGGCGAACGCGACATCAACCGCCAGCGTCCGAACGTCTTCCGGATGAAGCTCAACGGCGCCGACGTCACCCCTGTGACTGCGGGTCGCGGCACGCTCAAGGAAGCGATCTCCGAGACCATGCGCGATTGGGCCGGATCCGTCGAGGACACCCACTACGTCATCGGCAGCGTTGTCGGTCCCCACCCCTTCCCGGCGATGGTCCGCGACTTCCAGTCCGTCGTCTCCGAGGAAGCGCGCCGACAGGCGATCGAGGCGATCGGCGACCTCCCGACTGACGTGGTCGCCTGTGCCGGCGGCGGCTCGAACACGATGGGATCGTTCGCCGCATTCCTCGACGACACCGAGGTGGCGCTTCACGCAGTCGAAGCCGGCGGTGAGAGCCTGGAGATCGATGAGGACGAGGGTGTTGCACCTCACTCCGCGTCGCTCTTTGTCGGCGAGGAGGGCGTGCTCCACGGCGCGCGCACGCGCCTCCTCCAGGACTCCCATGGCCAGATCGTTGAAAGCCACTCCGTCTCCGCGGGGCTCGATTACGCGGGTGTCGGCCCCCAACTCGCCCACCTCGTCGACGAGGGTCGTGTCACCCCGGCGGCCGTTGACGACGTGGCGGCCCTGGAGGCGTTCCACCGACTCTCGCGGACCGAGGGGATCATCCCCGCACTCGAGTCCGCACACGCGCTCGCATACCTGGAGGCGGTTGACGACGAACTCGGGGACGATGCCGATAACGCATCCGGCGGCGATGGCAGTGCGTCCGACGACGACGCTCCCGACGATCGCCTCGGCGAAACGGTGGTGGTCACGGTCTCCGGGCGAGGCGACAAGGACCTCGAATCGGTGATCGAAGAGACGGACCGGCGAGATCTCGATGCGGGACCGGACATGTCGATGTTCACGGGAGGACTGTAGATGTCCCCCACCACCGGAAACAGCGAGGCGATCGCCCGGGCGTTCGCGGACGGCCCGGCGTACATCCCCTATCTCGCCGTCGGGGATCCCGATTACGAGTCCTCGCTCTCGTACGTCGAGGCGCTCGAACGCGGCGGCGCCGACATCATCGAACTGGGACTCCCGTTCTCCGAACCGATCGCGGAGGGACCGACCATTCAGGAGGCGGTCGTCCGAGCGCTCGAAGGCGGTATGACCCCGACCCGCTTTTTCGAGTTCGTCGAGGACCTCGACGTCGATGTCCCGCTCGTCTGTATGACCTACTACAACCTCATTTACCAGTGGGGAGCGGCCGACGGTCCCCGACCGTTCGTCGAGCGCGCGGCGGAGGCCGGCCTTGAGGGGTTCGTGGTGCCCGATCTCCCGGCCGAGGAGGCTGGACCGCTCAGGGAGGCCTGCGACGAGTTCGGTCTCGATCTCGTCTTCATCGTCGCGCCGACGACCGCCGGCGAACGTCTCGATCGGATCATGGAGCGCGTCTCCGGATACGTCTACGTCCAGGCGCGTCTGGGGACGACCGGCGCGAAAGCCGATGTCTCCGATCACACGGCCGAAAGCCTCGATCGACTGCGTGAGTACGACGTGCCAAAGGCGGTCGGGTTCGGCATCTCGTCCGGCGAACAGGCGGAACGGATCGTGGCGGCCGGTGCCGACGGGATCATCGTCGGCTCCGCGCTCGTGGACATTGTCGCGGAGGGCGTGGCGGAGGGACTCGCGGTCGAAACCGTCGCCGAGCGACTCGAGTCACTCTCCCGTGAACTCGTCGCGGGCGCCGAACGCGGATACTCGGCCCGGTCGGCGATCGCCGACCCCGAATGACTGACGCCGAACGAAAGCCACTTATCCGCTATTGCCACACTTTGGCATACGAACCGGATCGCACCCCCGAACGCAGTCCATTCCGGACCTATCAACCATGACAGCAGGACTCACCGCACGACTCGACCGCATCTCCACCGATGACCGCTACCTCATCGTACCCATGGACCACGGCCTCACGATGGGAGCCGTCGATGGATTGAGGGACATCGAGGCCACCATCGACGGCGTGACGGCCGGCGGCGCGGACGCCGTATTGACTCAGAAAGGGATCGCCCCTCGCGTCCATCCGAACAAGAACGGTGCCGGATACATCGTTCATGTCAACGGCTCGACGACGATCGGCCCCGACGAGAACGACAAACGAGTGACTGCGACCGCGGAGGAGGCGATCCGGGCGGGCGCCGACGCCGTCTCCGTCCACATCAACGTCGGCTCAACCTACGAACCTAAACAGATCGAGGATCTCGCGGAGCTGGCCGGCGAGGCCGACCAATTCGGCCTGCCCGTGCTCGCGATGGCCTACGCGCGCGGCCCCGGCGTCGAGGGGGACGACCCCGAAGCACTCGGCCACGCCGTGCGGTTCGCCGAGGAACTGGGAGCCGACGTCGTCAAGACGGGGTACTCCGGTGACGCCGACTCCTTCGAGCACGTCTGTGAGTCGACCCGGCTCCCGGTCGTCATTGCCGGCGGCTCGAAGGGGACCGATCGCGAGACGATCGAGATGGTCAGCGGTGCCATGAACGGCGGCGCGGCCGGCGTCTCGATGGGACGGTCGATCTTCCAACACAATGATCCGGAGGCGATCACCCGCGCGGTGAGTGCCGTCGTCCACGAGGGTCGCGACGCCGAAGACGCGCTTCAGGCTGCCGGGCTCGTTCAGCCCTGAGACCGGTCTCGACTGCCGACGATCCTCTCGGATCGGTCTCAGTTTCGCTCCGATAGCGGCCGGGTCCGCTTCCGCAGTTTTCAAGCACCGAGGGCTCAACGTATCGACAATGACACGCAGCGTCTGGGTAAAAGCCGATGACGAGGTCGGCGGTTGGGAGCAGCGAAAACGCCGGATCACGGCCGGGATCGAGGCCGGCGTCGACTGGGTGCTCGTCGACGAACACGACGTTCCGCGGGTCCGCGAACTCGGGGACGTGGACGTGGCGGCGTTCCGGTCGGACGCCGACGTCGTCGATGAAGCCGAAGCCGACGCGACGGAGGCGACGGCGGACGCCTACATCGTCGGCAAGGACGGCGAGGGCGATGGAACCGTCTCGATGCCCGACGACCTGGCCGGGTCGGCCGATCTCACCACGCTCCGCCGCCGCGACGACCGCGCGCAGGGCATCTATACGCGGATCCTCGACGAGCGCTATGAGGCCTTCGCGGAGGAGGCCGCGACCGACGCCGACTACACGATCGTGGTCGGCGAGGACTGGACGATCATTCCCCTCGAGAACCTCATCGCCCGCGTCGGCGATCGGACCCACCTCGTGGCGGGCGTCACCTCCGCCGAGGAGGCCCAAACCGCGTTCGAGACGCTCGAAACCGGCGCCGACGGCGTCCTCGTCGACAGCGACTCCCCTGACGAGATTCGGGGCGCCGTCGACGCCCGCGACGCCGCGGCCCGCGAACAGCTCGACCTCCAGTACGCGGAGGTGACCGCGGTCGAGCGAACGGGCATGGCCGATCGCGTCTGCATCGATTCCGGCAGCCTGATGGATCACGACGAGGGCATGCTCGTGGGATCGATGTCCCGGGGGCTCTTTTTCGTCCACGCCGAGACCGCAGAAAGTCCCTACGTGGCTTCCCGACCGTTCCGCGTCAACGCCGGCGCGGTCCACGCGTACGTCCGCACCGCTGACGGCGGGACCAAGTATCTCGCCGGACTCCGCTCTGGCGACGAGGTCCAGGTACTCGATACGGACGGCCACACTCGGGAGGCGATCGTCGGCCGTGTGAAGATCGAAAAACGGCCGATGTTCCGGATCGAGGCGGAAGTCGAGACCGACGACGGCGTCGACCGCGTCGAGACCCTCCTGCAGAACGCCGAGACGATCAAGATCGCGACCCGCGAGGGACGGACCGCAGTGACCGACCTGGAATCCGGCGACGAGGTCCTGATCCACTACGAGGACGTCGCTCGCCACTTCGGCGAGACGGTCGAGGAAAGCATCATCGAGAAGTGAGCGACGACCGGGGTCACTCCTCGTCGATCGTCGAGAGGGGTTCGGTACACCAGTGACAGAAGTCGAGTTCGGCGTCGGTCTCCTTGCCGCAGTGTGGACACTTCAGCGTCGGCTTCGGCTCCGTTTGGCTCCCCGTCGACGCGTTTCGTCCGTGACTACCGGCAGTTGGGTCCGCCTCCTGCTCCGATTTCGCTCCGGCTTCCGCTTCTGCCGATCGGCTCGTCCCGTCGACCGTCCCTCCATTGACCCGTTCGGCGCCGATGATGGGCTCCTGACGCCCGATTCGACGACGGTCACGTCGTCCGAGCACGAACGCGTCGAGCGCTGACAGCAGGATGAGCACCGTGATCGGTCCCAATACGACGATCGGGACCCCCTCCGGGTTCGTGATCGGGTTCACCGGTTCGACGTCGTTGACCGAGTGCAACACGAACGAGGAGGTGATGACCGTCAGCAGCCACAACAACCCCCGTCCCCACCGCCGGAGGTAGGCGTGTCCGAGTCCGACGATCGCCAGCGCCAGCGCGGCGGCGATCCACGGACGGAACCGGTTAAGCATACCCGATCGTTGTGAACGCGGGCTACTGAAGGTTCTGGGTTGGGGGCTGCCGATCGCGCGTTTGTCACACCGCTTGGCGTCGGTCGCGTTTCGCGTGGGAGAGCCCACCACCGTTCACCACATCTCCGCCACGATCTCCGCCGTGGTGATTCCGTTCTCGGCGGTGACGGACGCGTCGTCGCAAGCGGGAGACTCGGAGGTGCTGGCCGCGGATCGAACCGGGGGACGACGACTGCCCCGACGTGACGGCTCGAAGTTCGAATCAACGTCCTTTAAGCCGTCTCTCACGGAACAGGGGAGTATGCAGGGACTCGACGACCGCACGTACACGGCTGACGCCGAGCCGGGCGATCACGCTACGATCGCCGGCTGGGTCCACGAGATCCGGGATCTCGGTGGCATCGCATTCCTCATCCTCCGCGATACGACCGGGCGGATCCAGGTCAAATTCGAGAAGGACGAGATGGACGAGGAGCTCGTCGAGACCGGACTCGGCGTCTCCCGTGAGTCGGTGATCGCGGTCACCGGCGATGTCGACGAGGAGCCGCGCGCGCCCACCGGCGTCGAGGTTACCCCCGACTCGCTTTCGGTCGTCGCCGAGGCCGACACCGAGCTTCCGCTCGATCCGTCGGGCAAGGTCGACGCCGAACTGCCGACGCGGCTCGACAACCGTACGCTCGATCTCCGCAAGCCGGAGGTCAAGGCGATCTTCGAGATCCGCGCGGAGATCTTTCGGGCGGCCCGCGAAGCGTTCCGCGAGGCGAACGCCACGGAGATAACAACCCCCAAGATCGTCGCCACGGGAACCGAGGGCGGAACCGAGCTGTTCCCGATCACCTACTTCGGCGAGGAGGCGTTCATGAACCAGTCGCCTCAGCTTTTCAAACAGCTAACCGCCGGATCCGGACTCGAGCGCGTCTTCGAGATCGGCCCGATCTTCCGTGCGGAAGAACACAACACGCCGCGACACCTCAACGAGGCGACCTCCATCGACTTCGAGGGCGCCTTCTGTGACCACGAGGATGCCATGGACGTCTGTGAGTCGGTCGTGCTGGCCGCCTACGAGGCCGTCGAGGAGAACTGCAGCGAGCAACTCGAAACGCTCGGGCTCGCGGCGGACTTCGAGGCCCCGACCGACTCGTTCCCGCGGCTCACCTACGAGGAAGCGATCGAACGCATCAACGCCACCGGCAAGCTCGACGAACAGCTCGTCTGGGGGGACGACCTCCCGACGGAGGGCGAACATGCTCTCGGCCAGGACGTCGGCGAACACTACTTCGTCACCGACTGGCCCTCGGAGATCAAACCGTTCTACATCAAAGATCACGACGACGACGAGACCCTCTCGACGGGCTTTGACCTCATGCATCCGCGCATGGAGCTCGTCTCCGGCGGTCAGCGTGAACATCGACACGATCGACTCATCGCCGGGTTCGAACAGCAGGGGCTCGATCCCGACGAGTTCGAGTACTACACGAAGATGTTCAAATACGGCATGCCCCCACACGCTGGCTGGGCGATCGGTGCCGAGCGACTCGTGATGACGCTTCTCGACCTCGACAACATTCGCGAGGCCGTGATCTTCCCGCGCGATCGACAGCGGCTGAGTCCCTGATCACAGCCATGACTGACGAACTGGACCGTACCGCCGATCCCGTAGATCCTGGGGATCCCACCGACGCTGCCGATCGCGCGGACTCAAACCGCGACGTCCGATCACGCGCGTTCGTTCCCGGCCACGTCACCGGCTTCTTCAGCCCATATCCCGACGACAATTCCCGCGCTGCCGGCTCCCGTGGGGCCGGGATCGCCCTCGAAGAGGGCGTCGAGGTCTCCGTCGAACCGTCTGACGACGGTCAGCGATCGATCCACTCGACCCTCAACGGGGATCCAACGAGAATCGAACCAGTCGAGAGCGTCCTTGCTGAACTCGATGTCCAGGCGCACGTCGAGATCGAAACGACGCTCCCCGTCGGAGCTGGATTCGGCGTTTCGGGAGCGGCCGCACTCGGCACCGCGCTCGCAGCGAACGACGCCTTCGGGTGCGGACGCTCGGAAAACGATCTCATCGCGATCGCTCACGTCGCCGAGGTCGAGGCGGGAACCGGCCTCGGTGACGTCGTCGCCGAGGCCCGTGGCGGGATCCCGATCCGTCTCGAACCCGGGGCGCCCGGATACGGCTCGCTCGATGGCGTCCCGGCGAACGCGCGCGTTGAGTACGTCTCCTTCGGTGAGCTTTCGACAGCATCGATCCTTTCGGAGGACACTGCCGGGCTTTCGGCCGCCGGCGAACGTGCTCTGTCGACTCTCCAATCGGACTCGACGCTCCCCGTCCTTTTTGAGACCTCACGCACGTTCGCTCGGGAGGCGGGTCTGCTCGTGCCCGAGGTCGCGGAGGCCATCGACCTCGTCGAGGCAGCGGGCGGCGAGGCCGCCATGGGGATGCTCGGCCGAACGGTGATCGCTCTCGATGCCGGTCTTTCAGAGGCCGGCTACGATCCCGATATCACGCGGGTCCACCCCGGCGGCGCACGACTGCGGTGATCGGCGTCTCGATGGCTCCCAGCTGGATCGTCACCGATCACTCCGGGCGAAGCACGTCACCGGGTGCCCGTCCGAGTCCCTCGTGTCCCAGGAACTCGGTCGCGTTCACCACGTAGTGAGCGACGATCACTACGAGGAGGCTCCCGGTGTGGACGAACACCCCGGCGAGGGCGAACCCGAGGACGCCGGTGACGACGATGCCCACTCGTCCCTGAGCCCCGTGTCCGAATCCGAAGAGAAGCGACGATCCGACCGCAAGCAGCCAGGGATCGGCGCCGAATCCCGCCGCGAACGCGCCGATGAGTGCGCCACGAAACAGCGTTTCCTCCGTGACCGCGATCGTGGGTAGAACCACCACGAACAGCGTCACCCACTCGCTACGGGTCGACGGTGCAAGCGTCTCGCGAAGCCGTTCTGACGCTTGGTATCCCGCTCGCTCGCCGAGGGCTGCGGCCACGTCGTCGAGGAGATATAACCCGATGCCGGCCACGATTCCGTACCCGATCGGCCGGAGACCGATCCCCGCTCCCGTCTCCACGCCGAAATCGCTCGCCGGAACGCCGTACCCCCACGCGATCGCGACGATCACGAGGAGGACGGCTGCCTGTGTAACCGCGACGTTCACGAACAGCGCCGATGTGGAAACACGATCGGCCCGCTCGACGTCGAGCGAGTCGGTGCCGTCCCGACCGTCGCTGCGTTTTCGTTCGCCGGCACCTTCCGGTTCGCTCTCAACCCGGACACTGGCGTCACCGTCGAAGCCGTGATCGTCAATTCGGTCTCGGTCTTCGGCGGCGATTCGGCCCTGCTCCTCGATGTCGATTCGCTCCCGATCCTCGGCGATTCGTTCGAGAACTCGTTGGGAACGACGTGCCAGTACCAACAGCAGGAGCGTCAACGCGAGAATTGCGGCGGCAAAGCCGGTCCAGTTCGGCATCGGTGTGGGATGAAATATGAACGCGGCTCGGGGTTGAGTCCCCTGGTCTGGGACGTCGAATCCAGTCGGAGCGCGTTACTGCGGGCTCGGATTCGACGGGTTTGCGACGCCCTGCTCTTTGAGCGCGGATCCAGTGATCGATCTCAATCGGTCGACGAGCGAGTCCCTCTCGGGTTCGTCTTCCATGGCGATCTCCAGGACCTCGCTGATGTGGCTGACCGGGATGACCTCGATCATCTCCTCGTATTCGTCCTCGATCATCACGTCCTGTTCGTTGGCGGCCGGGATGATGACTCGGGTACAGCCGGCCTTGGCGGCGGCCTCGATCTTGTGGGTAACCCCGCCGACGGGTAATACGTCGCCGCGGACCGAAAGCGAGCCCGTCATCGCCAGGCTCTGGTCAACGCCGACGCCCTCCAGGGCGCTGATCACGGCCATCGCGACCGTGATCGACGCGGAGTCGCCGTCGACGCCCTGCTGGCCCGTCTGGACGAACTGGATGTGGATGTCCTTCTCGGAGATGTTCTCGTCGGAGAACTTCTTGATGATCGCCGAGACGTTCGAGACCGACTCCTGGGCCATCTCCTTGAGTTGGCCGGTGGCGATTACCTCGCCGGGGCCCTGTGAGGGGGCGACCTCGGCCATCACCGGAAGCATGATCCCGGAGTCCTCGCCCATCACGGCGAGGCCGTTGACGCGGCCGGCGACGAAGCCGTCGGAGACCTGCAGCTCGTAGTCCTTCCGGCGCTCGATGAAGTCGTCGGCGAGCTGCTGTTCGATCGACCGCGAGCGTCCCTTCGCCTGGAGCACGTGCTCGCGGGTGGTGTAGTCGGAGCCCTCGCCGCGGGCGATGTCGCCGGCCACGCGGACGAGTCCACCGAGGTTCCGGAACAACAGCGTGAGGTGGCCCTTCCGGCCGGCCCGGCGTTTCGCCTCGAGGATGATCTCCTCTATTGCCTCCGCCGTGAACTCCGGCAGTCGACCGTCGTTGGTGACCTCCTGAGCCACGAAGCGGGCATACTTGCGGCGCATCTCGGGGGTGTCCTCGATCGTGTCCTCCATGTACACCTCATAGCCGTAGCCCTTGATCCGCGACCGCAGCGCGGGGTGCATGTTCTCCATCGCATCGAGGTTCCCCGCGGCGATCATGACGAAGTCCGTCGGGACGGGCTCGGTCTGGACCATCGCGCCCGAGGACCGCTCGGACTGGCCGGTGATCGAGAACTCGCCCTCCTGGATCGCCGTCATCAGGTGCTGTTGGCTCCGGATGTCGAGGGTGTTGATCTCGTCGATGAACAACACGCCCTTGTTCGCCTGGTGGATGGCACCCGCTTCCACGCGATCGTGGGAGGGAGTCTCCATCCCGCCGGACTGGAAGGGGTCGTGGCGGACGTCGCCGAGCAGTGCCCCGGCGTGGGCGCCCGTCGCCTCCTCGAAGGGTGCGGTCTTCGTGTCGGCGTTGTTCACGAGGAGGTTCGGAATCATCGCGTCCGACCCGCGGTTCATATACCGGAACGCGAGCCAGATGACGCCGGCCGCGATGATCCCCAACAGGATCTGACCGGCAATGATGAGCGCGTAGCCCAACACGACCGCGATGATTATCCACATGAGGAAGCTGCGCATCTGGTTGCGCTTTCGGGCCTCCTCCCTGTGGGCCTCGAGTATCTGTTCTCCCTTGCCGGCAGGGACGGTCCGAACCTTGGGGTTGTTGCCGTCGTCGGGGTTGTGATAGACGAGGACGTCCTGAAGATCCTCTTTGGGGAGCATCTCGGTCATCGCCTTCGCGAGCATCGACTTGCCGGTCCCCGGCGAGCCGATCATCATCACGTGTCGGCGCTGCTTGGCGGCCTTAATGATGACGTCGCGGGCGTGCTCCTGGCCGATCACCTGGTCGACGAGCCGATCGGGGATCTGGATGTCCTCCGTGCTGTCGATCTTCAACCCGCCGAGAAGGTCATCCTCGTCGGGATCCTCCTCGACTTCGGCGCCGTGGATCTCGACGGTACTGCCGAGATCCTCGATGTCGGGTGTCTCCGTCCCGTCGCCGTGCGTCGTTTCGTTCGCGTCTCGGGGATCCGCCTCCGCGACGGTCCGTTCGTCCGCGAACTCTACCGTGAGCGTGCCGTCGGATTCCGGATCGGGTTGTACCCGATCAGGGGAGTCCGGATCCTCCGTGTCCGCTCCGACCACTCCATCGGTCGGCTCGTCGGCCGGATCGTCGTTCGATCCGTCGAGATCGGACTCCGTCGGGGGCGAATCGGTCCCAGCGTCGCCGCTCTCGCGGTCGGCGTCGGAGGCCGAATCCGCTCCCTCGGAGGGGGGAGCTCCATCCTCGGTCGGGCGCTCGGTGTCGTCCTTCTCGTTACTCATAGAATCGTTCGTCGCTATTCGAAACCAGGTGATGGCGATTGATATACTTTCTCCCCCACTGCTGGACGGTTTCGTCCGCACGATCGCACGATACAGGAGTTAAAACGACCGTTTACTCCAACGCCGGCGACTCGCCGACTTTATAAATCCTCCCCTCAGTAGGTCCGGACATGCGGGGGTTCTACATCGGCCGCTTTCAGCCGTTCCACGACGGCCATCTTCACATGGTCGAGGAGATCGCCCAGGAGGTTGACGAGCTCGTGCTCGGAATCGGGTCGGCCGGCGACTCCCACTCCACACGAAACCCCTTTACCGCCGGTGAGCGGGTTATGATGGTCACCAAGGCCGTTGAGGACCTCGATATCACCAGCTACGTCGTCCCGATCGAGGACCTCGATCGCAATTCCGTGTGGGTGAGCCACGTCCAGAGCATGTCCCCGGGCTTTCAGGTCGCCTACTCGAACAACCCGCTCGTCATCCGCCTCTTCGAGGAGGCCGACGTCGAGGTCCGTCAATCCCCGATGTTTAGACGCGACGTTCTCGAGGGAGCGGAACTTCGTGAACGGATGATTCACGATCGCGATTGGCAGACCCTCGTCCCCGAAGCCGTCGTCGACGTCATCAGTGAGATCGATGGTGTCTCCCGGATCCAACGGATTGCGGAGACGGACGCGAACGGCTAGCCGCTCCGAACACGATCGATGTCTCCTCGATCGTGGAGTCAGTTTCTCGTCCCGTCAAGTCGTGTTTCCCACTCGTCGGCGGGCAGTGATTCGCGAGTTATCCCGCCCGGTTCCTGTGCGAGCAGCCGGGTGGCTGCCTCATTCATTACGTCCGGTTCCAGCACCTGATCGCGTTCCGCCTCAGGGAGATGGTCCCAAAAACGAGTCTCGACGCGGCCCCCCGGGTCCAGACAGTTGACGTTCACCCCGTCGTCGGCCACCTCGTCCGCAAGCGTGCGGCTGAATCCTTCGAGTCCCCATTTCGAGGCGACGTAGGGGCCCCAGCCGGGCGACGCTCGGCGACCCAACCCCGAGGAGATGTTGACCACGTTCCCGCCTCCGGCATCGATCAGCGCCGGCACGACGTGTTTCACGCAGATGAATACGCCCGTGAGGTTGACCGACAGGATCGCCTCCCAATCCTCCAGATCCACTTCGAGGATCGCGCGTTTCTCGTCATAGAGGCTCAACATTCCGATCCCCGCGTTGTTGACGAGTCCGGTCACTCCCTCGAACGCGTCACGCGTCGTCTCGACGAGCTCCTCGATCGCCGCCTCGTCGGTGACGTCGGCCGGAACGACGAGCGTCTCACCCGGCGCGTCCGCGACCTCGCTTGCGACCGCACGAAGGTCCTCTTCGCTGCGCGCGGTGAACACGACGTTGGCTCCCTCGCGGACGAACCGCTTTGCCATCGAGGCGCCGAGCCCGCGGCTCGCGCCGGTGACGATGACCGTCTCCTCGTGGAGCCGTCCCGTTCCCCCGTCCGATCGCGTTTCGACGTCCGAACGTGTCATACTCCTCCGAGGGGGACGCCGACCTAAAAGGGTGGGCGTCGCAGTCGCGTCGAGCCAGCCGATCCGATGCTTCCTCGGCGCGACGGAGCTGTGGCGAAGCCGCAGTCGGTTCGTTTCGATTCGCTCCGATTCGCGCCGCTATACTGCCTCGATCGCCTCGATCAATCGACACTTTCGGCAGACCTCTCGGCTGGTGGTGGATCCACACTCGACGCATTCGCCGAGCGATGCCTTGCCATCGTCGCCGTCCTCCCGGTAGCGTTCGGCGACGATCCCGGAAAGCTCCTCGTAGCCGGCCATGATCGAGTGTCGCGTTCCCGGATGGGACTCCTCGAGGTCGTGAATCAGCGACTGGATCTCGCCGCGATAGGCCTCCTCGGAGTGGGGACACTCCGCCATGTGTGCGGGGATCTCGCGCAGGTGACAGTACAGAGCGACCTCCTTCTCGGGAACGTCTCGAAGGGGCTTCGCGCGCGGGACGAAGTGGTCGGACTCCTCCCGGAGGCCGTCCCCCGCGGTCCGGTCGTCCGTCCGGGCTCCCGTTTCGCGCTCGTCGAAGGGGCCAAGCGAGGCGTCGAAATGTTTCGCCACCTGGCGGACGTCGCCTTCGAGGAAGTTCATGAGTGCCGTCTGTGCCTCGTCATCGAGGTTGTGGCCGGTCAGGAGTTTGTCGGCATCGAACGCCTCGGCATACTTCTCGAGTAGATCCCGGCGGAACACTCCACAGTAGGCACAGGCCGCCATGTTCTCGGGATCCGTCTCGACGACGTCATCCATCTCGATGCCGAACTCGTCAGCGTAGGAGACGACCTCATGACGCATCTCGAGGTCCGTGGCCAGTTGCTCGCAGGCCTCGAGACTCTCGTCTCGATAGCCCTCGATCCCCTCGTGGATCGTGAGCGCGATCATCTCCACGCGTGGGTCCGGCCCGAAGGTGTCATCGAGGATCGACGCGAGAACGACGCTGTCCTTGCCGCCCGAGAGGCCGATCACCCATCGGTCGGGCTCTTCGGGAGTGGCGTCCGGATCGAGGAGGACGTCCTCGCGGATCCGGCGACGAACGCGCTTTTCGACCGATCGGCAGAAGTGATCCTCACAGAGGTGGGCGCCGGAGTAGGCGGCGTGCATGACGGCGTCGGCACCGCACTTGTCACAGTCCATCGCGAGTGGCTTATCGACCCGACGGGATACGGGTTTCGGGCCGCGGTGGACGCGTCCGGCCGACCCCTCCGAACCAGGACGATTTATGCGGGTGCCGGTCCCACCGGCCACCATGCAGGTAAAATCCCGCCACCACCTCCGAAGCGACGACATCGACGCGATCCGCGAGGCGCTCGCCGAGGGGCTAGGCGTCGACATCGAGGGCGACGCCTTCGAACTCGTCGAGTTGGCCGATTCGGCGTTCGACATCGTCCTCGTCGATGGTGAGCCACTCGTCTTTTACACCGACGACGAGCCGTTTCTCACGGTTCGCGGCGCCAACGAGACCGACCCGGACTCGGGGACCGTCACGGTCGATGCCGGCGCGATCTCGTTCGTTTCAAACGGGGCAGACGTGATGCGTCCCGGCATCGTCGAGGCGGACTCCGACATCGACGAGGGCGACCTCGTGGCGATCGCCGAGGAGACTCACGGGAAGGTGCTCGCGATCGGACGCGCCATCGTCGACGGCGAGGAGATGATCGGCGAGGAGGGCAAGGTCGTCGAGTCGATCCACCACGTCGGCGACGAACTCTACGAGTTCGATATCTGAGATCGGCTCCGGCACTTCGCCGCAGGCGGCTGGTTCGCCTCGGGACGGCCGATTCATCTCGGGACGGTCGGTTCGCGTGTGCCGTTTCACCACTCACGAACCGCTTGTGTCCCCTCGTTCCAGGACAACACCCCGAAGAACGTCGCGGTCGCCGAGAAGGCGGCGATTCCGCCGGCGAAGAACCCCCACTCGCTCCCGAACTGTCCCATCAGCCACCCGCCGGCAAGCGGGGCGAACCGGTGTCGACCATCGACCCTCGATGCGTTCCGTCACACCTTTGCGCCGCGACCACGTTACTGTCTTCGATGGAGTACCTGCCACGTCGAGTCGCCCTCGTCGACGAGCGGCTCGAGGAGGTCATCGCGGGGATCGAGCCTCCCGAGCTTCGCGAGGAGTTCGAGCACGTCGTCCTCGCTGGGGGCAAACGCGTTCGACCGGCCGTGACGATCCTCGCGTGTGAGGCCGTCGGCGGCGATCCCGACGCAGCCGTCGATTTTGCCGCCGGGATCGAGTTGGTCCACAACGCCTCGCTCGTCGTCGACGACATCATCGACCGGTCGGCAGTTCGTCGCAGTACCCCCTCCGCGTGGGCCGAGTACGGATACGGCCCGGCGATCATCGCCTCCGATGGACTTCTCGGCGAGGCGTTCGCGCTGTTTTCGACGGACGCGCGCGCGATGGGGATCGTCGCCGAGGCGATGGTCGAACTCGGCGAGGGAGAGGCGGTCGAGATCGTCGACCGGCCGACGGACGAGGCGACCTACAAGTCCCTCGCCCGCAAGAAGACGGGCGCGCTCTTTCGGGCCGCGGCGGAGCTCGGCGCGGTCGCCGCCGACGCCGATCCCTTCGTCGTCGAGTCCTTCGGGGAGTACGCCGAACGCGTCGGGATCGCCTTCCAGATGCGCGATGACGTGCTTGATGCGACCGCCGACGCGGACGCGCTCGGCAAGCCGACCGGCCAGGACGCCGAGATGGACCGCCCCTCGGTCGTTCAGGTAACTCGACTCTCGCCCGCGGAGGCAAACGAGGAGGCACGGACGCAGTCGGATGCGGCCCTGTCGGCACTGGATGCAACCGATCTACCCGACACCGAAGCGATGCAATATCTCCGGGATCTCGCCGAGTTCGTGGTCGTCCGAGAGCGGTGAACTACCGTCGTCGAGGACGACCGGTCACATCGCCCCACACCATCCACCGGAGATGACCGGTCACACTGTCACACACCGCCCACTGGAGACGACCAGTTACCCCACCTTGGTTCCACATGATAACCACGACTGTGGATATATTCGCATTATAGCTACATCGATATATTCATGCATATGCAATAGCGAACGTCGATATGAATCGTGCAGAGAAGGCCGCCCTCCAGTTGCAAGCGGTCGCCGTCCTCCGAATGTTGAAACGGACGCGGACCTACGACGAGCTCTCCGAACTCACGGCGCTGCCCGCCGGCGATCTCAACCGCTACGTCAACGGCCACGTGCTGCCCGGGACCGATCGGGCGAGTGAGATCGTCGAGGGGATCGGCCAGGAAGCGCTCGCCGACGAACTCCGTGCCCGTATCGAACTTGACGAGGAGGGATACGTCGACAATTCCCGTGTCGTCTTCGATCAATCCTTCCTCGATCTCGTCGCCCCCGTAGCCGCCGAATCGTTCGCGTTCGACGTGCCCGACGTCGTTTTGACCGCGGCGACGGACGGCATCACTCTCGGTGCCGCGATGGCCTCCTTTTTCGACGCCGACCTCGCGTACGCGAAGAAATCGAAGGAGACCGCAGTAGAGGAGTTCATCGAATCCAGACAGCGGCTCGCCTCGGGAATCGAGTTGACCTATTATCTGCCCGCGAGCTCGATCGACGCGGGCGATACCGTCCTCATCGTGGACGACCTCATTCGATCGGGCGAGACACAGGAATTGCTTTTGGACATCGCGTTGCAGGCCGACGCCGACGTCACCGGCGTGTTCGCGCTCATCGCCGTCGGCAACGAGGGACTCGATCGGGCACGCGAACTCACCGAGGCGCCGGTCGGCGCGCTGGAGCAGTTCGAGTGATCGCCGATCGATCACGAGCCACCCTCCCTCCCGAACCCTACCGAAGAACCTACGAACTCCGGACACGCCGGATCCACCAGCGGAGACACAGCACATGATTCGAGACCGACTCGCGAACCACTTCGCGCTTGATGCACGCGGTACAGACTTCTCGACTGAACTTCTCGCCGGCTTCACGACGTTCCTCACGATGTCGTACATCATCGTCGTAAATCCCGCCATCCTCTCTGCGGTCATCGACGTCGGGCCGAACACGTTTCAGCTGCTTGCGGTCGTGACGATCATCTCTTCGATCGTTGCGATGCTGGTGATGGCGTTTTATGCCGATCTCCCGTTCGGACTCGCGCCGGGAATGGGGCTCAACGCCTTCTTCGTCGTCGTCGTCACTCAACTCGGCGTTCCGTGGCAGACGGCGCTTGCCGCCGTCTTCGTTGAGGGCGTGCTGTTTCTGATCTTGACCGCGATCGGCGCCCGCAAGTACGTCATCACCCTCTTTCCGGAGCCGGTCAAGCTCGCAGTCGCGGCCGGCATCGGTATCTTCCTCGCGTTGATCGGTCTCAAGCAGATGCGGATCATCACCGCATCCACGAGCTTGAATCCCCAACTCGCTCTGGATCCGATCGCCGTCATCGCTGGCGTCGGACTCCTCCTCACGTTCGCGCTGTGGGCCCGTGGCGTCCGCGGTGCGATCGTCTCGGGGATCGCGATCACGAGCGTCCTCGGATACGTCGTCTCGGCACTCGGCGTCCAGCCGAGCGAACTGGGCCGTGATGCGGGGCTCGTCGAGACGGCGACACTCGCGCCCGGGATCGACGGTATCACCTACGGGGCGGCCGCCTACGACATCACACCGCTCGTCGGAGCGTTCCTCACCGGCTTCGAAAACGTCGAGGCGCTCACGTTCGCGCTCGTCGTCTTCACCTTCTTTTTCGTCGACTTCTTCGATACCGCCGGGACGCTCACCGGCGTCGGACAGGCCGCCGGACTCACTGGCGACTCCGGTAACTTGCCCCACATGGACCGACCGCTGATGGCCGACGCCGTGGGGACCACCGTCGGTAGCGTCCTCGGCACCTCGACGGTGACGACCTACATCGAGTCCTCCGCCGGTGTCAGCGAGGGCGGCCGAACCGGCTTGACGGCCCTGTTCATCGCCGGGTTCTTCCTCCTCTCGCTCGCGGTCATTCCGCTTTTGTCCGTCATCCCGTCGTTCGCCCCCTACGTCGCACTCGTCGTCGTGGCCGTGATGATGCTGCAAAACATCACGGAGATCGCCTGGGACGACGCCGTCCACGCGGTCCCGGCCGGTCTCACGATCATGTTCATGCCGCTTACGGAGAACATCTCCTCCGGGATCGCCGTCGGCCTGCTCAGCTTCCCGATCGTCGCGACGGCGGCCGGCCGACACGAGGAGGTCCATCCCGCCCACTGGCTGCTCGCGCTTGCGTGTCTGGCGTACTTCGGGATCCGATTCGGCGTGATCGCCTAACCCAAAACTCCGATCGATCTGGGGGTAACCGATCGCGGGCGATCAGGTCGATCGTGTGCGGGCAAAACACCACTCCGCGAAGGTTAACAGGCTCGCGTACCTACAAGCGGGCGATGTCGAACATCGTTCTCTACGAGCTCCCTGGCTGTCCGTACTGTGCGAAAGTCAAACAGAAGCTCGCCGACCTCGATCTCGAATACGAATCGCGGATGGTTCCGCGATCGCACGCCAAACGCGAGGAGGTCAAGGAGGTGAGCGGCCAAACCGGCGTCCCCGTCCTGGTCGACGAAAACAATGACGTCGAGGGGATGGCGGAAAGCGACGACATCATCGCCTACCTCGAGGAGACCTACGGCGACGCGGCCTGATCGTCGCCGGACGCCGGCGTCACCCGCGTCTCGATTGGAGTGACGGAAGAACCACTAACTACGTCCCGTTTTCGATCGTTTCGCTCGGTCCTCACGCCTCGGCCGGCTTTTCGGCTCGCTCCTCGATCAGTTCCCGGATCGCGTCCGGATCGTCCATCTCCGCGAGTTCCTCACAGGAGACGAGTCCCGTTCCCTCGACCTGTTCGCGCTTGCGGCGGCTCTCGGTGAAATACACCGATCGCGTCCGTGCGACGGTCCCGATCGAGGACATGATGCGCGCGCGCTTTTCGGCCGCCTCGGTGAACGTCGAGTGCCCGGTGAGCACGCGCATTTCGGGGCCGTCGTCCTCCGAGACCGCCTTGAAGGGTGCGCGGGCGGTCGGGTGGACGGTGAAGCCGGCAGCGGTGAGCACGTGGAGGACGTGCTCGTCGTCCGGGTCGGCCTCCGGGGCCGACGGCGTCGGATCCGACTCGCGGACGTTCTCTGCGCCCTCGAGCACCTCCACCGGACTCGAGAACGGCTGATCGAACAGGTCCTCGAGTTGGATCGCGACATCGACGGACGCGTTCATTCCGTCCTCGTATTTCGAGACCGTGCGCCGGGAGACGCCGAGTTCGGTCGCCAGTCGCCCAAGCGACCAGCCGCGCTCCTCACGCTCGTCGGCGAGCAAGTCGCCGTTGAGGCTGACGTAAAGCCCGCCGGGGGCCGCATAGATGAGCGGCGGGACCTCCTCGACGAACAGGTCGTAGGCGGTGTCGGGATTCAACACCGGCACGCCGTGCCGGAAGTAGACGACGCCGGGTTTCAGGTCCTCATCGCGGGTCCGCATCCCGATGAGCATCGGGGTGGCATCCAGGTACTCCCCGAGGCGACGCAGCTCCGCGCCGGTTTCGCCGTCGAGCGCGTCGATGTTAGCCAGGATCTTCAAAAGCAACAGGTCCTCGCCGCGGCGGGCCGCCAGGTCGAAGCTTTTCGGTCGAACCGCACAGCGATCACTAACGAGGAACTCCGCGTCCTCCAACATCGCCGTGAGGTTTTCGACCAGCGCTGCCCGTGACATGGTCGATGATAGCCGTTCGGCACCTAAATACGTTGTGCTGAAAATTTCACCCGACGCCTCGCTATCTGGCGGTTTTGATCAGCGTCGATGTCGTCGTTCGATCGTTCCCCCTTCGTTTCTTGCTCGTTCGATCCTGTCGGCTCCCCCATTGGATCCTATCATCTCCCCCTATTCGCTCCCGTCATCTGCCCCCGTTCGATGGCCCGACCGAGTCGATCGCTCTCGATGAGACGAATACATCTAAATCGACCGGCGTCGCCACGAAACCGCCTTATTCCCGGCGCACGAATCGTCGATCGTGACCATCGTCGGCGTTGACGACACTGATTCCCGATCGCTCGGGATGTGTACGACCTATCTCGCGACTCGCCTCGGCGAACGGATCCAGGAGGCTGGCGCGACGATCGAGCGACGGCTCCTCGTCCGGCTCAATCCCGCCGTCAAACACAAGACCCGGGGAAACGCGGCCCTCGCGCTCCATACGGATTTGTCCGCCGACCGGGCGTTCGATCTGGCTCGCGAGGAGATCGCTGCGCGATCGATCGGCGAGGATCCGCGGACCTCGCCGGGCGTCGTCGTCGCGGACGTCGATCCCGACGATGCTGGAAGCGTCGATGCGACCGGTGAGGATCGGGGGATTCCCTCGGACGTCGTGCGGTTCGCCAAGGGTGCGCTTCGCCGGCGTCACGAACTCTCCGTCACCCACTCGCTTCTCGAGTCTCACGACCTCCGCCACGCCGGGTTCGCTGCCGAGGGATGTGACACGGAGGGCAGGGGACGGATCGGTGCACTCGCCGCAGTCGGCGCGTTCGCGGCCTTCGAGGAGTGGACCCACGAGCACATCGCCTACCGCGAGTTCGACCGATGTGGAACGCCCCGTGAGGTCGACCGCGACTCCGTCTTCGAGGCGGCTGATTCGGCGTATTCTACCGTCTGGGATACCGTCGATCGGGGTGCCGACGAGGCCGTTTGCGTCCCGAACGCGCCGGGACCCATCCTCTACGGTATCCGCGGTGACGATCCCGACGCGTGCCGAGCGGTGGCCGAGCGAATCGACTCCGAGCCAGTAGACCGGTCGGCGACGTTCCTGACGAACCAGGGCACTGACGCACACATCGAGCCGGGCGAGATCGGGTCGCTGCGTGACGGCGCCGGCTACCAGGTCGACTGCGTCGTCCTCACCGAGCCCGAGACCAGACGTGGCGGCCACGTCTTCGTCGAGTTGGCCTCGCCCGACCTCCTCGCACAGCCCGATTCCCTCGATCCGGAATTCGTTGATCCGGACGCGTACGATCCAGACGATCGGCTCCTCGGTGCCGCCTTCGAGCCAACGAAACGATTCCGCGATCGGGTTCGTGACCTCCGTGTCGGCGATCGACTCACCGTCTGCGGGGAGGTCTCCCATCGGGACGGATCGGATCGGTCGTCGGAGGCACCGACCCGGACGATCAAACTCGAGAAGTTCGCCGTTCGCGATCTCGTCCGGACCGAGCGCGTCAACCCGACCTGTCCGTCCTGTGGCCGATCGATGGCCTCCGCGGGGCGCGATCAGGGATATCGGTGTCGCGACTGCGGGACTCACGCCCCGGAGCGGGATCGACGACCGATCGATCGCGATCTGGAGATCGGATGGTACGAGGTCCCACCATGTGCGCGTCGCCACGTCGCGAAACCCCTCGTCCGTGGCGGATTCGACGCGCCGATCCATCCGGAGCGGTGAGCCGAACGCGTCGCGTCTCTCCTCCCGGATCGGCCGCCTCCGAGCGCTTTCGGCTCTAGTCCCTTCCGGTGAGCGGCACGACCACATCGTCGTCGGTATCCAGGATCCCTCTCTTGCGGTACTCCCGAAGCGCTGCAGGTGCGATCGCTGATGTCGCCTCGACGTCGAATCCGTGGCGGCCAAGCCGTTCGAGTGCCGTTCGAGTGGCCGACTCCGTGACCGCGATCGCGTCCCCGCCCGTCTCCCGGATCGCATCCAGAATGCCGTCGATCCGCGGCGGGTCCGCGATCCGGATCCCCTTCGCGACGTCGTTGTCACCACCACGGCTCGCGGCGTCCTCGCCATGCAGTTCTCGGACGACGGGCGCATTCCCGGCCGCCTGTGCGGCCAGTAGCCGAGGCACCCGATCGATCCAGCCGGCTTCCTCAAGTCGTTCGAAGCCGAGATACGCCCCGAGGAACAGCGTGCCATGACCCACGGGGATCACCACTGCGTCCGGAACTTGCCAGTCCGACTGGAGCGCGATCTCGTGGGCGAACGTCGCCGTTCCCGCGTGAAACGCCGGGTTCCAGGCGTGGCTCGCATACCAGCCCGCGCCCGACTCGACGGCGTCGATACACGCCTCGGTCGCCGCACCCCGATTCCCCTCGACGGGGACGGGCGTAGCTCCAACGCGTTCGATCGCGCGGATCGTGGCCGTCGCCGCCGACGCGGGGAGGTAGATTTCGGCGTCGATCCCCGCGCGGGCAGCGTAGGTCGCGATCGCCGTTCCGGCGTTCCCCGAGGAATCCTCGCACAGTCGGTCGATTCCGAGTTCGCGAGCCCGGGTCAGCGTCGTCGTTGCACCCCGGTCCTTGAACGAGCCCGTGGGAAGGACGTACTCGAGTTTGAATCGGCAGTTCCACGGCTCCTCTTCCGGGCCCGCCGTGTCGTCGCGAACGCCGTCTCCGACGTCGGTATCGATCCCGTTCGGTCGTCCCGGATCGGCGTCGACGAGCGGCGTCGGCCCGGCGCCGAAGCTCACCCGATCGGCAGGATCGTCGCCGACCGGAAGAAACTCCTCGAAGGACCATATCCCGGACCGCACGTCGAACGTGGCCGGATCCGGCGGGGATGCCGACTCCGGAATCGGGTTCGTCTGGAAGTTCAACGGGGAGCCACAGGGACATCGCCAGCGGTCGGGAAACGTCGCGCCGCAGTCAGGACAGATGAGCGATGCGGACGTCATCCGTTCTCCATGGTGGGGGGTATCATCAGTAGCTATCGACGTTCGTCCCGACCGAACAGACGTACTCGCCGGCGGCGACCTGTGGCAGCCGTCGCGACCGCCAGAAGATCCCGTCGCTATCGGCGGTTACCTCCGTCTTCGACCCGCCGAAGACGTCGGTCACCTCGAAGAGGGGATCGCCGGCGGTGACTCGCGAGCCGAGTTCGCATTTGAACCGGATGAGCCCGCCGGCCGGCGAGCCGTACTGCTCGAAGCCACGAGCGCGCGTCTGTTCGTCGACCGTCGTCTCCTGATCGAGGAGTCCGTAGTGCCCGAGGACGTTGAAGACGCCCTCGACGCCCCTGTTGATCGACTCCTCGTTCCAGCCGACACACCCGCCGAGTTCCGGATCGATCGTGGGTATCCCCTCGTTGGGCGCGATCCGGGCGAGTTGGCCGTCGGGACCTTTCTGATCGAGGACGTATCCACATCCGAAGACCTTCGCGAGACGAAGGCAGTCCCCGTGGATCCGGTGGCGCGGTCCACAGCGCACCCGGACCTCGTCGATCATCCGGCTCGTCGACCCCTGGTGGAGATCGAGGACGAGATCGGCGCGGGTGGCGGCCTCGTAGGTCGCGTGAGCGATGCGTTCGGTGGCCGTCCCCTCGGGGTCGCCGGGGTAGGCCCGATTCATCTTCGTGTCGTCGATCGGGTTGCGATGTTCGGCGATCTGGAAGGCGTAGTGGTTGACGATACCGACGATGAGGATGGCACCCGAGAGCTTGCTCGGGTCGATCCGCGGCACCACCCGGTTGATGACGCCGAGGCCATTGAGTTCGTCGCCGTCGCTTACCGCCTGCATGTAGAGCGTCTTCCCGTCCACGGCGCCGTTGATGACGGCGACGGGTAGTCGGACGGGCGATCCGTCCCGCGCCTCGCCGACCTCGAGTCGCCCCGTGTCCATCCGTCCCGGGGGCGCGCTCGCCGTTCCGAGCGTGAGCATTACCCTACTCTCGTCGGGGCCCCTCTAAATCCGTTCGATTCGCATCCAGGATCGCCGTCGGTTCGATCGGAGCGACCCGCCAGCGTCAGTCAGTCCGCCTCGATCGCACAGCCGCCGGAGTAGTCGATACCCTCGATCGTGTCGATCGCCTCGTCCCCACAGGTCGGACAGTCCGGATTTCGTGTGTACTCGACCGTCTCGAAGGTCATGTCCATCGCGTTATAAAACAGCATCCGCCCGATGAGCGGTTCGCCGCTTTCAAGCAGTAGCTTTGCCGCCTCGGTCGCCTGGATGCACCCGAGCGTACCCGGCAATACGCCGAGTACGCCCGTCGTGGCACAGTCCGGAACGCTACCGGGTTCGGGCGCCTCAGGGAATAGGCACCGATAGCAGGGCCCATCGGGGACGAGCGTCGTCGCCTGTCCCTCGAACTTGTAGATCGCGCCGTGGGCAACCGGGATCGACTCGATCCGGGCGACGTCGTTGACGATGTACCGCGTCCGGAAATTGTCCGAACAGTCGACGATCACGTCGTGGCCGGTGAGCAGGTCGTGTGCGTTGTCGGTATCCAGTCGCGTTCTGTGCGTCTCCACCTCGACGTCGGGATTGAGCGCCTCGACGTACCGTTTTGCCGAGTCGACCTTGGGATCGCCGACGTCCCCGTCGGTGTGGACGATCTGTCGCTGGAGGTTCGATCGTTCCACGTCGTCGTCGTCGACGATCGTGATCTGCCCGACGCCCGCCGCCGCGAGGTACTGGATGACCGGCGCTCCCAGTCCTCCGGCTCCAAGCACGAGCACCCGTCCCTCCAGTAGCCGCTTTTGGCCCTCGGGTCCGATTTCATCCATGATGATGTGTCTGGAGTACCGGTCCAGCTGTGTCGAATCCAGCGAGAGGCTCATGGTCGTCGTTCGATGGTGAGGGCCATAAGGCTGCGGGGCTATCACTGGTCGATCATCGGTCGGCTACGTCCGACGTCCTGATCGCAAAAAAGCGACTGTGTTTTCGCGTTCCTACTTGCCGCGGCGTCGGTCGCCGCCGATCGACGGCCGGGTGTGTTCGGTACCCTTGCCGCGTGTCTGCTGGCCACGACCCTTGCTGCCGGCGGACGTGAGCCCACGGAACGCGCGACCCTTGTGTTCGTCCGCACAGATCCAGTTCAGGTCGTCGTCGTTTTCGATCGCGGGGTGGTTCGGGTCCACGAGGATTACCTCGTGCCACTTCTGGGAGCCGTCCTCACCGACCCAATAGGAGTTGAGAACGCGAAGGTTGCGGTATTTGCGGGAGGACCGCTCCTCGGCGATCCGTTGGATCGACTTGCGCCGCGAGAGGCGATTTACACCCTGTCGCTTGGATCGGCGACCGGCGGTAAAGCGCTGTTTGCGCGAGCCGCCCTTGCGGACGCTCACGCGGGCCACGACGATGCCCTGTTTGGCCTTGTATCCGAGTTCGCGGGCCTTATCCAGACGGGTCGGCCGCTCGACCCGCTCGATCGCGCCCTGTTCGCGCCATTCCTGTTTCCGCTGCCACTGCAGTTCAGCGAGTTTCCCCTCCTCCGGGGACTTCCAAGCGTCCTTGATGTGCGAGTAGAAGCTTCGTGCCATGGTTTGTCCACGGACGTTTTCGATTCAGTCCCGGCGGCGAACCGCCGCGGAACCACATTTCGTCCCGTCCCCGATCGTCGACCGGGTGGCGGGTGCCCACTGGACGTCCAACCAGCGAGTTGCTGATCCTACCGTACAGGTCCGGTTAAAAACATCGCTTGCCGATCGCCGTGCGAGCGTCTCTCAGGGGGACGTTCGGCGATCGGCGGTGACCACAGTCGCTCCTCGACGAGGATACCGATCTGCCGTCAACCAGTAGTCTAAAGTGGGTTTACGAAAATCCTCGGGACATGTCCACCCGAACGGAATCGGTCGATCTCGTCGGCGACGAGACGACGAGAAACCTTGCTCGTTCCGCGCTGATAGCGGCCCTGGTCGGCGCGTTTGCCTACGTATCGTTTCCCTTCCCGCTGTCGCCCGCGCCGGTGACTCTGCAGGTTCTCGGCGTCTTCCTCGCCGGGATCCTCCTCGGCCCGGTCTGGGGATCGGCGGCGCTCGTGGTCTATCTGGCGGCCGGCGCGCTCGGCGCCCCGGTCTTTCAGGGTGGCGGTGCCGGGTTCGGTCAACTGGTCGGCGCGACGGGCGGATACCTATGGTCGTACCCGTTCGCTGCCGGGCTCGTGGGGGTCCTCGTTCATCGCGGCCGGACGCTTCGGGACATCGACGCCGTTTCCGTCCCGACTCTGGTCGGTGCCATGATCGCGGGCACGATCGTGATCTACGCGTTTGGCGTCATCGGCTTGATGCTCACCCTCGGACTGGGACCGATCGAGGCGTTCCTGCAGGGCGCGCTCTTTTTCATCCCTGCGGAGGCTGCCAAGATCGCGGCCGCCATCGGCGTCGTCAGATCGGAGGCGATCACGGCCGCATGACTCGCTCGGAAACCGGTTCGTCGTGAACGAGGCCGATCCACGATGATCGAGGTGAATTCGGTTCGCGTCGGCTACGACGACGTTCGGGCAGTTGACGACGTCTCGTTCGCGATCGACGACGGCGAGGGTGTCGTTCTTGCCGGCGCAAACGGTTCGGGAAAGACCACGCTCGTTCGGACGTTCAACGGGCTCGTCTCGCCGGACATCGGTACGGTCCGCGTTGACGGAACTCCCGTTCACGAGAATCCGGCTGCGGCCCGCCAGGCGGTCTCGATGGTGTTTCAACATCCACGAGATGGGATCGTCGCAGCCACGATCGGCGCCGACGTCGCGTTCGGCCCCGAGAACCTCGGCTGTGACCGCGCGGAGATCGACCGACGCGTCGATCGCGCGCTCTCGGCGGTGGGGCTCGACAGCCGACATGAGGACCGTGTCGATGCACTCTCCGGCGGCGAACGTGCACGCGTTGCGATCGCCGGTGCGCTCGCGATGGAACCGACGCACCTCGTCCTTGACGAGCCGTTCTCGGGGCTCGACGAGCCGTCCCGCCGGTCGCTTCTCTCCCACCTCCTGGAACTCCGACGGGACGGAACGAGCCTCGTGATCGTCACGCACGATCTCCGGGATCTCGGGGCGCTCGCCGACAGGGTTCTCGTCCTCGCCAATGGCCATCTCATGGCCGACGTCCCGCCCGAGGACGCCGCCGATCCCCTCTCGAAATTCGACGTGCGAGTTCCGACGGGCTGGCCGGGATCGGAAGGGGGTCGTGATTCCGGATCACTGGAACGGGAGCCCGGACGGTCGCCGTGACGTTCGCGTACGTCCCCGGAACCTCGCCGGGCCATCGTCTCGACGCCCGTTCGAAACTGTTCGTGCAGATCGCCTTCGCCGCTGCTGCGTACGCACACACGACACCCCGTGGGCTCGCCATCCTCTCCGTGATCGCGGTCGGCTGCGTGTGGGCTGCTGGCGGTACCGTCCGGGAGGTCGCGTGGGGGTATCGCTGGGCGGCACCCGTGTTGCTCGTTGCTCCCGTCGTCGCGGGAGCCACTCTCGGGACCCCGTGGTTTCGGGTCGAACGTGCGCTTTCGACCGGGCTCGCGAGCTATCGGGTCGTGATCATTCTGCTCGTCGCCGGCGCGTACGTGCGAACGACGCCCGTCCGCGAGTCGCGGGCCGCGATCCAGCGGCTGATCCCCGGACGAATCGGCCGCATTCTCGGGATCGGCGTCTCACTCGTCTTCCGGTTTCTCCCGCTGTTTCGCCGCGATCTCGCGAGCGCTCGGGAGGCCCTTCACTCCCGGGGTGGCGACGCCCGCCCCCTCCGTGACCGGATGCGAATCGTGGCCGTCGCCGGCTTGAATCGGGCGTTCGAGCGCGCCGACAGACTCGCGCTCGCGTTGAACGCGCGGTGTCTCGCCTGGAACCCGACGCTTCCTCGATCGCGATTCGGACGCCTCGACGTGCTGGCGATCATTCTTGCAGGCGGCCTCATTCTTGCGGTCGTTCTCCCCCAACTCTGATCGACGGAGGGCGCGCGAGGTCCGGACGGTGGCAAGATTTAACCGACGAACCGTGGTTCCTTCGGACATGGTTCTCCTCCAGGCGACCCGGGAAACGTTCTGGACGATCTCCCCGACCGGCAAGGCGATCTTCTACGTCCTCGCGGCCGCGACGATCGCGGTGTTCCTCTATGGCGTCTCCGCCCGATTTGCCCGATACGCGGCGGGCCGCTCCGATCCGATCGATCGGCTCTCCTCGCTTCCCGAACGAACCCTGGCTGCGACCCGGATCGTGGCGACCAACGAGGGACAGTTCGATCGCGACGTCTACGCCGGCCTCATGCACACGTTCGTCCTCTGGGGTTTTCTCGTCCTTCTCATGGCGACAACGATACTCTTCGTCGATATGGACATCTACGGTCCGCTCGCCGGCGAGTCCTTCTGGGTCGGCGGCTTCTATCTCGTCTATCAGTTCGCCGTCGACGCCTTCGGCCTGCTTTTCGTCGTCGGCGTCGGAATGGCCCTGTGGCGGCGATACGGAACACGATCAGCGCGGCTGTGGGGGAAACACACCTCGATCGAGGACGACGCGTTCATCTGGAGTCTGTTTTTGCTCGGCATCGGCGGATTCCTCGCGGAGGCGATCGCGATCGTCGGCCAGCCCGCACGCGCCACCGAGTCGGTCAGCTTTGTCGGGCTGGCGATGGCGACCGGCTTTGAAATGCTCGGATTGACGCCCGCCGGCGCGGCCGTGATCTATCCCATCGTCTGGTGGCAACACGCCCTGCTCGCGCTCGCGTTCGTCGCGTGGATCCCCTATGCCAAGCCGTTCCACATGCTCTCGTCGTTCGCCAACGTCGTCGCCCGCGACGAGCACGCCGGCACGCGGCTCCCGAACGTGCCGGCGGACCTCGATCACACCAACGCCGAGTCCCTCGACGATTTCACCTGGAAGGAACTGCTCGACCAGGACGCCTGCACGAAGTGCGGGCGGTGTTCCTCGGCGTGTCCGGCAACGGCCTCCGGACGCGACCTCGATCCCCGCGACGTCATTCTCGATCTGAAAGCGTACCGCGAGTCCCTTGAGGACGACCCCGTGATCGGCCGATCGGCGGACGCCGTCCCCGGGGCCGACGGGGACGCGGAGTCGGTCGGATACCCCCCTTCCAGCGAGGGGCACGCCGCGTCCGCCGACGGCGGCGTCGACACCGTCCCGATCGTCGCCGAGGAGGGCGGCGTGATCGACGCCGAGTCAATGGAATCGTGTATGGCCTGTCTGGCCTGCATGGACGTCTGTCCCGTCGAGATCGAACACCTCTCGACGTTCACCCGACTCAATCGCCAGCTCGTCGATGACGGAACGGTGGATTCGAACCTTCAGAGCGTCCTTGAGGATACGATGCGGACGGGCAACACCTTCGGTGAGCCGCCGGCGGATCGCGGCGCGTGGACCGACGACCTCGACGTCGAGATCCAGGATGCCCGCCAGACGGAGGTGGAGTACCTCTGGTACGTCGGCGATTACCCGAGCTACGACGATCGAAACACGGAGGTGGCACGCGCGCTCGCGAGGATCTTCGACCACGCCGACGTCGAATTCGGGATCCTGTTTGAAGACGAGAAGTACGACGGGAACGACGTCCGGCGGATCGGCGAGGAGTTCCTCTATCTGGAGCTTGCAGGTCATCACGTCGAAACCTTCGACGACTGCGAATTCGAGACGATCGTTTGTACGGACCCCCACTCGTATAATACGATACGAAACGAGTATCCCGAACTCGAGTTCGAGGAGTTCGCCGACGATCCGATGATGCCCTTCGAGTACGACGAGCAATGGAACGCCGACGGCGAGATCGACGTCGCACACTGGACGCAGGTCGTCGAGGATCTGGTCGCGGACGACCGTCTGGGCCTCTCGGGCGACGAACTCGACTACACGGTGACCTACCACGACCCATGCCATCTGGGCCGGTACAACGACGAGTACGAGGCCCCACGCGAGCTGATCCGGGCGACCGGGGTCGACCTTCACGAGATGCCGCGATCACGGGCGGACTCCTTCTGCTGTGGCGGCGGCGGGGGCGGACTCTGGATGGAACACGACGAGGAGGCGAAACCTAGCGAGGAGCGCCTCCGGGAGGCGATCGAGGACACGGACGCGGGCGCAGCGGTGGAGCGGTTCGTGGTGGCGTGTCCGATGTGCACCACGATGTTCGAGGACGGCCGAAAGACCGGGAATTTCGAGGACGACCTCGAGATCGTCGACGTTGCGGAGTTGGTGATCGAGGCACTCGAGACGTCGGAAACGGCTGCCGATCCGCCCACGACCGACACGGGGACGACGACCGGCCAGATGGGAGCGGGGACGGTCGAATGATCGATTCCGTACGCGGTCGCGCGACGATAGGTATGAACGTCTCGCCATCGAACGGCAGATCCGGATGGGATTCATGAGCGAACTCACGGCGACGACCGAACTCGGAGGACTCCCCACGTTCCTCGCGCTGGATACCGTCTCCGTCCTCGATGGAACGCGGCGTGGCGCGAGCGTCCAGATCGACGAGACGTACCTCGACGGGCAGCGAACCGCCATCGAGACGATCGACGCCGAGTCACGGTTCGAACGGCGGCTTCGATCGGTCGATCGGACTCGGGAGATATACGACGAAGTCGACATCGATATCGCGTCGTTCACGGAGGAGAACCTGTGGGATGCCTCGCGACGATATCGCGAACTTCTCCAACGACTTCCGGAGACCCAGTATCTAAAGCGCGCGTTTCCGGAGACCTGTTTCGTCGTTCCCGAGTGGATCCGATCCCCGTCGGAGGTGACGTACGGGCCGCGCGTCTACTTCTTCCGGGAGGACGATGCTCCGGATCCGGAATCGATCATCGAGGCGAACATCGAGGCGGTTCTTGAGGACACACGCGAGGCGTTCGACCGATATCGGGGACGACTCCACGGCTATCCCGACTGCTGTCTCGAACGCTTCTCGAGTGCCGATCGAGAGAGTGATCTGGGTCCCGAGGAGGCGTCCGTAGAGCCGATAGCCGACTATATCGACGACGATCGACTTGCGGCAGGTCCCGATCCCACCGTCTCCATCACGGAGATCGTTTCGGGACTTTTCGAAACCCCCGACGCCTACGCCTTCTTCGTCCGGGAGTTCTTCCCGGAGCCGGGCTGTGAGACGGCTCGGAGACGCGGCATCGAGGTCTACGAGACGCTCTCGGAGGTGGTTTCGGAGACGCTCGTTCAGGATCACTTCCGGATGAACGCCGGGTGGAACTACGTACTCGCCCGCTCGCTTCGTGAGGTGGATCCGGGACGCCCCGCCCCCGGACTGTTGGGCCGGGAACACCTGTTTTCGTATCTGCCCTTGTCCGTCACGTCGTCGCTCCCGCGATACCGCGAGGAGTGAGACGGGGACTACGATCGTCGCGACCCGGTGATTACACGATCGTCGCGACCCGATCGATCGCCGTCTCGACGTCCTCGCGATCGATGTCGAGATGCGTGGTGAACCGGACCGTGTACTGGTCGAACTCCACGACTCCCACGCCGACGTCCGCGCAGGCCCTCGCGAACTCCGTCGCCGTGTCTCCGGTCCTCTCGACGTTGACGACGACGATGTTCGTCTCCGGTTCGGGTGCTGAAAGACCGGGGATGTCGTCGAGTCCCTCGGCCAACCGGGCGGCGTTGGCGTGGTCGTCGGCCAGGCGATCGACGTTCTCCAGCGCGCACAGACCCGGTGCCGCGATCACTCCGGCCTGACGCATCCCGCCGCCGAACAGCTTGCGCACCCGGCGGGCGTCCTCGATGAACGCCGTTGATCCGGCAAGCATCGATCCGACGGGCGCGCCGAGACCCTTCGAGAGACAGAACATCACGCTGTCGACGTTCGCGAGCAGATCGGATGCCGGAACGTCGAGTGCGACCGCGGCGTTGAAGATCCGGGCGCCGTCGACGTGTACCGGAACGTCGTGTTCGTGGGCAGCCGCGGCTGCCGCGTCGATCCGGTCTTTCGGAATCGCGGCCCCGCCACGGTAGTTGTGCGTGTTCTCGAGGGCGAGCAGGCTGGTTCCGGGTCGATGGAGATCACGCTCGGTGATCCCCTCGTGGACCTGTTCGGGCGTCGGCACGCACCGATCGCCGGCGTCGACCGGTCGGGTCTGTACTCCCGAAAGCGTCGCAGCGCCGCCGAGTTCCCACCGATAGATGTGCGATTCACGTTCGAGCAATAACTCGTCGCCGTGGTCCGTCCGTGTGCGAACGGCGATCTGATTGCCCATCGTGCCCGACGGGACGTAGAGGGCGGCCTCCATCCCGACCGCCTCGGCCGCACGGCGTTCGAGCTCGTTCACCGTCGGGTCGTCGCGGTAGACGTCGTCGCCGACGTCGGCGTTTGCGGCCGCCTCACGCATCGCCTCTGAGGGCGTCGTCACCGTGTCAGATCGGAGATCGATGTCGAGATCCGACTCCATGCCGAACGGTTCGTCCACACGGGCTTATTGCTGCCGGCACCGTTTTCGAGTCCTGCCGGTTCCGTTTCGATCCAGTGCCGCCCGCGACGATTCATTCGACGATTTCACACGACCGGATCCGACCCCAGATCGACCGCCGATCGGCCACGAACCGATAGCCTCGCTCGCGGAGCCACGGCCAGCCGGGAAGTCGACGAGCGACGTTCACGAGCGCCCGCCATCCGGGCCCGAAGCGGGCGATTACCTGCTCGAGCCCCTCGCCACAGGAGTAGACCGCCTCGTCGGTCAGAAGGTGCATACAGGACTCGTACTCCTCGGGCAGGCGAGCCCGCTGGTCGGGCGAGAGTTCCTCGAAACCGACGGGCTCGAAGGTGCCGTGGCGGACCGCGATCCGGACACACCACTTACAGAACCCGCAGTCGTCGTCGTAGACGAGGCGTGGCATCGCCATACGTCTGCTTGGTCGGCTATCGGCTTGGGACTGTTGGCTTTGATCGGGGATCACGTCCGCGATCCGCCCGCACCGCTACCGCCGAACCGCGCCGACCACGAGGTAGACGAACGGCGTGTCCACGATCGCGATCAGGAGCTTGAGCAGGTACTGACCGAGGATCAACGAGACGACCACGCCGATCGGTAGCGCGTCGCCGATCCCAAGGAACGTCGGCGCGGCAACGAAGGCGATTCCCACGAAAATCACGGTGTCGATGGCCTGACTCGTCGTGGTGGACGCGAGGTTTCGTATCCAGAGGTGGGCGCCGCCGGTCCGTTCGCGGATCGCGTGAAAGACGATCACGTCCCAGTTTTGGCTCACGAGGTACGCAAGCAGACTCCCCACGACGACGTTCGTAGCCGGCGCGAGTGCCGCCTCGAAGGTCGCCGCGAACTCGGGGTTTTGAGCCGGCGCGACGATCGTCGACCAGACAAGTCCCAACACGAGGAAATTCATCACGAACGCGACGTTGACCATCACCTGCGCCGCGCGTCGGCCGTACAACTCGGCGTAGCAGTCGGAGGCGAAGAACGT
This sequence comes from Halopenitus sp. H-Gu1, assembly GCF_041821145.1. Classification (NCBI taxonomy): domain Archaea; kingdom Methanobacteriati; phylum Methanobacteriota; class Halobacteria; order Halobacteriales; family Haloferacaceae; genus Halopenitus; species Halopenitus sp. H-Gu1. Next base: position 175,442 of record NZ_JBGUBC010000001.1, on the reverse strand, counting down.
GAGCGCGTATGCGACCGCCGCGCCCGGAAGCGCGATTTCCGGGCCGATCCGCGGGAGCGCAACCGGAAGCGGGATCGCGAGGATCTTCGCCGCCGTCAACTGTGCGGTCACGAGCGCGGTCACGAACAGCGCGAGCAGGCTCACCTGTCCGATCGCTCGACGACTGGTCGGATTCCCGGTGGACGCTTGGCCTCGGTTACGCATCCTCGCTTCCGTCCTTCGGGTTGCCTTCAGCCTCCTCTTCACTCGATGGTCCGTTCTCGTCCAGCCGTCCGTGTCGGTCGTCGATCTCATCGAGCAGATCGAGCGTCTTGCGGATCGACGCCCGGATCGCGTCGCTTCGGTTCACGAACTTGCCGTCGTCACCGACGTGTCGATCGAGATCGTCCAACAGCTCCTCGGGAATGTCAACGCTTACCTTGGGCATCTTGTAGTCTCGACCGTCGTTCGGATATTGTCGGTTATATATGCTTCCACTATTCTCCGAGGAATACCGATGGTCGATCGAGATCGACGATTCGAGCCGCCCGATCTACCATCCGGACGACCAGCCGATTTGACCGTCCGGGAACACGTTTTTACCTCCGTGAACCGTTCGATCGGCACCATGGACGAGAAGACGGCCGAACTTCGGGACATCTTCCTCGACGCCACCGGCTCCGAGACGGTTACCGAAGACCAGGAGACCGATCGGGGTTCGCTGACCGGTCGGGATGACTCGACCGTCTCGAAGCGTCTCTCCGAACTGATCGCGACGATGCGCGATCGCTACTCGTTTTCGACGTCCCTTCCCGAGGCGGCCTACGAGCGTGTCGTTCGCGCCCACTTTGAGGGAACCGACGACGCCACGATCGCCGAGGATCTCGCGACAGTGCCTGAGAGTTCTGACGGCGAACTCGACGCGGAACGTTCCATCTCCGCCGAGGACGTCTTTCGCGTGCGAATGGACCTCCATCTCGTCTCCGACGCCGACCGTGAATTCCCCGTGGATCCGGATGTGCTGAAACGGCTCGTTCTCGCCGGGACCCCGACCGAGGAATTGGCGGCGGAACTGGAGATCGACCTCGAGACGGCCCGACGCTGTCGCCGGATCGTCGAAGCGGACGTCGAGTCGACGCGCGCGAACCACCGGTTTCGCGACGAGTTTCGCGAGTTGCTCACCGATGCGGATCTCGAGGGGTCGCTCGCCGCGGACGCACAAGAGGACGGGCTCAAGGAGGCGGCCGAGGACATCGAGACGAACGTCTCGTTTTGATCCGTTCGCTTTTCACGAGTCAGGAGTCCGCGCTCGCCCGTTCGTTTATCCCTGATCACGACGCAAACGGCCCGTGTCCGACGCACCCGATGCTAGCCCATCAGATATCTCGACGAGCGCGGATTCGTCCTCCGCACCCGATCCCGACCGATCCGCGACGATCCCGACTGGGTCGATCTCGTTCGGCGATCTGACCCGAGCAGCCTACTGTCCGCGACAGCTCTACTACGCTCGACGGGCGGACGACCGATCGATTCCCGCCTCCCAACGGGCGCGGATCGATCTCGCCTTTCGGTATTCCGAGCTTCTCGAGGCGAGCAATGGGGATCTCCTCGACCATCCGATCGACTGTCCGGCTGACCGCTATCAGGAACGTCTTCGGAGCCTTCACGACGGCGATTTGGAGGACCGTTTCGGAATATCCTGGCGGGCACTCGTCGAGCCGACCGAAACGCGGACGCTCCTCACGGGACGAAAATGCCACGGAATCGCACACAAAGTGGTGGACGATACGGACGCTCCCGACGTACCGCCGATCCCGACGATCGTCTCGCCCGGAACGCCGCCGGAAACGGGCATTTGGGAACCACAGACGGTTCGCGCCGTCGCGGCCGCGAAGGCGCTTGCGTGGGAACGCCAACGGAAGATCCCTCGTGCGCTCGTCGAATACCCCGCCGTCGGCATCGTTCGGGAGGCGACGCTTACGGTTCGAACGGTGGCTACCTACCGCCGGGCGCTGCGGGCCGCCCGCGGGATCGACGGTCCGCCGCCACGGGTGAACGACGACCGGTGTCGACCCTGTGAATTCCGCGAGAAATGCGGAACGAAAACGCGCTCGCTTCGGTCCCGACTGGGGCTGTAGTCGGGCTCCACCGATCGATCGTGGCGATCGGTCCTACCGTTCGGCCTCGAGCCACGATTCGACCGCGTCGACGTTCGCGCCACGGCGGTGGATAGTCCCCGTTTCGGGTTCGACGACCGTGCTCTCGGCACCGGCCGTCTCGCCGCCGTCGATCGTGACGGCGACCTGATCACGGATCGCGGGATCGAGTTCCTCGACCCGGCGGACGCTTCCGGTCCCGGATCGGTTCGCGCTCGTCGCGGTGAGCGGTCCGGTCTCCTCGAGCAACGCGAGGGCGATCGAGTGGTCGGGAATACGGATCCCGACGCGGTCGCGGCCGGCCGTGAGCACGTCGGGGATCGACTCGCCTCGGTCGACGATGACGGTGACCGGCCCCGGGAGAAATCGGCGGAGACACGCCGACTCCAGGTCGGTCGGTTGCGAGTGCGCGAGCGCCGCCTCGACGCTCGCCACGCCGAACGAGAGCGGTTTCGATCGGTCACGCTCTTTCGTCTCGAAGACACGCTCGACGGCCTCGGGATCGAGCGCATTCGCACCCAGTCCATAGACCGTCTCCGTCGGATAGACGACGAGCTCGCCGGCCGCGACGGCCTTGGCGGCACGCTCGATCTCATCCTTGATCTCCGGCGTGATCGCCGGTCCCGAGTTTGGCTGCTCGTTCATGGCTCGTTCATGCACGGATGTCATCGATCGCTGCATCGACCTCGTCGTACGGCGGGAAGGACGGCTGCTCGGTACCCACCCAGGCGTACTGCACCGTGCGATCCTCATCGATCAGGAACATGGCAGGCCGGGCGTCGACGATCCCGGCCATGCCGTCAAGATCGTTCTCGATCCCGTATTCGGCGAGCACCTCGCCGGCCGGATCCGAGAAGATCTGGGCGTCGACGCCGCGTTCGGCAAGGAGCGTCTTGTGTTCGTAGGGCGTCGAGATACTTATCCCGATGACATCGAGCCGATCGGCCCAGCCACGGTCGGCAATCTCGTTGTAGACGTAGATCGATTGGAACGCACCGTCCATCGGATGAGCGACGAGCAGGATCGGTCCGTCGTCGAGGAGGCTCGAGAGCGTTCTGTCCTCCCAGAACTCCTGGTTGACGAGCGGGCGGGTGAAGTCCGGTGCCGTTTCGCCCGCCTCGACGTGGTCGGTCTCCGGGAGGGCGACGACGTCGAACTCGACCATCTCAGACGCCCTCCTCGCCGTAGATGTTTCGCAGGTACTCGACGATATTGGCGCTCTCGGACATCGTCACGCCGGTCTCCTCGTCGACGATCGCCGGAACCGTTCGTGCACCGGAGATGCGTTTTACGACGTTCCGATCGGAGTGCATCGGCTCGACGAACCGTGACTGGTACTCGAGTCCCAACTCGTTCAACGTCCGAACCACCCGCTCGCAGTAGGGGCACGCCTGCAGCCGATACAGGGTGATGTCGGTGTCTTCGGCCATGGGGCTCCGTTGTGCCTCCTCGCGTGTAACCGTGTCGGCACACCAACGCCCCTGTCGCTTTCATCGTATTGCTTCGGCCGCTCGTCCCGATTTGTGACGGTCGATCGGGGCGTTCCTCCGAAATCGTTTAACCGCTCCCCCTCTCACGTGTAGTGAGAATGGGCTTATCGTCGACTATGTTGGCCGTCGGACTCATCCAGACGGCATCGATCGGTACGACGACTTGGACGATTCTCGGCAGCCTCGCCATTATCGTACTGTTGGGGCTGTCCGCGTTCTTCTCCTCCTCGGAGATCGCGATGTTCTCGCTGCCGAAACATCGCGTCGACGCACTCGTCGAGGAGGGCGCCCCGGGTGCGGCGACGGTCCAGACGCTCCGGGAGAACCCGCATCGGCTCCTCGTGACGATCCTCGTCGGGAACAACATCGTCAACATCGCCACCTCGGCGATCGCAACCTCGATGTTCGCCTTCTATCTCACCCAGGGACAGGCGATCATCGCGACCACCTTCGGGATCACGGCAGTGGTGTTGCTTTTCGCGGAGACGGCACCGAAGTCCTACGCCGTCGAAAATACCGAGTCGTGGTCGCTACGGATCGCCCGCCCGCTGAAATACTCCGAGTGGTTGTTGTTCCCCCTCGTCGTCCTCTTCGATCATCTCACCCGAGCGATAAACCGGATCACCGGGGGTCGGGCGGCGATCGAATCGACCTACGTCACCCGCGAGGAGATACAGAACATCATCCAGACCGGCGAGCGTGAGGGGGTCATCGAGGAGGAGGAACGCGAGATGCTCGAACGTATCTTCCGATTTAACAATACGATCGCAAAGGAGGTCATGACTCCCCGCCTCGACATTACGGCCGTCTCGAAGTCGGCCGGCGTCGAGAAGGCCATCGAGACCTGCGTTCAGTCGGATCACGAGCGCGTGCCGATCTACGAGGGGAACCTCGACAACATCGTCGGGATCGTCACCGTCCGGGATCTCGTTCGTGAGCTGCGATACGCCGAGGGTGAACCCGACCTCGACCGCGTGGTGACCCCGACGCTGCACGTTCCCGAATCGAAAAACGCCGACGAACTCCTCGAGGAGATGCAGGACAACCGCCTCCAGATGGTCATCGTCATCGACGAGTTCGGGACCACCGAGGGGATCATCACCCTCGAGGACATGGTCGAGGAGATCGTCGGCGACATTCTCGAAGGCGACGAGCCCCAGCCCGTCGAGTTCATCGACGACAACGTCGCGATGGTGCAGGGTGCGGTGAACATCGACGAGGTCAACGAGATGCTCGACATCAACCTCCCGGAAGGAGAGGAGTTTGAGACGCTCGCCGGCTTCGTGTTCAATCGTGCGGGACGTCTGGTCGAGGAAGGCGAATCGATCAGCTACGACGGGATCGATATTCGGATCGAGCGCGTCGATAACACTCGTATTATGAAAGCTCGCGTTACCCTCACCGACGAGTACGGGGTCGAGGTGGATACAGAGGAGTCAGAAGAGGTCGAAGCCGAACAAGTCGTGGATCCGGATTCGTCGTGATCGCAGACGTCCGGTCATGATCGCGGATATCGGGTTCTGATCGGCCGTCCCGATCAGGGAATCGACGCAATTGCCCAATACGTACTGAAGCCAAGCGCCAATGCGATCGCCAAGGAACCGACCCAGGCGAGGACCGTATAGCCCATTTTTCGCCCGCTTACTCCCGCTTCGCCGGCAGCGTAGCCCGCGCCGATGATCGCCGAAACGATGATCTCGTTGAACGAGACCGGGATCCCGAACGCGACCGCCGTCTGGGCGATCGCGAACGATGGAATGAGTGCAGCGATCGACCGACGCGGCCCCATCGACGCGTAGTCCTGTGCGAGCGCCTTAATCATCCGCGGTGCGCCCGTCCACGACCCTGCAAGGAGTCCGGCACCGCCGCCGACGAGGACCGCCCACAGCGGGATCGACATCTCCCCGAGGAGCGGCACGAGCGGCCCGATCGCCAACCCGACCTGTGAGCCACCAGCCGAGAATGCGACGAGTCCGCCGAGCGCCAGCAAAAATCGCCGCTGTCCTCCCTCACGGTCGCGCCCGAGATCGAGGTGGACGAGCACGGCGACGAACGCCGCACACGCCAGCGTCGCGAGGACGGACGCGAACTCGATACCGATTACCGGCCCCACCGTTCCCGTCACCGGGAGACGAGCCCCGAGTTCGCTCGCGATCGATCCCTGCTGGCCCGCCGGACCAAGAAACGCGAACCCGACGTTCGCGAGGATGGCCCCGACGACGCCGGCCAGGAACGCAGTCAGCGGTCGCTCCGGCAACTTCGGACCTTGTAGCGCACGCGCGACGGCGTAAGCGACGCCGCCGCCGACGAACGGAGTGAGCACCCACAGCGTGACGATCTCGGTGTACTTCGCCCAGGCAGGTGATCCCCCGAGTGCGAGGCCGACGCCGACGACCGCGCCCGTGACGGTGAAGGCCGTCGCAATCGGATAGCCCGTGAACACGCCGATCGCCACCAGCGCTGCCGCCGTGACGAGTGCGACGATCGCGGCGCCGGCGGTGAGAGTGACGCCGCCTATCAGCTCGGTTCCGACTGCCTCGGTGACGTTCGCTCCTTGGAGAACCGCTCCAAGGAACCCGAGGATGCCGACGATCAGTCCCGCACGCATTACGGAGATGGCGTTCGCGCCGACCGCGGGAGCAAAGGGGGTCGACCCCGAGGATCCGGCGCCGATCGCCCAGGCCATGAACAGGCTCGCTAACCCGGCGACGAGGAACGTGAGTGCCGTCTCGACCGCCATGTTATCCTTGGCCGTCCTCGTAGCCCTCACGCAGGCTCACGAGTGTCCGTCGGACGAGCAGATACCCGAACAGAAAGAGCCCGATCAACGCCAGGAGCAGGCCGATAAACACGGGATCCAGCGAGACCATACACCGCGGCTTTTCCCGGCGTCGTGTTAGGCGTTTCGGCGCGGAGTCGCTCGTTCTCTCTCCCTAACCCGCTCCGGCGGGGTTTCGGTCACTCAAACACGTCTTTGTGTCATACGCGGATATATGCTCTCGCCGATATGACGTTCGGCCGCGGCACCCGCTTCGGCCCTCCCCCCGCCCTCGTGTGATCGCGATCCGTTTCGGTGTCGTGTGATCGCGATCCGTTTCGGTGTTCGGATCGGCCTCCCAATCCACACGTCGATTTCCCCGTCGTTTTCACACCAGTTCCGCGACGGACCGTGCCGTTCTCATTCGCTCCTGTTGGTCCCCGAAGAATCGATCCGAAACTGCTCGAACACGTCTCCGTCCGGCGTCACGAGTCGGCCTCGGAGCCCGGATGTCCGATCGCCGTCCCGTTCTCCTGCCGGTCGAGATTCCGTTTCCGGATCTCCGTCGGCGTCCGCGATCGGCTCCAATTCCGCGTGAGCCGCCCGGTTGCCCCGCGGTTGCGTGTGGCTACCGGGATTCAAAAGCGTCACCGGATCGGCGTCCTCGACCATCGGACGGTGGGTGTGGCCGAATACGACGACGTCCGCCCCGCGTTCGCGACCGAACAGCGCGAGCGCCGTCCGCCCGCCGCGGCGAGTGTGTACGACCGCAAACCGGATGCCCGCGTATTCGACCGTCCGCGTCTCCGGGAGTCGATCGCGAAGCGCAGCGTCGGCGTTGTTTCCGTGGACTGCTCGTAGCGTCTCGCTCTCCGCCGAGAACGCCTCGAACACCGGCTCGCGATAGAAGTCCCCTGCGTGGATCACCAGATCAGCCTCCTGAACGGCGGTCAGGGTTCGTCCCGTGAGCCGGTGGTCGTCGGTACCGTGGGTGTCGGAGACGATCGTGAGCATGGACGTCGATCAGGCCTCCTCGTCGGCTCCCGACTTCCGATCGGTGCTTCCGCCACCGGTTTCGCCGTCCGCGGGAAGCGAGAGGGAGGCCAGAAGCGACTCCAGTTGCACCTGCTCGTTTGCGCCTTCGGTGATCCGGTAGTCGGCCTCGCCGACCCGTTCCATTAGACGGACGGCCTCGCGCTCGTCGAGATCGAACTCCCAGACCGAGCGATGTAGTTGGTCGATCACGTCACCGCCGGCCATTCCGGTTTCGGTGAGGAGCGTATCGAGGGTCGCACGCGCCTTCGAGAAGTCACCGTTCAACGCATCCGTGACCATCGATTCGATCTCCTCCGGACGGGCAGTCGCGGTGATCGCGTAGACGGCCTCCTCATCGACCACTTCGCCGGTCGTCGCAGCCGCCTGAAGGGAGTTGATCGCGCGACGCATATCGCCGTTCGCTGCGTAGACGAGTGCGTCGACCCCCTCCTCCGTCACCTCGATATCTTCGGCGACGGCGATCTCCCGGACCTGACTCGCGATCGCTTCGTCCGACAGCGGCGAAAAGCGGAAGACGGCACACCGCGACTGGATCGGATCGATGATCTTCGATGAGTAGTTACACGAGAGGATGAATCGCGTGTTGTCGGAGAACTGCTCCATCGTGCGCCGCAGCGCGGACTGGGCGTCGTCGGTCAGCGAGTCGGCCTCGTCGAGGAAGATGATCCGGTAGTCATGTCCGCCGAAGGACGATCGCGCGAAGTTCTTTATCCGATCGCGCACGACGTCGATCCCACGCTGATCGGAGGCGTTGAGTTCGAGGAAGTTCCCGCGCCAGTCCTCACCGTAAATCTCACGGGCGATCGCCGTCGCTGAGGTGGTGTTGTGCATCACTGTCGGGATCTCCCCGGCAACGTAGTTTCGCGTTCCAGGCACCGTCAGATCATAGACTCGCTCGTCGGTTTCGATCCGGTCCACCGATTCGACACGGTCGTAATACAGATCGGCGTTCGCGACCTTCCTTGCCTCGTCGATCAACTCGATCGTTTCGACCGAAAGCCGGTTCAGCGCCACCTCCCGAAGCCGTTCGGCGACGGTTTCGAACCTCGTGACCGTTCGAACCGCGTGCTTGTCGGTCTCGAGCAGGTTCGCCAGATCCGACGGACCGATCGCGAGTCCGTCAGCGATCTCGACGTTCGAGACGCCGATCAGGTCACGACAGGCTCGCAACTCCTCCTGGACCACGTCGAGCGTCGCGCTGTCGAGTGGTCGATCCGAGGATGGGTCGCCCATGCGATCGGATCGAATGCCGATCGACTCGGAACCCGCCGACTGCATCTCGATCGGTTCGAGCGCGTTACGTGTCTCGTCCCACGTCGCCGGGAGGCTCGTCGTTCCTGCAAGCATCGGCTCGATCCGATCGAGGCGTTCGAGTGCTCGCTGTACGGTTTCGATTCGATCGGCTGCAGCCGAGACGACGTCATCGAGGGCCGAGCAGTACCGTTCCCGTCCCGGTGTCTCCGAATCCAGCGATTTCGGGAGGTGGTCGGTTACGGGGATGTCCAGCCGGTCGCAGAGCTCCCGGAACACCGTCTGTGCCGGGATCGTGTCGTGATTCGGACTGGTGTTCTTGGAAGCGTGCTCTCGAAGCCGCTCAGCCTTGTATCCGATCGAAAACCCGACTCGGTCGGCGAACCTTTCGAGTGCCGTGGCTCCCGAGAGGGATACCGCGTGGTGGGTTCGCTCGATTCCCGTCCCGTTCGTGGCTGACGTTTCGAACGTCTTTCGCCGGCACGGGATGTCGAACGTCGCGAGGAGGTATGAGGCGAGCGTGATGTGGTCCGGGTTCCGTTGGGTGAGTTCGATGGTGCCCCCTGTGGTCACGTGTGATTCGGTGTCGAACACCGCACGAAGGAAGGCCGCGCGTGAGGCGTCGTCCGACGAGACGATCGCGGAACCGATCGCGTCGCCCCCCGACGCACTGGTGAACACGTCGAACACCGACTCGAGGTAGTGTGTGAGCGTTCGAGATCCGACACGGACGAACGGAACGTCTCCCTGAACGCCCCGCTTCGTTTCGACATCGAAGACGTCGTGTGCGGCCGTTTCGAACGCGTCCAGCAGTGTTTCGTCGGTGTTGGAGAACTCGATACTCCCTCCATCGATCCTCGCCTCGCTGATAGCGAGCCCGACGAAACGGGCGAGTTCCGGCGTCACCGTTGTCGGGGGAGTGATCGCTGGCGATCGGTAGCCGTTGGCGTTGACGCACTCGATCGCTTCGACAGCCGGTACCCACTCGCCGGGCGTGAGATCGCTTTCCCGGAGCTTCGAGAGTCGAATCGGGGTATCGAGTGACGTCGCTCCGTCGATGTCGCTCTCGCCCGGCGGGTCGAAGTCGCCGAGCGAGGAACGCGAGATCGTCACTTCCGTCCGATCCGGATCCATCTGCTCGAACCAGCGGAGGGAGGGGATCGGATCCGAACCTCGATCGGTCGTCGAACCGGGCGTTTCAGCCGTCGACTGGGGTGTGGGGAGTGACCGGGGGCGCACAATTCGATCGGTGGCCGATAGGTCGGCGGCCTGGACCCACTCGAACCCGTCCTCGGTGATGACGCGGAGCTTGTGTTCGGGGGTGACTCGGAACGCTCCTCCGTCACGGGTCGTAATCCGCACTAGCTCGTCGGTCTCCTTCGCGAAGACGTCCGAGGGCGGGACGTACTCGAAATCGTTCCGGTCGGTCAGGGTAGCGATCGAGAGATCGTTCGGGGGCGACGAAAACCCGTCCACGTCGCCGACGACGTCCTCGATACGGTGGATGCCCTCACTCGTCAACACCGGTGTCTCACCGGTGACACACTTCCCGACTCCGGCAGGCCCGGAGAAGAGCAGATGCGGCAGGTCGTCCTGCTCGATGTAGCTCTCGAGTCGCTCAACGATGTCCTCCTGGCCGTGGATGTCCGAGAGGGTCTGTGGTCGGTACTTCTCGATCCAGATCTCTCGGCCGGCCGCGGTCGCGGCCTCCGTGTCGGTCTCCGCATCCGACGTTCCGTCCGGGTCCACCTCCGAGTCCGCGGTCGGATCCGCGTTCGTGTCCCCGTCCGCGGAGTCCGCCGGCTCGCCTGGGTCGCTCATACGATCGAGGACCGTTCGGCAGGGTGATAAACGAACCGAGACGACGGGTCGGTTCGGGTCTCGAATTCGCCGGTCGTCCCGTCACGCCGGCAGCCAGTCGCCAACGAGCGCGCTGAAGGTGAGAAACGACCCGACCGTCGCGAGGATCGGGACGAGGTTCTGCATCACGACCACCCGGATGGAGGTGTGCGGATCGAACAACTCGGCGGCCGCGGGGACGTCCTCGGGGTCGGCGTCGCCGATCGCTTCGGGCTCGGATCGGTCGCTCACCCGATCGGGATTTCCGACGGTGGGCGACTCGGCGTCCGTTCGAAGCGCACCGATGGTGACGTTCGGGGATGTCTCGCCGGCGACCGCTTCGGCGATCGTGAACGTCCGGCTCGCGCGCCCCCACCCGAGCCCGACGATTGACATCGTCGCGATGACGACGAAACTCGCCGGGATCCCCATCGCCGACAGGCCGATCACGATCGTCGAGCTGATCACGGCCACTACGAGCGCGGCGGTCAAGGGAAGATCGGTGATGTCGTTTCCGAGGGTATCCATCGTGCGCCGGGCGATCGTGAACGCGCCGACGGCGACGGCCGCCGAACCGATCAGGATCCCGGGGGTCATCCCGATCGCTCCGCTGCCGACCAGAGGTGCGATCGCGTTGGCGATGTTGCTCGTCCCCGAGCTGAATGCCATCAGACAGCCGATCGCGACGACGGATGCGCTGCCTGCCAGCTCCCGGCGCGTCGTGTTCGGGCCGGGAGCCGGTCTCGGGAGGCGCCCCTGCCGATCGATCCGGACGAGCGGCCCCGCCGAACCCTCGATGGCGATCGCGTGATCGATACGCGTATAGAAGTATCGACCGACAACCACCGACAGCCAGAATCCGGCGACCGGCGAGACGATCCACCAGAGCAGGATCTCGCCGACGACGGCCCACTCGAGTTGATCAGAAGCCAGTCCCAACCCGGCGATCGAGCCGACTGCCGTCATCGACGTCGAGGCCGGCGTGCCGGTGAGATTGCCGAGAAACAGTGCGCCGCCGATGAAAGCTAACACGAGAATGCTTGCCTCGGGTGTGAACACGCCCGGATCACGGAGGAGATCCGTCCCGAGCGTCTCGACGACTCGCCGACCGATCGTCCACGCGCCAAGGAAGAAACAGCCGCTCATCAACGCGCTGGCGGCCAGCTTGCCGATCACGCCCGCGCCGACGGCAGGCCCGAACGCCGGACCGGTGGTCGAACCTCCGACGTTGTACGCGACGAAACAGGCGATGACGATACCGCCGACGAGCAACGGATCGTTCGCGATCACGGCTCGATCGGGGATCACGCCCGATCGGTTATAAACAACGCCGTCTCCCGGCGCGGCGAAAACGTTTGAACGATCCGTCACGTAGCTCCCTCTGATGCGATTGCGTGGCCGACAGACCCAGTTTTACATCGACATCGTCTACGGCGTCGCCTTCCTCGCCGGATTCAGCTACCTGATGATTTACGGCATGGACGCGCGCGTGGCTGCCTTCTCCGGCGGGCTCGTCCTCGGATACATGTTTCGCGTCTGGGAGAACATGATCGTCTACGAGCGCGTGCTTGAAGAACAGGTCGCGGACGAGGCCGAAACTCAGGTTGCCGAGGAAGTCGACGAGCAGGTCGCAGATGAGGTGGAAACGCAAGTCGCTGATGAAGTGGAAACCCGAGTCGCGGACGAGGCGGAAACGCAGGTTGCCGAAGAAGTGGACGAGCAGGTTGCGGACGAGGTAGAAACGCGGGTCCAACGCGACGTCGAGTTAGAGCTGGTCGAACAAGTGAGCGAGATCGACGAGGAGCTTGCCAACGAACTCGCCGACCGACTGCGTTCGGAGTCATGATCCGGTTCGTAATCCGGTTCGTAATCCGGTTCGTAATCCGGCGTGAGCGATCGTCCCGCCGAACCGATCGGTTCAACCCGCCGAGGCTCCAATCGCTTCCATGAACGTCACCGTCGAGATCGTCGGCGAGGAAACCCGCGAGCTCGCGTGCTCGTCCGGGGATACCTACGGCGACCTGATCCGATCGGTGGGCTACAGCCCCCAGGAGGCCTCCGCACTCGTCGACGGATCGCCGGTCCCAGAGGATTGTCACGTGGACGCCGAGTACGTCACGGTGCTCCGGCTGATCAAGGGCGGCTCCGGGGGCCTCTCCGCCCCCGGCGCAATCGACTTCGAGGGGGCGAACGTGGGTGCCGGTCCCGATCCATTCCTGCTGTCGGACGCGGAGGCCGACCTCGCCTCGCTGTTCTTCCATCGGGATCACTTCTGTGGTAACTGCCGGACGCAGGTCAAGACCGTCGTCGCCAACTATGAGACGTTCGCGGATGCGGGAGTCGAGGTCGTCTCGATCCTCCCTGAGCCCCGCGACCGGGCCGCCGAGTGGGTCGCGGACTACGACGTTCCCTACCCATTCATCGCGGACCCGGACGGTCAGATCGCGAGCCGATACGGCCAGCGTCGGCGATTCGGTCCGATCGGTCGCCGGATCGATCTGATCGGGCGGATGCCCGAGGTCGTCCTCGTCGACCTTCGTGCGGAGCCGGAGATACTCTGGCGATACACGGGCGATCATCCCGGTGACAGGCCCGGGACCGACATGATCCTCACGGAAGCCGCGAAGTTCTTGTGATGACGGAAGACGTCGACTCGCCGTCCACCATGGATCCACCCCCGATCGATCCACCTCCGATCGATCCGCCCACGATCGGTTCACCGTCCGGGATCGCGATCCGGCCCGCAGGCGCCGATACGTACGTCGACGTGATGCGGATCCTTGAGGGGGCGCTGCTCGAAGTCGACGCCGCAGTCGTTCGATCGCGGATCGACGCCGGTGACGTCTTGGTTGCCGTCGATACGGTGAAGACGGCCACCGTGGTCGCGGCGATCGTGCTCGTTCCTCGGGGGAGGCGGCTTCACGTCGAGGCCGTCGCCGTCAGCAGACGCCGACGTGGGAAGGGGATCGGATCGGCCCTTGTTCGGGCGACGCTTCGGCATGCCGCCGAACGCGATTTCGACCGGGTCACGGTCGCCTTCGACCGTGATCTACGGGGATTTTACGCCGATCTCGGGTTCGCGATCGGGCAGATCGAGGAGACGCGTCCCCAGGGGGACGATCGCGGCGAAGACGGTGACCGGGACGGCGACCGATCCACTGACGATCGGCTGTGGGGTGTGATCGCGATCGAGTCCGTATCGGACGATCGGTCCCCGTAGCCGGTGGGCTGGAGCGACGCCGTCGGTCTCACACCCCGGTGAGGTGGTCCCTCTCACTGCCGACGGGAACGCAGATATCCTTCGTTCGAGGTGCGTCACGCCTATCAGCGTCGACCACCTCTCTATAGGTATGCAACGAACGTCGTCTTCCCCCGACCGCCGGGCGGAACCGTCTCAGGAGCTCCCACGAGGAACGTATGTCAGGTAAAGACGAGTACTATAACCGGTCCAAACAGGAGGGCTATCGGAGCCGGGCCGCCTACAAGCTCCAGCAGCTCGACGAGACGGCTTCGCTCTTCGAGCACGGAGATACCGTCGTCGACCTCGGCGCCGCACCCGGCGGCTGGCTACAGGTCGCCGCCGAGCGCGTCGGGGTCGGCGGGACTGTCGTCGGCGTCGACCTCCAGCGGATCAGCGATCTCGAGGAACGCGATGACGCGGCTTCCGTCGAGACGATCCGCGGCGATATGACCGACGAGAAGACGAAGGATCGTCTCCGAGAGACGATCGGCGATCGGGGCGCGAACGTCGTGATCTCGGACATGGCGCCGAACATGACTGGGGAGTACAATCTCGATCACGCCCGATCGGTCCATCTCGCGCGCCAGGCGTTCGAGGTCGCACTCGACCTGCTCGCGCCCGGCGGCGACCTGATCGTGAAAGTGTTTCAGGGACAGGATCTGGCGGCCCTCAAGGACGACATCGGCGACGAATTCGAGTACGTTCGAACGGTCTCACCGCCGGCCTCCCGAGACTCCTCCTCGGAGGTGTATCTCATCGGCAAGGGCCGTCTCAACGCTCCCGTCGAGGAGGGTGATCGCCTGACGGTCGAGATCGCCGACGTCGGCGAGGAAGGCGACGGGATCGCCAAACGCGACGGATACACGCTCTTCGTCCCCGGGACCTCGGAGGGCGAGACCGTCGAGGTCGTCGTCGGTGACGTCAAACCGAACTTCGGGTTCGCCGAGCGGGTCGACTAAGGAGTTCGCCGAGCGGGTCGACCGAGGAGTTCGTCGAACGGCGCCTTCCAGGAGCCCGATCGGGGCGGGCGGACAACCCCGGAACCCTTTTGGCTGAACACCAGCCACAAAACGGTAATGAGTGCGCTCGAAGCCGAATATCGTCTCGACTATTTCGAGGAGGAGGGATTTCACCGCCGTGAGTGTGCCTCCTGTGGCGTCCACTTCTGGACGCGCGATGCCGACCGGGAACTGTGTGGTGAGCCGCCCTGTGAGGACTACAGCTTCATCGGCGATCCGGGGTTCGACGAGCCCTACACGCTCGAAGAGATGCGAGAGGCGTTCCTCTCCTTCTTCGAGGAGCACGATCACCAGCGTATCGACCCGTATCCAGTCGCCGCGAACCGCTGGCGTGAGGACGTCCTGTTGACGCAGGCGTCGATCTACGACTTCCAGCCGCTCGTCACCTCCGGCGAGACGCCGCCGCCGGCGAATCCACTCGCCATCTCCCAGCCGTGCATCCGGATGCAGGACATCGACAACGTCGGCAAGACCGGCCGGCACACGATGGCCTTCGAGATGATGGCCCACCACGCCTTCAACGTCCGCGAGGACGCCGAGGGAGAGTACGCCTACGAGGGTGAGGTCTACTGGAAGGACGAGACCGTCGAGTACTGCGACGCGTTCTTCGAGTCCCTGGGCGCGGACCTCGAGGAGATCACCTACATCGAGGACCCCTGGGTCGGCGGGGGCAACGCGGGCCCCGCCATCGAGGTCATCTACCGCGGCGCCGAACTCGCCACGCTCGTGTTCATGTGTATGGAGCAGGACCCCGACGGCGACTACGAACTGAAGGACGGCAACACCTACTCCTACATGGACACCTACATCGTCGATACGGGCTACGGGCTCGAGCGATGGACCTGGATGAGCCAGGGGACGCCGACCGTCTACGAGGCGATCTATCCGGACGCGATCGAGTTCCTGAAGGATAACGCCGGTATCGACCACACCGAGGAGCAACGCGAGATCATCAACCGTGCGGCGACGCTCGCCGGCCGTCTCGACATCGACGACGTCGA
Source organism: Halopenitus sp. H-Gu1 (assembly GCF_041821145.1). Taxonomy (NCBI): domain Archaea; kingdom Methanobacteriati; phylum Methanobacteriota; class Halobacteria; order Halobacteriales; family Haloferacaceae; genus Halopenitus; species Halopenitus sp. H-Gu1. The sequence continues at coordinate 159,652 of NZ_JBGUBC010000001.1, read as the reverse complement.
CGACGTCGAGAACGCTCGCGGTGACATCGCCGAGAAGCTTGGGGTCGACGTCGACGAGCTGCGTGACCTCCTCGAGCCGCTCGAGTCGATCTACGCGATCGCTGACCACTCGCGAACGCTCGCGTACATGCTTGGCGACGGGATCGTTCCCTCGAACGTCGCCACCGGCTATCTCGCGCGGATGGTCCTTCGACGCACCAAGCGGCTCGTCGACGACGTCGGCGTGGATGCGCCCCTCGATGAACTCGTGGACATGCAGGCCGATCGACTCGGCTACGAGAACCGCGACACGATCCGCGACATCGTCCGAACCGAGGAGCGGAAATACCGAAAGACGCTCGAACGCGGCTCCAGGAAGGTCGAACAGATCGCCGACGAGTACGCCGGGACCGACGAGGCGATCCCGACGGAGACGCTCATCGAGCTGTACGACTCCCACGGCATTCAGCCCGAGATGGTTGCCGAGATTGCCGAGGATCGCGGCGCGACCGTCGACGTCCCCGACGACTTTTACGCGCTCGTGGCCGAGCGGCACGAGGAGGGCGGCGTCGAGGCGGGCACGGAACGCGACGATCGCTTCGAGGATCTCCCCGAAACCGAGGAACTGTTCTACGAGGACCAAGAGCGCATGGAGTTCGAGGCGGTCGTTCTCGACGTCTTCGAGGTGGACGACGACGCCTACGAGGTCGTCCTCGATCAGACGATGTTCTACCCGGAGGGCGGCGGACAGCCGGCTGATCGCGGGACTCTGACCGCCGGCGAGACGACCGTCGAGGTCACGGACGTCCAGAAGGTTGACGGGGTGGTCCTCCATCGAACCGACGGCGATCCGGGCAAAGGCGAGTTCGTTCGCGGCCAGATAGACGGCGAGCGCCGCCGACAGCTGATGCGTCATCACACCGCCACGCACCTGATCGGGTACGCCGCACGCGAGGTGCTCGGCGACCACGTCCGGCAGGCCGGTGCCCAGAAGGGCCTCGACTCCTCGCGTCTCGACGTCCGTCACTACGAGCGGATCTCCCGCGAGGAGGTGAAGTCGATCGAACGCGTCGCCAACGAACTCGTGAGGGACAACGTTGCAGTCAGTCAGGAGTGGCCCCACCGTCACGAGGCCGAGGCCGACCACGGATTTGACCTGTATCAGGGAGGCGTGCCGCCGGGAACCAACATCCGGCTGATCCACGTCGGTGACGCCGACGTTCAGGCGTGTGCAGGAACGCACGTGAACCGAACGGGCGACATCGGGGCCGTGAAGGTGCTCAAGACGGAGCCCGTTCAGGACGGCGTCGAGCGGATAGTCTTTGCCGCCGGCACCGCCGCGATCGAGGGAACACAGCGGACCGAGGACGCGCTGTATGACGCAGCCGACGTGCTCGACGTCGATCCCCTCGACGTCCCGGGGACTGCAGAGCGGTTCTTCGAGGAATGGAAGGAACGAGGCAAGGAGATCGAGCGTCTCAAAACCGAGCTCGCGGAGGCTCGCGCCGGGACCGGCGACGAGCTTGAGGAGATAGATCTCGACGGCGACACCGTCGTCGTCCAGCGTCTCGATGCGGACCCCGGCGAGCTCCGAGCGACGGCAAACGCCCTCGTCGAGGAGGGGAAGGTCGCGGTCATCGGCTCCGGCGCTGGCGGCTCGGCGCAGTTCGTCGTTGGCGTCCCTGACGACGTCGCCGTGAACGCCGGAGAAGTCGTCAGTCGCCTTGCGAGCCAGGTCGGCGGCGGCGGCGGCGGCCCGCCCGATTTCGCACAGGGCGGCGGTCCGGACGTCGAGGCGCTCGACGAGGCACTCGCGGAGGCCGCCGAGACGGTGCGGTCGATCAAACGGGCCTAGACAGTGGCCCGCGCAGCGAACGGCTCGGTCTCGATCCGGTATGAAATCGACGGATCAGGACCCGCAGTCCTCTTCGTCGGCGACATCGGGCTCGGTGCCTGGCAGTTCGGTTGGCAACACGCCGCGATCGCGGGGCCATACGCCGCTATCACTCCCGAACTCCGCGGGATCGGGGAGTCGGACGCGCCGCCGGGACCCTACGACATCGACGACCTCGTCGCCGATCTGGACGCCGTCCTCACCGCTGAAGGACGTCGTCGCGTCCACCTCGTGGGGTACGGGTTCGGCGGGATGCTCGCGCTCGCGTACGCGCTTTCATCCTCGCGTCCCCGAAGCCTGACGGTGGTCGGAACGTCCGCCACCGGCGACGCCTACAACCCCGAGGCACTTTGGGCCGATCCGAACGATCGGGCTGCCGTCGACGCCTCGGTGAACGCGCTCCTCTCCCCGGATTTCCGTGAGGCACGCCCCGACGTCTCCGATCGGATCGCCGAGTGGCGGGTTCGCGAGGACGCACCGCGGGAGTCGTTCGAGGCACAGCGCGCCGCACTTTCGTCCTTCGACATCGGCGATCGGCTTTACGAGCTTACGACGCCGACGCTCGTGCTTCACGGCGAGGCGGACGCGATCTGTCCGGCCCACTACGGCCGATCGCTTTCCGAGGGGCTTCCTGGCGGCGAGTTTCACGCCATCGAGGGAGCGGGCCACTTTGCCGGTGTCGAGGCGTCCGCCCGCGTCAACGACGAGCTGATCGGGTGGCTCGCCGAGCACGCGGACCAGTGATCGCAAAGCACGGGAACGGGAATTGATGGATGTCCTCGTTCGACGCATCCTGGCGTGTCGAACGCCGGCAGCGATCGGGAGGGACACAATCGTTTTGAGGCTGTGACGACTGGATCCGACAATGACGCGACTCCGATTTGCCCTACTCAATGCGGCCCACGAGGCCGCAAACACCCGGCGAAATTTCCGTCGGGAGATCGACGCCGACCTCGTGGAGTTTCACGCCACGGACGGAGAACTGCCGGATCACCACGAGTTCGATGCGATCGTCATCACCGGATCGCGGTCCTCGGTCTACTGGGACGAAGCCTGGATCCCGCCACTCGTCGAGTACGTCTCGGAGGCCGTCGAACGAGGCGTTCCGGCGCTCGGGGTCTGTTATGGCCATCAGGTGCTCGCGGAGGCGCTCGGCGGTCGCGTCGCCGGCATGGACGATTTCGAACTCGGCTACTCCCGGATAACCCACCGCGGCGATGAGATCTTCGACGGAGTAGACGAGACGTTCACGGCGTTCGCCTCCCACGGCGATACGGTCGTGGAGCTTCCACCGGGCGCGGAGCTTCTTGCCGAGAACGAGTACGGCGTTCATGCGTTCCGACACGGACACAGTTGGGGACTTCAGTTCCATCCCGAATACGACGTCGAGACCGCAGCGGACGTCGCCGACGGGAAACGTGACCGTCTCGGTGACGCACGGGTCGATGACGTACTCAGCACCATCTCCCCGGAAGCCCACGAGGCGGCCTGTGCGGTCAAGCAGGTCTTCGAGAACTTCACGACGTACGTCCGCGATCGGGTCGCCGACAGCGATCAGACGACGATTCGGGCTGACGTCTAAGTCTCTCGGGGTCTGCGTCCCTCGGGGTCTGCGTCCCTCGGAGTTCGTGTTCCTCGGGGTTCGTGTCCCTTGCGATGGGTTCTCCGCTCGTCGATCGCCGCATCGTGTGACTGATTTGCAAACACCTTTTGGCTCCCTCCGCCGATACGCAGCCATGCTCGATTACGTGGGACTTGAGGGGGATCTCGATCGCGAAGAGCGGATGATCCGGGATACCGCTCGTCGCTTCGTCGATGAACAGGTCCGTCCGGATATCGGCGAGCACTTCGAGGCCGGAACGTTTCCGACGGACCTGATCCCCGAGATGGGGGACCTCGGATTTTATGCGCCCAACCTGGACGGCTACGGCCTCCCGAACGTCTCCGAGACGGCCTACGGGCTGTTGATGCAGGAATTGGAGGCGTGCGATTCCGGACTGCGATCGATGGCGAGCGTCCAGGGTGCGCTCGTGATGTACCCGATCCACGCCTTCGGCAGCGAGGCACAAAAGGAGCGATGGCTGCCCGACCTCGGGACCGGCGAGGCGGTCGGCTGTTTCGGGCTGACCGAGCCCGAACACGGATCGAATCCCTCGGCGATGGAAACTCACGCGGAGCGGGACGGCGACGAGTACGTCCTCAACGGCTCGAAGACGTGGATCACGAACTCCCCGATCGCGGATATTGCCGTCGTCTGGGCGCGCGATCGGTCGGCGACCGAAGACGACGACGAGGCCCCCGTACGCGGGTTTCTCGTCGAGACCGATCGGGACGGCGTGACGACGAACGAGATCAAAGAGAAGCTGTCGCTTCGGGTGTCGATAACCGGTGAGATCAGCCTTCAGGACGTCAGGGTCCCCGAATCGAACGTTCTCCCGAATGTCGAGGGGATGAAGGGGCCGCTGTCGTGTCTCACCCAGGCGCGCTACGGGATCGCCTGGGGTGCGGTCGGGGCTGCTCGCGACTGCTTTGAGACGGCTCGCGAGTACGCGAGCGATCGCGAGCAGTTCGGCGGTCCCATCGCCCGCTTTCAACTCCAACAGGAGAAGCTCGCGGAGATGGCCACGGAGATCACGACGAGCCAGCTACTCGCCCATCGGCTGGCCGAACTGAAAGAGCGGGGTGAGTTACGCCCCCAGCACGTCTCGATGGCGAAACGCAACAACGTCCGGATGGCCCGTGATCAGTCACGGATCGCTCGTGAGATCCTCGGCGGCAACGGGATCACGACCGATTATCCCCCGATGCGCCACATGGCGAACATGGAGACCGTCTACACCTACGAGGGGACCCACGACGTTCACACCCTGATTCTCGGAGAGGACCTCACCGGGATCGCCGCCTACGAGTGAGTCGACGCGGCGACGTGAGCGCCGCGATTCGGCGGCGACGATCAGTCCGATCGGGGCCATATGGAAGGGGTTTTAAGCGCTCCGTGGAAACTACGGGCCACTATGGGCAAGAAATCGAAGGCCAAGAAGAAGCGTCTGGCCAAAGCCGAACGCCAGAATCAGCGCGTTCCGGCCTGGGTCATGATGAAGACGGACATGAACGTCACCCGCAACCCAAAGCGGCGTAACTGGCGGCGAAACGACCTCGACGAGTAGGATCCATGAGCACAAGCGATTTCGAGGAACGGGTCATTACCGTTCCGCTCGGCGGTCTCTCGGACAAGCCTATTCAAAAGCGAGCCGACTACGCGATGCGGAAGGTGCGGTCGCATCTCGCCCAGCACTTCTCGGTCGAGGAGGACGCCGTCCGTCTCGATCCGGGCATCAATGAGGCGGTCTGGGCGCAGGGACGCCAGAACCCGCCGAGTTCCCTTCGCGTCCGCGCGGCCCGGTTCGTGGAGGACGAGGAACCGATCGTCGAAGCCGAATACGCGGAGTAAACTCGCGTGCTACGGGCGTCCTTCGTCGGTTCGTCGTACGTTGGCGTGTTCGCGCGGGTCGTAAACGACGTCCTGTTGGTGCGTCCGGACATCGACGATGACCACCAATCGGCACTCGGCGACGAACTCGATGCCGAGGTCATTCCCACGACGGTCGGCGGATCGAACACCGTCGGCGCGTTGGCGACCGGCAACGAGAGCGGCATCATCGTCTCCCCGCGAGCGACGGAGCGCGAGAAGCGACGCATCGAGGAGGCCGCCGACCGCACCGTCCAGGAGCTTCCGGGAACGATCAACGCAGCCGGCAACGTGATCCTGACGAACGACTACGGCGCGTACGTCCACCCCGACCTCGATCGCGAGGCTATCCGCACGATCCGCGAGACGCTTGAGGTTCCGGTCGAACGCGGCGATCTCGGCGACGTCCGAACGGTTGGAACGGCGGCAGTCGCCAACGATACCGGTGCGCTTTGTCACCCGAAATCCCGCGAGGAGGAACTCGAGGTCATCGAGGAGCATCTCGACGTTCACGCTGACCTCGGAACCATCAACTACGGCGGTCCACTCGTCGGTTCCGGTCTCGTGGCAAACGACGAGGGGTACGTCGTCGGCGAGGACACGACCGGCCCCGAACTCGGGCGCATCGAGAACACTCTCGGATTCATCGATTGATCCCTCCGGATCTCTTTCCGATCGCGATCCCCGTTTAGGAAGATACTTCCCTGTCGCTTCCCGATTCCTCTTCATGAGTCACTTTACGGCGAGCGGATGGTTCAAGACACGTCACGGTTCCCAGGAGTTCACGAAGACGATCGAGGCACCGAACGAGGACGTCGCCCGCGAGCACATCTTCTCGAAAGTCGGCAGCCAGCATGGCGTCAAACGATCTGAGATGGAACTCAACGCGCTCACCGAGACCGAGGAGGTGGAAGCATGATGGGCGGCGGACAACAGCAGCTCCAGCAGCTCTCCCAGGAGCTTGAGGCCATCCAGGAGGAGATAACCGCTCTCGAAGCCGAGATCGAAGGCTACCATCAGGAGAAACACGAGATCGACGAGGCGATCGAGGCGATCGAAACCCTCGAGACCGGCTCGACGGTCCAGGTTCCTCTCGGCGGCGGCGCGTACCTCCGAGCGGAGATCCAGGACATCGACGAGGTCGTCGTCTCGCTCGGCGGCGACTACGCGGCCGAACAGCCCCAAGCGGATGCGGTCTCTGCGCTCGAGACGAAACAGGACGCGCTCGACGACCGAGTCGAGGAGACGGAGACGGAACTCGACGAGCTTCAGGCGGAAAGCAGCGAGCTCGAACAGCGGGCCCAGCAGATGCAACAGCAGATGCAACAACAGCAGATGCAGCAAATGCAACAGCAGGACGACGAGTAGGCCCGACCGACGGTTCTCCCGGGCGCCCTCGTTCCGATGATTCGAGTGAGGGCGACCGCCGTATCGACCGACGACCGACGACTGACGACTGATGACCACCCCTTCCAGGAGCTACGATCGTGTTTGACGGACTGAAGGACAAGCTGAACGACTTCCGAACGGACGTCACGGAACAGGCGGAGGCCGAACCGGACGAAGCGTCCGAAGACGGCGAGGCGGCCCTCGTGGAGAGCGACGGCCAGTCGACCACGGCCGACTCGACCCAGGATGACGAAGCGAGCACGGAGGACGACGCCTCTGATCCGAGCACCCTCAAGCGCGCCAAGGCGTTCGCGACTGGCCGGATCATCATCGAGGAGGAGGACCTCGAGGAGCCGCTTTGGAACCTCGAGATGGCGCTTTTGGAAAGCGACGTCGAGATGAGCGTCGCCGAAGAGATCCTCGACACGGTTCGCGAGACGATGCTCGGCGAGACGCGAAAGCAGGTCGAGACGACCGGTGAACTCGTCGAGGAGGCGCTCCATGACGCGCTATTGGACGTGATCGCTGTCGGCCAGTTCGATTTCGAGGAGCGGATCGCCGAGACCGAACCGCCGGTGACGATCGTCTTTACGGGCGTCAACGGCGTCGGCAAGACGACATCGATCGCGAAACTCTCGAAATGGCTCGAAGAGCGCGGGTACTCCTCGGTACTTGCCAACGGTGACACCTATCGTGCCGGCGCGAACGAGCAGATCCGCGAGCACGCAGATCGTCTCGATCGCAAGCTCATCGCCCACGAACAGGGTGGTGATCCGGCGGCGGTCATCTACGACGCGGTCGAGTACGCCGAGGCCAATGACATCGACGTCGTTCTCGGCGACACGGCCGGACGACTCCACACCTCGAATGACCTGATGGCCCAACTCGAGAAGATCGACCGCGTGGTCGATCCAGACCTCACGCTGTTCGTCGACGAGTCGGTCGCCGGCCAGGACGCCGTCACTCGCGCGGAGGAGTTCGATGACTCGGCAGCGATCGACGGCACGATCCTCACGAAGGCCGACGCCGACTCCTCGGGCGGTGCCGCGATATCCATCGCCTACGTGACCGGCAAGCCGATCCTCTTTCTCGGCACCGGCCAGGACTACGACGACATCGAGCGGTTCGATCCCGAATGGCTGGTCGATCAACTGCTCGCTGAGGATTCCTAGCGTATCGCTCACGTGAGGGTTCGCAGTGGGAACCGACCCCATGCGGGGATGTGACGAACAAAGGCTTTAGCCTCCGCGTCACCTATAGTAGCCAAATGGTACTCGACGATCTGGGAAGTTCCCTTCGCAGCACGCTCGATACGTTGCAGGGAAAATCCCGATTGAGCGAGGAGGACGTCGAGGAGATCGTAAAGGAGATCCAGCGATCGCTCCTTTCGGCCGACGTCGACGTTTCCCTCGTGATGGAGCTTTCGGATTCGATAGAGACGCGAGCGCTCGAGGAGGAGCCGCCGGCCGGGACGACCGCACGCGATCACGTCCTCAAGATCGTCTACGAGGAACTCGTCGATCTCGTCGGCGACTCGACAGAACTGCCCCTCGAATCCCAGACGATCCTGCTTGCTGGCCTGCAGGGGTCCGGTAAGACCACCTCCGCCGCCAAGATGGCCTGGTGGTTCTCGAAGAAGGGACTTCGCCCGGCAGTCATCCAGACCGACACCTTCCGACCCGGCGCCTACGACCAGGCCAAACAGATGTGTGAGCGCGCCGAAGTCGACTTCTACGGTGATCCGGACGCTGAGGATCCCGTGCAGATCGCCCGTGACGGCATGGAGGCGACCGAACAGGCGGACGTCCACATCGTCGATACGGCCGGTCGACACGCGCTCGAAGACGACCTGATCGCGGAGATCGAGCAGATCGAGGCGGCCGTCGATCCCGACCGCTCGCTGCTCGTGATGGATGCGGCGATCGGACAGGGGGCAAAAGAGCAGGCGAAACAGTTCGAGTCGTCGATCGGCATCAAGGGCGTCGTCATCACCAAACTCGACGGGACCGCAAAAGGTGGCGGGGCACTCACGGCGGTCAACGAGACGGGCTCTTCGATCGCCTTCCTCGGGACCGGCGAAACCGTCCAGGACATAGAGCGATTCGAGCCGTCGGGATTCATCTCGCGGCTGCTCGGCATGGGCGATCTCAAACAGCTCTCCGAGCGCGTCGAGCGCGCGATGGAGGAAACCGGGGACGAGGAGGACGACTGGGACCCCGAGGACATGCTCCAGGGAGGATTCACCCTCAAGGACATGCAAAAACAGATGGCGGCGATGAACCGCATGGGCCCCCTCGATCAGGTGATGGATATGATCCCCGGAATGGGCGGTGGCATGATGGATCAGTTGCCCGACGACGCGATGGACGTCACCCAAAATCGGATGCGTGATTTCGAGATCGTCATGGATTCGATGACCGATGAGGAACTCGAAAATCCGCGAATCGTCGGTCAGTCCCGGGTCGAGCGGATCGTTCGCGGCTCCGGGGTCGACGAGGATACCGTCCGTGAACTGCTCGAACAACACCGGATGATGGAACGCACGATCGATCAGTTCCAGGGAATGGGCGACGGCGACATGCAGCGGATGATGAAGAAGCTCCAGCAGGGCGACGGTGGCGGCGGCCTCGGCGGAATGATGGGCGGAAACGGTCCCTTCTAGGGGAATTGGGTAAGGTCGTCGTTTTCGAAGTCGATCGGCTCGGGTTCGGCGACGACGCGCAGATCCTCACGCTCGCGTGCCTCCTCGACGAGCGCCTCGCTCGCGACGAGCGTTCCCAGATGCATCGTGTCGCGTGCACGAACGAGCCGAACGCTTTCGGGGTCACTCACGCCGATCGTCGACAGACAGACGGTCAGCCCGGCCCGATCCGTCGCGACGGTGGTCGGCGTCCGAATTCCTCGGAGCGTGCTCGCAGTCACCGCGTTGGTGAATCCCTTCTCGGGTTCCATGGCATCAAGCAGGTCCGCGTGGATCAGGTCCGCAAGACCGATCCCGACCGTGTTGCCGTGTGAGGGCTCGGTGAGCGACCGGGTATACACGCGCGTGTACCGCGGACGTTCGAGGATCGGTTCCGGCTCGTACGGACGTCTGTGGAGCACGTTCGGGTCCATCCCGGGTCCGCTTATGTCCTTGCCCATCTGGTCGAGCACGAGTACGTCGAGTTCGTCAAACGGGAGCGTGGGAAGCTGCTTGTAGGCGATCTCGAGCAGTTCGGCCTCCCGCGAGAGGAACCCTTCGGGGGGGACTCCCTCGATGATCGTGGTGTCGTCGTGGAGGTCCTCGACGATCGCGACCCCGCCGACCACCGGAAGCCGGTCGATGATCAACGACGCTATCTCCGGGAGCATGTTGCGGAAGCTCCAGTCGAGCGCCCATCGGTGAGCGGTCTGGGCGCCTTTCTGTTTGCCCATGCCGATGACGAGCATTTTCGAGAGGCCGCTTTCGACGTCGCCGTCGAAGTCAGTGTGCGGCTTCACGCGGTTCACCGGAACGATCGCGTCGGCCGCCGCGGCGTTGGCGTCGGCGTGGACTGCCACCTCGTGATCTTCCGTCTCGCCGATGATCTCCGTCTCCATCGTCGCGCGGATCTCACAGCCAACCGTCTCCTCGGTGACGCCGAGCGCGGCGAGCTTCTCACGTTGTCCCTCCGCGCTCGCGCCGCCGTGGCTGCCCATCGCCGGAAATACGAACGGCTCGTAGCCGCGGTCGGAAAGCCCCTCCACGACGCCGCGAACGATCTCGGGAACGTTCGCGATGCCACGTGATCCGGCACCGACAGCGACCTCGCCGCCGGCCGGTACGTCCTCGAGATCGAGTTCCTCGACCGCCGTGCTCGCCTCGGCTGCGATCTGTGGTTCGGGAATCGGATCGGTCTCCCATTGCTGTTCGATCACTCCGACTCGGGGAAATTCGGTCGGGCCACAGGTCTCGAAGACGCGATCGTCGGGGATCACGAGATCGGTCGTCGTCTCGTCGTCGGTCATATTCGATAGAGGGATGGATGACCCAATAAACGTTGGCACATGACTCGCTCCGCTCGCGTCGGGCCGCCGCTCGTCGCGGTCGGCGGGACTCGACGAGGGCCGATCGCTGCCGTTCCGTCCGACGCACGTCAGACGCGGACGGCGACGTTTTTTACGTTCGGACCGCCCAGGGAACGACAAATGGGACTCAGGTGTCTGCTCGGGCACGACTTCGGGGAACCGACGGTCGAGCGCGAGCGTGAGGAGGAGGGCGACCAGGTCGTCATCACCGTCCGCGAGATCGAGGAGTGCGACCGGTGTGGCGAGCGCCGCGTCGTCAGCGAGAACAAGGAAGTCACCACCCTCGAACAGTTGGCGGCCGCGGCGGCCGGCATCGACGATCCGAGCCGGACTGGTGTCGACTCCGACGGCGAGACGGGGCGGACCAGCGACGGCCCCGGACCGGCACGAGGCGGTGGGGAACCGACTTCCGATCGGACACCCACGCCCACCCCCGATACGGCTTCATCGAATGATGACGTCGGTGCCGCCCCGGAGAGTGTGGACACGGCAAACCCGGATGCGTCGACGTCGGTCGCGGCGAACGACGCGCCGGCGTCAACTGAGGAGGATGCCGAGATAATCGAGGAAACCGACGGTGAACTCGGCGGTGGAGGCGACGGAACGGGGACTGATTCGCCGCCGACCGGCACGCCCGAACCGGAGGCGAACCCGGAGGCGGGAGCGGACTCCGTGGAGAGCGACGACGCTGCGGAGGCCGACGACGGGATCATCCTCGCGGACGAGCCCGACGAATCGGCCGCTCCCGACGAATCGGCCGGCCCGACCGAGACAGCCGGATCGAAAGGCGAAGCGGGTGACTCGACCGCCGTGACTGCGGGCGAGGATGGGAGAGGGCGCGGCGAATGGTCGGCCTCCGATCGGGGGGAGCGCTCGCGCGAGGTGCCGGATCCCAACCCCGATGGGAAACACACTCCCTGGCCGGAGCGCCACGGCGAGGACGAGGGATTCGATGCGAACTACGGGGATGCGGACGGCGACGCCGACGGCCAGCCGACGGTCTCCTTCGGCGGCGGATTGACTCCGGAGGCGGACGGACCGATCGACTACGACGAGGAGACGGAGGTCATAGAGCGCCCATCTAGAGAGCCCGCCGCTGCCGCAAGCGCGGCGGGTCCCGTCGGTGATTCCGGTGACGAAACCGTGGACGATCCGGGGATAACCGCGGCGAGGACGGTCGAGCTTGCCACCGAGTCCGGGGAGGTTCCCACCGAATACTTCTGTCCGGAGTGCGGACTGGTTCAGCCGGCCGGCGAGAGTTCGATGCGGGCGGGCGACATCTGCCCGGAGTGTAAGCGCGGATACATCGCGGAACAGCCGCTCGGGGACTCCTGACCGGCTCGTCGTTCGTGGAGTGATCCCTCGCCGTGTTCTCTCACGACGGTTGATCGATCGCGCGGGTATGGTCCGTGACGAAAGGGGTTTACCGTCGGCTTTCGAACGTCGCGGCAATGAAACAGTACAAGATGCGTCGAGGCGAGTACCTCGAGGATCGTATGCCCGATCTGAAGGCGTCGGTCGAAGAGTACTTCGGCGAGGTCACCGACACGGAGGAACACGACGGTCACGAACTGTACGTCGTTGAGGACCCGGACAATCCGGTTTTCGACCGGATCCTCGCCGGCGTGGCCAGCTACGACGGCAAAAAGGACAGACTCGCCGTCCATTTCGAGGAGCGTCCCGCAGAGGAGGTCATCGCCGAGGGGAATGCCGATGCGGCCGCGGACGCCGTCGATGCGAAAAACGACTTCCTGCTTGAGGCGACGGGCCGCGACGCCAAATCGCGGCGCGAATCGATGAAACGCTCCGTCGAGGACGAGGCTCCCGACTACTGACCGGTCCCGGCTTCAACTCCTCGTCCGCGTCCGGGTTCGTGAAATCGTCACTTATCCTTCGTCGTTCCTCGGGACACCGTCCACCCGTCTCAGTACCGGTAGCCAGGTTCATCGGCACTCGTCCCGAGTTGGCCTCACGCTACGAGACGACCGCTGTGTGCTCGTTACTTGCTTATCGGACCAGAGAGACCGCGTTTTCGATCCCCGAAACACGTTCAAAACCGGCGAGAGGCACCGATCGACCGATCTGAGGGAGTCTCGCCGATCGAGAAAGCGGGCGTTTAAGTATCTCCGTTCGGAAGGAAAGGTACGATGGCGAACGGTAAGTACGCGGCCCGTAAGCTCAAACAAGACCGGCAGAAACGACGCTGGTCCGACACCGAGTACGCTCGGCGCGAGCGCGGGCTCAAGACGAAATCCGACCCACTCGAGGGCGCCCCGCAGGGTCGCGGGATCGTGTTAGAGAAGGTCGGAATCGAGGCGAAACAGCCCAACTCAGCGATCCGAAAATGCGTTCGGGTCCAGCTGATCAAAAACGGTAAGCAGGTCACCGCCTTCTGTCCCGGCGACGGCGCGATCTCCTTTATCGACGAGCACGACGAGGTCACGATCGCCGGTATTGGCGGCGCGAAGGGTCGCGCGATGGGCGACCTTTCGGGCGTCAACTACAAAGTCGAGAAGGTCAACGGCGTATCGATGATCGAACTGGTTCGTGGAAACGCGGAGAAACCCGTCAGATGAGCGACAGCGAGGAGCCCGACGCCGAGGAGGCACAGACTCCCGAGCCTGACGCGCCGGCCGACAGCGAGACGGCAACCGAGAACGCCCAGTTGTTCGGCGTCTGGGACGTCTCGGAGATCGCCTACGAGGACCCCTCGACGAAGCGGTACATGAACGTGACGCCGATCGCCCACACGATGGGCCGTCACGCCTCCAAGCAGTTCAAGAAATCCGAGCTCTCCCTCGTCGAGCGGTTGATCAACCGTCTCATGCAGACCGAGGAGAACACGGGCAAGAAACAGCAGGCGACCCGGATCGTCCGTGACGCCCTCGACATCGTCCACGACCGCACCGAGGAGAACCCGGTGCAGGTGCTCGTGACAGCCGTCGAGAACGCAGCCCCGCGCGAGGAGACCGTGCGTCTCAAATACGGCGGTATCTCGGTGCCGAAGGCCGTCGACGTTGCACCCCAGCGCCGCGTCGACCAGGCACTCAAGTTCATCTCCGACGGCGTCCAGTCGGCGACCTACAAGTCCACGACGCCCGCTGCCGAGGCGCTGGCCCACCAGCTCATCGGCGCGGCCGACTACGACGTCGAGACCTACGCTATCTCCCAGAAGAAGGAGCGCGAGCGCGTCGCCGCCGCGGCCCGCTAGACCGGCCAACGCGACGTTTCTGCGTCCGTTCTGCTCTTCTTTTCCCGTTCTTTCGCTCCACGTCCCGTAGCGCCTCGGGTGTTCGCCGAACGGTACGTTTTACCGCCCGCTCGCGCAAGCCGTCGATATGCGATCGACCCGCCGCCGATTTCTCGCGTCCACTGCCGCGAGTGCCGTCGGCCTCGCTGGCCTCGCGGGCTGTTCGGCACCCGATGGATCGACGAACGGGAACGGAACCTCGACCGCCGACGGATCCTCCGACGTGACGCCGGTTCCCGATCCCAACTACGACCTCTCGGTCACGCATGACGTCGAGTCGTGGGACGGCTACGACCCCGATTGGTCACCCCCGACTGATCCTCCGACGCTCGACGTCGAAATCGAGACGGTGATCGAGGGGCTGGAGATCCCCTGGGACCTGGCGTTTGCTCCTGACGGCGACCTTTTCGTGACGGAACGTGTGGGTCGGATCTCGCGATACGATTCCTCGACGCTTGAGACCGTTGCGACCGCGGACGTGATCGATCACGCCGATTCGATCGCTCCCGGCGAGGAGGGTGGCTGGTGGGAGGCCGGCAGCGAGGGCGGCCTGATGGGCCTTGCCGTTCATCCGAACTACCCGGACGTCCCGCTCGTGTACGCGATCTACACGTATGAGGGGGAGGCGGCGACTCCTGGCGGCGACCCGTATGTGAATCGGCTCTCCTACTTCGACGTCTCCGCGGACGATCCGGGCGAAACCGAGACGGTCGTGATCGACCCGATTCCGGGCAACGAGATCATTCACAACGGCTCGCGGATCGCCTTCGGCCCGGCGAACCACCTGTGGGTGACCACCGGTGATGCGGGATCGATGACCGACGTCGGAACCGACGACCCGCTCCCCCAGGACCCGTCCTCGCTCGCAGGCAAGGTGTTGCGGCTCGAACCCGACGGAAGTGCGCCCGATGGGAACCCCGATATTGGCGGCGATCCGCGGGTGTACACCTACGGCCACCGCAATCCCCAGGGGATCGACTTTCTCCCTGACGGAACGCCGATCGTCACCGAACACGGCCCCGCAAATCGCGACGAGGTGATGGTGTTACGGCCGGGTGAAAATCACGGGTGGGGCTCCGAGGACGAGCGCGCTCGCGACGGCGAGACGTATCCGGGAACCGACTATGCCCGACCGGTCGTCAACACCGGCCCCGACGAGGGGTGGGCTCCGCCGGGATGCGTCTTCTACACCGGCGACGGGGTCCCCTCCTGGTCGAACCGGTTGCTCGTCGGCGGGCTCGCCTCCCAGCGGGTCAACATCGTCACCGTCTATCCGGCCGACGGCGAGCCCGCCTCCGCGGCAACCGGTGGGACTCGCTATGACGCCGACTGGATGAACGAGGACTACGACGCCGTGGCCCACCACACACTGGCGGACGAACTCGGCCGGATCCGCCACCTCGAACAGGGGCCGAACGGCGACGTGTACGCGATCACCTCGAACCGGGACGGCCGAGCGGACGACGGGTTCCCCAAGGAAGGTGACGACCGGTTGGTTCGGATCACGCCCGCCTGAAGTCGTGGTCGGTGGTGTGTTCGTGACCGGTGGCCTGTTCACGACATGGCGGTCTTAAACCGCGTACGCACGCGTCGCGTCCACGAGCGCCTTTCGGTAGTCGCTTTCGGAGGGATCGGGACCGAGCGAGAGGAAGCGTCGCTTGAAATTCGCGACGTCGATCGCCGGTGCGTCGCTGCCGGCTGCTCGTGCGAGATCGTACAGTCGGTGGTCGCGATCGGCGAGTTCGTGCCGCTCCACGAGCGCCAGCGCGAAGGCGGCGTTGACCGCCGTTATCTCCGGATCGGCACCCCGTGTGGCCGGCTCGCTACCCGGACGTGGCGGCGTGGGCCGGTCGGCGATCGCGGCGGCAAGCGTCGACTCGAGGAATCCGAGTAGCTTGTCGGCGGGTGTCACGGAGAGGGTGATGTCGTCGGCGTAGATGTCCTTCATGTGGTTTGCGATCTGATAACAATGCGCGAGCTTTCGCCGTTCGATCGACTCGCCGGCAAGGCCGAGATACAGCGCCTCCTCGGTCGACTGAGTGTGGGATGGGTGGGACTCCTCGTGACGGACCATGTGTGCGAACTCGTGGACGGCGAGTTCGCGGGCCATCGCGCTCGTCGCTGCCCGCCTGGAGATGGTAAGGACGTGATACTCCGGGTAGTGGGCAGCCCAGGTTCGTTCGTCGGGATCCTCGCGCACGCGAACGCGGACCGGATCCTCGATCGTGAACTCGGTCTCGAAGAGATCCGCCGCGCTCAGAAACGGATCGGGGGCAAGATCACCACACACTCGAAGGTCCATGCTGGGAAATACCACGGGCTACCCGCCTAAAGCGTTTTCGCGGGCCGTTCCGAGACGATCGTGGGTCCGTTCCACGATGAGCCTCGGCCGTTTTGAGACGCTCGCGAGGCTGTTTCGAGATGAGCTTCCGACGTGAGGAACGGCACCGTCCATCGTCGCTGATGCTCGGTAATTTCTCCCCTATATCACGATCAATCTAACAAAATTTAAGTAGTCGTGTCTAATCCGCACGAATGGATCTCGTATGAGAATATCTCGCAGGGATGCAGTAAAGACGATCGGAGGAGTAGGCGCGGCAAGTTTAAGCGGACTGGCCGGTTGCTCGGACAGCGGCGGAACGACGACGCTCGGCGTCATCATGCCGGTGACGGGGACGATATCCGAGCTCGGTCCGCCGTGCCGTGACGGTGCCGACGTTGCCGTCCAGGAGATCAACGACGCCGGCGGCCTTCTCGGCAACGACGTCGAGGTTCAACACGAGGACTCCGAGAGCGTCCCCGACGCTGGCGTTCGTTCGGCGAACCGTCTCATGGAGGAGGCAAACGTTCCGGCCATGGTCGGTCCTCTCTCCAGCGGCGTCGGAATGAGTATCGCACCTATCGCGGCGGAAAACGGGGTTACGTACTTCCCCGGCGGCAGTTCGCCGGCGTTCACCGAACTCGACCAGACGGATTGGATCTTCCGAACCCGTCCCTCGGACGCCTTCGTTGGCTCGGCACTTGCCACGATCGCCTACGAGAACCGTGGCATGGAGACGGCGTCCTCGATCGTGGTGAACAACGACTTCGGTATCGGGCTGGCGGAATCGTTCGCCAGCGCCTTCGAGGAACTCGGCGGGGAGGTACTCACGCGTGAACGAGCGAACGTGGGGCAGACGTCCTACCGCTCGGAGCTGGAATCGATGTTCAACGACGATCCGGACGTCGTGCTCAACGGGTGTTATCAGGACGAGGCGACCAACATCTTCCGCCAGTGGTTCGAGCAAGACCTTGGCGGTGAGTGGATGATCCACAGCGGCCTCATCGGTAGTGAGTTCCTGGAGGGTATCGGCGAGGAGATCGCCGACGGCATCTTCGCGTCCAACCCTCGCCTCCCCGACAACGATGCCAACAGTCACTTCCGTAGCCTCATGGAGGATACGGATACCGGTGATCCCGGAGAGCTGATCTTCCCGCCGAACACCTACGACGCGATCAACATGATCACCCTCGCGGCCGAACGGGCGGGCGAGGCGGACGGGCAGGCGATCCGTGATAACCTTCGAGACATCGCCAATCCCGGTGGAACCGACGTCCAAACCGTTGGCGAGGGACTTGAAGCGCTTCGAAACGACGAGGAGATCCGATACATCGGCGCAAGCCATAACTGCGATCTGACCGAGAAGGGCGAGGCCAAGGGGCTGACGTTCAGCGAGATCGAGATGAATGGCGTCGATCCCGAACCGGTCGATACCATTCAACTGGGTTGAGGCCTCATGGTTTTGTCTACCATCCTTGAGGTGTTGGTGTTCGGCCTCATCTTCGGTAGCGTTCTCGCACTCGCCGGGGTCGGACTGTCGCTGATCTACAGCATCGCGGATTTCCCCAACTTCGCACACGGCGATTACATGATGTTTGGCGGCTACATGGCGTTCTACATCAACGTTCAGTTGGGGCTTCCGATGGCCGTCGCGTTCCTGGTCGGTGTCGTGTCGCTCGTCGTCCTCGCGCTCGCCATCGATCGGTTCGCATTCAAGCCGCTCCGTGATTCCGGACCGGTTCCCTCGCTGATCGCCTCGATCGGGGTCGCGCTGTTCGTCAGAAACGTCATCAAGTTCTTCTGGGGGACGAGTACTCGAAACTACGCCGGCGACTGGCAGCGAGCCCAGGAGATCCTCCCGGGCGTCAGGATGACTGGCCAGCAGATCACGCTCGTCATCGTCGCGTTCGGCATGATGTTCGCGGTCCACCTGTTGTTGTCCCGGACGAAACTCGGAAAGTCCATGCGTGCCATGTCCGATAATCGCCGATTGGCACGTGCATCCGGCATCTATGCCGAACGGACGCTCATGTGGACGTGGGTGATCGGAGCCATACTCGCCGCCTCGGCGGGGATTCTACTCGGTATGAACTCCAGTCTTGCCCCGTATCGCGGATTCATGATCCTCCTTGCGATCTTCGCCGCCGTGATCCTCGGTGGAATCGGCAGTCCCTACGGTGCGATGGTCGGTGGGCTCATCATCGGGATCGCCTACGAGGCCACGCCGTATATCCCCGGACTGGATGCCGGATACAAGTTCGCAACGACGTTCGTAATTATGATCGGAATTCTGTTGATCAAACCACAGGGTATCTTCGGCGGTGAGGTGAAATGACGTCTCGATCGGTTCTCCGCCGTCGAGGTGATTGCTCATGATCGGAACGCTGCTCCAACTCGGAAGCATCGAGGGCTATCTGTTGACCGTCCTGATCTGGGTCGGGATCTATGGGCTGATGGCACTCGGGTTGAACATCCAGTGGGGTCAGACCGGACTGTTCAACATCGGCGTGATCGGATTCGTCGCCGTCGGCGGATACACGAGTGCAACACTGACCATTTCCCCGACGAGCGCTCACTTTGGCGGTTTCGGATTCCCGTTTCCGGTCGGCCTGCTTGGCGGAATGCTTGCGGCTGGATTCGTCGCGTTCCTGATCGCGATTCCGGTTCTCCAGTTGCGTGAGGACTATCTCGCCATCGCCACGATCGGATTCCAGGAGATAATCCGGCTCGTTTATCTCAACGAGGAGTGGTATGCCGGTGGGCCGCGTGGCGTTCAGGTGTCCGCTCCTCTCTCGGGCGTCTGGAAGGACGTCCTGCCGGGGGTGAACTTCAACTGGATGTGGGTGATCGTCCTGGCGATCATGCTCGGTGTCTTCTACGTGGTGTTAGAGCGCCTCAATCACTCCCCGTTCGGTCGGGTGTTAAAGAGCATCCGCGAGGACGAGGACGTCGCGTTGGCAGCCGGAAAGAACGTCTATGCGTACAAGATGCGCTCGTTCGTCTTCGGCTGTATGATCATGGGCGCCGCCGGAAGCATCCAGGCTCATTACG
This sequence comes from Halopenitus sp. H-Gu1, assembly GCF_041821145.1. Taxonomy (NCBI): domain Archaea; kingdom Methanobacteriati; phylum Methanobacteriota; class Halobacteria; order Halobacteriales; family Haloferacaceae; genus Halopenitus; species Halopenitus sp. H-Gu1. The sequence continues at coordinate 140,253 of NZ_JBGUBC010000001.1, read as the reverse complement.
TCGGGTACATCAATCCCGACTTCTTCTGGCCGCTGATCACCTTTTACGTGTGGATCGCGCTCCTGCTTGGCGGATCGGGGAACAACAAGGGAGCGATCCTCGGTGCCGGAATCCTGATGTTGTTCCTCGAGGGAACAAACATGCTCAAAGGATATTTCACCTTCATCGGCTCGACCCAACTCGATGCAATGCGGTATGCACTCGTCGGACTCCTGTTGATCGCGTTGATGCAGTATCGACCCGAGGGGGTTCTCGGCGAGCGGAAGGCGCTCTTTGAGTCCGGCGATCAGGGCTCGGGAGGTGCAGCCGATGCAGACTGAGACGACGACGCCCGACGAGGTGGCCGATCCGATACTCGCCGTCGACGGCATCACGAAGAGTTTCGGCGAGTTCCTTGCCGTCGACGACTGTTCATTCGATATCGGGAACGGCTCGATCACCGGACTCATCGGGCCGAACGGCGCCGGCAAATCGACGATGTTCAACGTGATAAGCGGCTTCTATGAGGCCGATTCCGGTTCGGTCCATTTCGACGGCGAGGACATTACCGGACTCCCGCCAAACGAGATCGCTCACAAAGGGCTGGTTCGAACGTTCCAGATCACCCGTGACCTGACGGAAATGACGGTCATGGAGAACATGATGTTGACGCCGAAAAACCAGACCGGCGAGTCCATGTTCCGTGCAGTCTTCGATCGCAACACGATCGATACGGAAAACGAGGTGATCGCCGAGCGAGCAGACGAGCTCCTGGAGCTGTTCCAACTCGATCACGTTCGCGAGGAGTTCGCCGGAAACCTCTCGGGGGGACAACGAAAGCTGCTCGAGATGGCACGAATGTTGATGCTTGACCCGGATCTGATGTTGCTGGATGAGCCCATGGCGGGCGTCAATCCCACGCTGGAAAACGACATCGTTCAGCGTATCAAGGAGCTCAACCGGGAGCGAAACGTCACGTTCGTAATCGTCGAACACGACATGAGCCTCGTGATGGACCTCTGTGATCGGATCGTGGTGATGAACGAGGGAACCGACCTCGCAGCCGGACCGCCATCGACCATCCAGAACGACGATCGCGTCCTCGAGGCGTATCTCGGGGGTGGCGCCTAATGTCCCACGACCCCGGAACCGACGACACTCCGGTTCTTGAGGTGTCTCATCTCACGACCGGATACGGGGACGTACAGGTCGTCGATGACTTCAACGCCGTCGTTCACGGCAACGAGATCGTGACCCTCATCGGACCGAACGGGGCCGGAAAATCGACGGTTATCAAGTCCATCTTCGGATTCGTCAAACCCTGGAGTGGGACCGTTCTGTTCAACGGCGACGACATCGCTGGCGAGGAACCCGAGGACATCGTCCGACAGGGGATCAGCTGGGTCCCCCAGCGTGAGAACATCTTCGGAACGATGACCGTCAGGGAAAACCTCGAGATGGGTGGATTCATTCGCGAGAGCGGCGTCACAGAACGGATCGAGGAGATCTACCGGGTCTTTCCCGCTCTCGAGCGAAACGACGGTGAGAAAGCCGCGGCCCTCAGCGGCGGACAACGGCAGATGCTCGCGATGGGTCGTGCGCTGATGCTCGATCCTGAGCTCCTGTTGATCGACGAACCCAGTGCCGGTCTCGCCCCCGAACTGGTTGATACAGCCTTCGACAACATCGAGACGGTCCGTGATCGAGGGACTGCCGTCCTGATGGTCGAACAGAACGCCACCAAGGCGCTTGAGCGCTCGGATCGCGGATACGTCCTCGATCAGGGGCAAGATCGCTTCGAGGGAACGGGCGAGGATCTCCTCGATAACGAGGAGGTCGCAAAGCTGTATCTCGGCGCGACCTGATCGTCCCGACTCACTCCTCCTCGAACCCGAGGGGGCTGAGCGCTTCCCCGTCGAACGCGAAGGACCGACGCTCGCCGACCGAAACCGATGGAACGTCCCGTCGCTGTGCGGCGACTGGTTCCGCGACGAGCGCCCGATCGTGACAGCGGCCCACACGAATCACGGACGTCACCCCCGATCGCGGCCGGTTTCGCGGGTGCGAAACACTACCCTTTTGACCCCGCTGGCGGTACAACGCACCATAATGGGCCGACGAAAGAAAATCGTCCAGGAATGTGAACGGCTGATGGACAATCCGGATCATATCCGGAACATTGCCATCGCCGCTCACGTTGACCACGGTAAGACGACGCTCTCGGACAACCTGCTTGCGGGTGCAGGGATGATATCCGAGGCTACTGCGGGCGAACAGCTCGCGATGGACACGAAAGAGGACGAACAGGAACGCGGGATCACGATCGACGCGGCGAACGTCTCGATGACCCACGAGTACGAGGACACGAACCACCTCATCAACCTGATCGACACGCCGGGCCACGTCGACTTCGGTGGCGACGTGACTCGAGCGATGCGCGCCGTCGACGGCGCACTCGTGGTCGTCGACGCCGTCGAGGGAGCGATGCCCCAGACGGAGACGGTCCTTCGACAGGCCCTCCGTGAGGGCGTAAAGCCCGCATTGTTCATCAACAAGGTGGATCGGCTCATCTCCGAGCTCCAGGAGGGGCCCCAGGAGATGCAAGAGCGGCTCATCGACGTGATCAACGACGTCAACGAGCTCATCCGCGGGATGGCGGAGAACATGGATGACATCCCCGAGGACTGGACGGTCTCCGTCGAGGGCGGCACCGTCGGCTTCGGCTCCGCGCTCTACAAGTGGGGCGTCTCGATGCCGTCGATGCAGCGCACCGGGATGGACTTTGGCGACATCATTGACCTCGAACGCGCCGACGAGCGCGGTGAACTCCACGAGCGGACGCCGCTTTCCGACGTCGTGCTCGATATGGTCTGTGAGCACTTCCCGGACCCGATCGAGGCCCAGCCCCGTCGTGTCCCGCGCATCTGGCGTGGCGACCCCGAATCGGAACTGGCCGATACGATGCGGCTGGTCGACGAGGATGGCGAGGTCGTATTCATGGTTACCGACATCTCCATGGACCCGCACGCTGGCGAGATCGCCACCGGTCGCGTCTTCTCGGGTACCCTCGAAAAGGGACAGGAGCTGTACGTCTCCGGGACGGCCGGAAAGAACCGTCTCCAGAGCGTTGGGCTGTTCATGGGCGGCGAGCGCGAGGAGGTCGAACGCGTCCCGGCCGGAAACATCGCGGCCGTCACCGGCCTGCAGGATGCGATCGCCGGCTCGACGGTTTCCTCCATCGAGATGACGCCGTTCGAGTCGATCGAACACATCTCCGAGCCGGTCATCACGAAGTCCGTCGAGGCACAGAACATGGACGACCTGCCGAAGCTCATCGAGACGCTCCAGCAGGTCGCAAAGGAGGACCCGACGATCCAGATCGAGATCAACGAGGACACCGGCGAGCACCTCATCAGCGGACAGGGCGAACTCCACTTGGAGGTCATCACCCAGCGCATCCGTGACAACCAGGGGATCCCGGTCATCACCGGCGAGCCGATCGTCGTCTTCCGCGAACAGCCCCAGGAGGCCTCCCGCGAGGTCGAAGGGCAGTCCCCGAACCGCCACAACAAGTTCTACATCACCGTCGAGCCCCTCTCGGACGATATCGTTGACACGATCCAGCTCGGTGAGGCCTCGATGGACATGCCGGAACTCGAGCGCCGCGAGGCGCTTCAGGAGGCCGGCATGGACAAAGAAACCTCCCAGAACGTCGAGGATATCCACCGGACGAATATCCTCATCGACGAGACGAAGGGTATCCAGCACCTCAACGAGACGATGGAACTCGTGCTCGAGGGGCTTCAGGAGGCCCTCGACGATGGGCCTCTCGCCGCGGAGCCCGTTCAGGGCTCGCTGTTCCGTCTTCACGACGCCAAGCTCCACGAGGACACGATCCACCGTGGTCCCGCCCAGGTCATTCCCGCCGTCCGCCATGCGGTCCATCGCGCCCTGATCGACGGGGAGGTCCGTCTGCTTGAGCCGATCCAGGACGTCCGGATCGACGTCCCCTCCGAGCACATGGGCGCCGCCTCCGGCGAGATCCAGGGTCGACGCGGCCGCGTCGACGACATGTATCAGGAGGGTGACCTCATGGTCGTCGAGGGTATCGCGCCCGTCGAGGAGATGATCGGCTTTTCCTCCGACATCCGCTCGGCCACCGAGGGGCGTGCCTCTTGGAACACGGAGAACGCCGGCTTCCGCGTGCTCGTCGACAATCTCCAGCGCGAGAAGATCATGGAGATCCGAGAGCGCAAGGGCATGAAACTCGAGTTGCCGCAGTCGATCGACTACATCTAATCGTCCGGAGATCCCCGATCGGCACGATTCGAGCCGGCCCATCGTCGCGTCGATTCGACGCATATCCCGATCCGATCGGTTCACGTCCGTTCGATCTTTTGTTCTTTCGTTCGCGCTGCTCGTTCGCGCTGTACGTCTCGCCGCACGTTCGCGCCGCTCCGGTATCCATTCGTCTCGCTGCTCAATCGGCTACGTGACGTTTCAGACGACCGTTCGTCTCCCTCCCTCGTCTCAGGTCAGGATCGAGACGCCACCGCCGCCGACGATGGCGAGTCCTCCGAGACCGAAACAGACGATCCAGAAGGGAACACGGTCGACGATCCGCATCAGCGCGTCGATCGTGAGATAACCGACGACGGCACTGACCGTAAGCGCGAGTGCGGCTGCGCCCGGGGAGATCCCGGGAAGGCCGCCCGCACCGACGACGGTTAACGCTGCGGCGGCCAGACTCGCCGGGATCGACAGCAGAAACGAGAGGCGAAACGCCGCAGGCGGGTCGTAGCTGCGGACCAATAGCGCGCTTGTGGTGACCCCCGACCGGGAGACCCCGGGAAGGATCGCGATTCCCTGGAGGGAGCCAACGAGTACCGAATCGACGAACGTCGGATGCTCGCGGTCACCCATTCCGACGGACTCGGAGATGATCTGAAGGATGCCTGTAAGAACCAACAGGACGCCGATGAGGGCGATGAAGACGCCGCCGGCCAGCTGTCCGGCCAGGTCGACGGCGTAGACGTAAAGGGGGATTCCGACCACGCCCGTCATCACGCAGGCGACGACGAGATAGGAGGTGATCGCGTTCTCGCCGCTGTATGCCGCTGCCGGTCGCCAGTCGGGCAGGGCAGCGGTCGCCCGTGCGATGTCCTCGCGATAGTAGCTTGCCGCCGAGACGGTCGTCCCGACCTGCAGGAATAACGCGAGTTGGATCGCGACTTGTGGGTCCGTCCCCGCGATCGTGAGGAACAACGCGAGGTTGCCCTGGCTCGAAACGGGCAGCCACTCGACGACTCCCTGGACGATCCCCGCGAGCACTGCCACGACCAGTTCCGTTCGCGTCACGATCTGTATTGGCACATCCCGGCACTTAAGCGGGATCGATCGGCACCTCCGTGTGGACTCCGCCGGTCGATCATCCATGCCCGATCACCGCTCGAAACGGCAACAATCATGTATCAGCGCCCATCCCCTACCAACATGACTGTTACACCACGCTCCTCGATCGGTGATCGCCAATGGCGCTCATAGACGACGAGGGTGATCTGTTCGGCGTCGTGAACGTCGTCGACGCCCTCGTGGTTCTGCTCGTCGCCGCCGTGGTGGTCGCGGGTGCGGCCTTCGTCCTCGCCGATGATCCGGACCCCAAACCCGAGACGGACACGACTCATGTGACCCTCGATCTGGGCACCCAACCTGCCTACGTCGTGGACGCGATCAATGAGGGGGATGTCTACGAACCCACGGACGAGACACGTCTCACGATCACGGACGTCCACCTCACGCCGCAGGGCGGCAACGTCGCCGTTCTCGCGCGCGTCGAGATCCAGGGAACTCTCGATAACGATGGCGGACTCGTCTATGAGAACGCTCCGCCCCGGCTCGGACGTACCCTCCAGATCGTGACTGATCGCTATCAGGTGGACGGTCAGATACGGGCGGTCGGGGAGGGTGACGCGATCGATGACGAGGAGACGACGGTCCTGCTGCGCGGGTCCCTGCCTGCCTCAGCCGCCGAGAGCGTCGCTCCCGGCGACGAACTCCGTCTGGCGGGACGTACTGTCGCTACGGTCGAGGATGCGGCCGTCTACGCAACGGCCGACCCCGAGACGCGTCGAGTCCTCCTCGCCGTCTCACTCGACGCCCACCGCCAAGCTGACGAACTTCGGTTCGCCGGCACGCCCCTCCGGCGGGGACAGACCCTCACGCTTCCCACCCCCGCCTACACCTTCGACGGAACCATCGATCGTGTCGGCGGGGATCCCGAACTCGATGCTGCCACGACTCGCGAGGTCACTCTTCGCATGGAGAACGTCCACGAGGACATGGCGGACGTGATCGCTCCCGGAATGACCGAATACGCCGGCGACGAGACGGTTGCCGAGGTGACTGCCGTCGAGACCGAGCCGTCGATCATCATCGCCACCGGCGACGACGGGACCGTGAACGTCGCGGACCATCCGGTCGACCGTCAGGTCACCCTTACGGCCGATCTCCGTGTGCGCGAGACGACGACGGGGATCCGATTCAAGGGGAATCCCCTTCGGCAGGGCTCTACGGTCGTTCTCGATCTCGGCACGGTTACGATCGAGGCGACCGTCGTGAGCGTGACCGCGTAGGCTGTTGCACCGTCACGACGCGGAGGCTATCGAGACGTGACGGTGTATTCGATCGAGGATCGAACGTCGTAACTCCGGAGTCGTGACTCACGGGAATCGGGTGTCCGTGTTACTGAGACGACCGACGCCGTCTCCGGAGCCGTCTCTCGGCAGTCGTTCGGTGAGACGTTCTGAAAAAACGAAATCGCGGTCCATCGCTACAAACGACGGACGAGATTCGTCGTTAGTTGCGGACGAGGTTCGTCGCGCGGGGTCCCTTGGGGGATGATTCGATATCGAACTCCACTTCCTGACCTTCCTCGAGATCGGGGCCGCCGACGTCTTCCATGTGGAAGAACACGTCTTCGTCCTCGTCTACGTCGTCTGCGTCAGTCGAAATGAAACCGTAGCCGCCAGTGTCGTTGAAGAAGTCAACCTTACCGTTTGCCATTGCAACCAAACATAGGCCGGTTTCAGGGATAACACTTCCGAGGGTCACGGTACCACGACCCTGGTGGCTCTCGGTGCCCGTCCCAAGCGACGTGGACTGCGATGACGTGGATCGATCACCTCTTTATACTCGTGGGCGTGATTCCTCCACGAAGACTCCCTATACCGATGACCTCCGACCCCGACGCTGCCGGTGGCCCATCCATCGACCCCAGCGAGTCCGTGATCGGTCGTGCGATCGAACGCACATCGGATCGCCTCTCGCGAGCCGCCGCCGACTCCACCCTCCTGGGGGCGGGCCGCAGAGTAGCCGATCGATCGGTCGCTTTCGCCGTCGGCTCCACGCTCGCCGACTGCGGTCGGTTTCTCGCGTCGGCGACCAGACGCTCCTGGCTGTTTCGCTGGCTCACCGCGGAGCCCGACCCGGAGGTGATCGTCATCGACCTTCGAAAGACGTGGACGGTCGGACCGGTCATTCGACTGCTCGATTATATCCTCGATCGACTCGCTGGCGCCACGGCTGACTCGCGGTTCGTCTCCGCCGCGCAAGTGGTTCTCGACGAATTCCGTGCGGCCCCCCTGCGCGTGATCGGTCTGATCGCGATCGCCGTGGGGATTTCGGCGACGACAGTCGCATCCATCGCGGGCGGAACTGCGACCATCGGAATTCGAACCGTCCTCAGTCTCGCCGTCACCGCCGTCGGCGCGCTTGCGTTGCGGGACGACCGAACCTGGACGGAACTTCGCGAGACACGCGCCGTCGAACTGCTCGTGGCCGCGCTCGAACCGCCCGAGCCACCGGAGTCAACCGATGTTCCCGGACCTTCAGAATCGAACGGGTCCATGACGGTGAACGAGCGATCGGAGGCGGACGCGGACGCCGAGTCCGACGCATAGACCGTTCGGTTGTCGCGATCATCTCGACAACCCTCTCAGAATCACCCCTTCGAGCCACATCGCCGAAGGCTTATACCTCCCGCCCGGACACGGTGGTGTATGCAGACGGGCACGCCCCCCGACCGACGCGTCGACACGGAGCCACAGCCGAGCCGCTCCGGGCCGACAACGTCGTGCCCCCTCGCGGCTCGGACCGAACGCCTGGGGGTGAGCGCGTGAGCGCACCAGGCGACCGCCGGGACCCCGAGGTCGACGCCGACACGGAGACGGTCACGAACGGCGACGTGGAGACGGGACCGAGGACGGAACTCGCGACGGACATGGAGAGACCGATCGAAACCGACGGCGGCCACGCGGCGGCCTCCTCGACCCACACCGTTCGTCTGGAGCTCATCGACGAGCCGGGCGAACTGCTCGCAGCCCTCCAGCCGATCGCGAACAATGGCGGCAATCTCCTGTCCATCTACCACGAACGCGGGAATAAGACTCCGCGGGGTCACATCCCGGTCGAGGTGGATTTCGAGGCGACTGACGATCAGTTCGAGACGATCGTCGAAGCGCTCCGCGAGGAGGGTATCAACGTGATGCAGGCGGGCACGGAGCGCTACGCCGAGGAGATCACGCTGTTGCTCGTGGGCCACCTCATCGACACCGACCTCTCGGATACGCTCTCACGGATCGAGGAGTGTGCCTCCGCGTCGGTCGTCGACGTGTCGCTTTCGGCCCCGAAGGGATCCGGTGCCGGCGTCTCCAGCGCCCGGCTTCGGCTTGCCGCCCGTGCCAATGAGACGGTTACCGCCCTTGAGGCGGTCCGGTCGATCGCCTCCGAGAAGGGGATCGACGTCATCGAGCCGCTTGCGGGAGGTGACCGGTAATGGCAACGACCGCTCCTGCCACCGGCAGCCGCCTTGCGGTGCTCGGTGTCGGCGCAGTCGGCCGGTCGGTCGCAGAACTGGCCGACGAATACGGTCACGAGATCGTCGCGCTGGCCGACTCGCAAGGCGCGGCGATCGACGAGGACGGCCTCGCGGTTGCCGACGCGCTTGCCGAGAAGGACGAGTCGGGCGTCGTCGGCTCCGCCGATCCCGCGGACGCGCTCGCGGCCGACTACGACGTGCTCATCGAGGCGACGCCGACCACACTCGGTGACGCCGAACCGGGCTTTTCCCACGTTCGGACTGCGCTCGAACGTGATCGAGACGCCGTCCTCGCCAACAAGGGTCCGGTCGCGGAACGTTTCCGCGATCTCCACGCACTCTCGCGGGAGTCGGACGGCTCGGTTCGGTTCGAGGCAACCGTTGGCGGCGCGATCCCGGCGATCTCGACGATCGAGGACGTCGGTCCAGCCCACGTCACCGCCGTTCGCGGCGTGTTGAACGGGACGGCGAATTTCATCCTCACGCGAATGGCCGCCGAAGGGCTCGGATACGATCACGTTCTCGCGGAGGCTCAGGACATGGGCGTCGCGGAGGCCGATCCCTCCTTCGACGTCGAGGGGACCGACGCGGCGCTCAAATGCGTCATCCTCGCGAACGTCCTCTCGTTCGGGTCCGCCGACGATCCTGCGGACGCCCGCGAGTTCACTCTCGCGGACGCAACGGTCTCCGGCATTCGGGACATTCCCGGCAACGCCCTGGAGCTTTCGGCCGACGACGGCCGTACCATCCGGCTTATCGGCGAGGCCAACCGCGATCGGGTTCGGGTCGGCCCTCGACTCGTCCCCGAGGGCGCGACGCTTGCGGTGCCCGGCACGCAGAACATCGTCCAACTGGAGACGACCCACGCCGATCGTCTGAACCTCTCCGGGCGCGGCGCCGGCGGCCCCGAAACCGCAAGCGCGGTCCTCGGCGATGTCGGCCGCCTCGGGTGATCGCCTCCTCAGCTGATCGTCCCCTCGACTAATCGCGCCCGCGGTCGATCGCCGGCAGACGATCGGTCGGACTCGCGGTCTCGATCCTCGTCTCCCGTTTTCGGGTTTCGTTTCCCACCCCTCCTCCCTCCGTCGTTTTGTTCGCGCTCGTCGCGTGCAATGAATGTCCTCCTCCTACAACCGATTCCCCTCCTACAACCGCTCCTCCGTCCGAACGACTGCTCCCAGCATGTCCGATCGAATCAGATTCCGCTTGTGGTCGGGGTCGTGTTATCTCGACTCACGTGCCAATCCTGCACAAACCGCCGGACGGCATCCGGATGGGCTGTACTCCGTATCGAAACCGTTTTAGTGGAATCACCCGAAAACATCCTCACAGAGCGCCTTAGCGCGTGATTACCCATGAGTGACAAACCGCACCAGAATCTGGCCATTATCGGCCACGTCGACCACGGCAAGAGCACGCTCGTGGGCCGACTCCTCTATGAAACGGGGAGCGTCCCCGAGCACGTTATCGAGCAGCACCGCGAGGAAGCCGAAGAGAAGGGCAAAGGCGGCTTCGAGTTCGCCTACGTGATGGACAACCTCGCCGAGGAGCGCGAGCGTGGCGTCACGATCGACATCGCCCACCAGGAGTTCGACACCGACGAGTACTACTTCACTATCGTCGACTGTCCGGGCCACCGTGACTTCGTGAAGAACATGATCACGGGCGCCTCTCAGGCCGACAACGCCGTCCTCGTCGTCGCGGCTGACGACGGCGTCGCGCCCCAGACACGAGAGCACGTCTTCCTCGCCCGCACGCTGGGGATCAACGAGCTCATCATCGGCATCAACAAGATGGACCTCGTCGATTACGAGGAATCCTCCTACAACGACGTCGTCGAGGAGGTCAAAGAGCTCCTCAACCAGGTCCGCTTCGATACGGACGACACGACGTTCGTCCCCATCTCCGCCTTCGAGGGCGACAACATCGCCGAGGAGTCCGAGAACACTCCCTGGTACGATGGCCAGATCCTCCTCGCGGCCCTCAACGACCTGCCGGCTTCCGAACCGCCGACGGACGCGCCGCTTCGGCTCCCGATCCAGGACGTCTACACGATCTCCGGCATCGGGACCGTCCCGGTCGGACGTCTCGAGACCGGTGTCATGAACACCGGCGACAACGTCTCCTTCCAGCCGTCGGACGTCGGCGGCGAAGTGAAGACGATCGAGATGCACCACGAGGAAGTGCCGAAGGCCGAACCCGGCGACAACGTCGGATTCAACGTCCGCGGCATCGGCAAGGACGACATCCGTCGCGGCGACGTCTGTGGTCCGGCCGACGACCCGCCGACGGTCGCAGAGACCTTCCAGGCGCAGGTCGTCGTCATGCAGCACCCGAGCGTCATCACCGCTGGCTACACGCCGGTCTTCCACGCCCACACGGCACAGGTCGCGTGTACGATCGAGTCGATCGACCAGAAGATCGACCCGTCCACCGGTGAGATCGCCGAGGAGAACCCGGACTTCATCAAGTCCGGCGATGCCGCAGTCGTTACCGTTCGTCCGCAAAAGCCCCTCAGCATCGAGCCATCCGGCGAGATCCCGGAACTCGGCAGCTTCGCGATCCGCGACATGGGTCAGACCATCGCTGCCGGCAAGGTGCTCAGCGTCAACGAGCGATAATCGATGCAACAGGCACGCGTCCGTCTCGCCGGGACCCGTCCCGAGGACCTTGACGACATCTGTGACGACGTCCGCGAGATCGCTGACTCGACGGGAGTCTCCCTGTCGGGTCCGATCCCGCTGCCGACGAAGACGCTGGAAATTCCCTCCCGAAAGTCGCCCGACGGCGAAGGAACGGCGACGTGGGAACACTGGGAAATGCGCGTTCACAAGCGTCTGATCGACATCGACGCGGACGAGCGGGCGCTTCGCCAGCTCATGCGCATTCAGGTTCCGAACGACGTCAGCATCGAGATCGTACTCGAGGACTAAGCGCTAGGGCGCATTCGCGCCAGACTCTTCGCAGTTTTCTCCACTTTTTGATCCGCACCGGCAAGCGACGGCGTCACGCGCGAGTCTCGGTCACACACGACCTGACGAAAGGTAAGGTACAAATACGCCGGTCGATTCACACGATACGTAGGCGGGCTCGTAGATCAGTGGCAGATCGCTTCCTTCGCAAGGAAGAGGCCCGGGGTTCAAATCCCCGCGAGTCCACTCACTTCGTTCGTTCCCTCGCGTGGTCCCGTTCACCATGCTCACGAGACCCCCGCGAGTCCATCCTGAGACATCCCGGACGGAACGACTGCTTGGGGTCCTTTTCATGACGCGTCTCTGCGGAAATCACCGCCGACGAGAACGCCTAGTTTTGAGTTCAGTAGTTCTTCTATTAGAGAGTGAGAAAGAGAAGTGGGCCTTGCGACGCCGAATACCGGGCAAGTCGAACGGTACAATCTGGGTGTGAACAACTATATGACTACTCGTTGTAGGCTTCTCTTGGAGTGACCCATGAGCAACACCGATACCGTGCTTGACCATCATCTGGACGCGTTTGCCAATCAGGAACTCGAAGAGGTCATGATCGACTACACTGACGACTCGGTCGTCGTCACGAACTTGGGAGTCTTCCGCGGTCTCGACGAGATCGAGGGACTGTTCGCGGATCTATTCGACGAATTCTCCCAAGAGGAAACAACCATTGAAGTCGACGACACCATCGTCGAAGATGAGTTCGCCTATCTCCTGTGGCACGGCGAAACGCCGGACAACGTCTACGAATTCTGTACTGATACGTTTTACATTCCCGAGGAGACGATCGACTTCCAGAGTTTTGCCGGCAAAATCGAACCCCGCGATTGATCGAATATAGCAGATCATCGCGGGACCTGCCATCCCCTCTTTGTTGTGTATCCGGAGTGCTGACTGTGAAATATACACTTTGATTATACTAGTCGATCCATTCTCTCCTTGAGCTATGATCACATGCTGCTGCAATACTATATCTTTATAAAATCGAGTACTCTAGGCTACGTATGAGCTCATCATGTCAGGTGAGCAACGAAGAATCGCCACTCGTCACCTACTCGCTCGACGACGCCGAGCAGGTGAGTACGGCACTCATAGAGGCTTTCTCCATCGGAAGTGTCGACATCCACGGGAAGGAGAACACGCTTTATGACCAGATCAACGTCGACGCGATCGATGGATTCGACTGGAACACCGATCGTCATCTTCGGCTGTCCTTCCCCGTCTGGGATCATTATGCCGTAATCACGCCGGAGTCGATCGAAATCTACGCGACCTCGTGAACGCTTTTCACCGCCACCCTCGGGACTGAAAGACCGCGAACCGGGCGGCGGAGTCGCTGACCCGATCGAGGGGACAGTCTCGAACCTGGAGATCGGATCAAAACGCGTCTTCGATCGTGGGCTTCGTCTGTCGATTTCTCGGTAAGAATCGTCGATGTGCTACCGGCCCATCGGAAGTGTCTGATTGACCCTCACTCGATCGAGACGGTAGCACGAAGCTGTCGCTCGCAATCGGTAAAAAATGGGAAACTCGGTGGGTGTTCGACTATTCAGGCGCGGTATCTTTCGCGAGGGTGGCTGAAGAGTCTCCGGATTCAGACTCCCAGTTGACGCTCACGGTTTCACCTGACCACGTACCGCCATCGTACTCGAATGTTTCCGAAGATCCAGCAGAGATATCGCCAGCTGGCCACTCATTGCTCGAACCATCTGGGCCCGTAATCCCGGTACCGCTTGATTCGGTCACGGTGACCGTATTAGTATCGGCGTCGATCGTGTCGCCACCTGTGTGAGTGATGTCTACCGTTCCGGTATTTCCTGCGTTGAAATCGAAGTTGAAGCTCGCCGTCGGCTGATCATCTTGGAGATCGTCGCCGAGTCCAAGCACGAAGGTGCCGATCACGGCAGCGAGGATCACAGTAATGGCAACCATCAGTATAACGCCGATCACCGGCGAGACTGCTCGTTCCTCCGATTTGCCATCGTTCGTGAGCAGTTGTTTCAGATCCATTATATCAACCGATTATTCGGGTGCGGTGCTCGTTGCGAGCGTTGCAGATGAGTCTCCAGTGCTGGACTGCCAGTTGACATTAACGGTTTCACCAGACCAATTCCCCGATGTCAGAGTGAATTCTTTGGATGTGCCTGCAGAGATCTCAGCACTCCAGTCACTATTGTCAATATCGTTCCCCCCGGTCGTTGTCACAGTGACCGTGTCGCTCGTCCCATCGATCGTGTCACCACCGGTATGGGTGATCGTGACGTTAGCCGGAGTGGTGCTATTGTCGTACTCAAAGTCGAAGCTCGCCGTCGGCTGGTCATCCTGAAGGTCGTCGCCGAGACCGAGTACGAAGGTCCCGATCACCGCCGCCAAGATGACGGTGATTGCCACCATCAGTATTACTCCGATAACCGGAGAGACTGCACGATCGTCCGTGAACAGCTGCTTTAGGTCTGTGAGTTTCATGATCGTTTGGTATCACTCACAGGGGTTCGATCTGACTGGCCCCCCAGGCCAATACCACCCCTCTGACTGATTTCGTCCTGCATGTTTGCGCGGGGCGCATAAAAAACCCTTCTACTGATTATCATATATTATAATCTGATCATAATCATTATGTGACCGACCAGCGACCCTCGACTGAGGGAATTACCCCTCGATACCACCCTTTGAACACGTCCGAGTCGTGAGGCACCATTCCGACGTCCATCGGTTATCCGAGTCGCTTCGCCGCCGTTTAGAAGCCGGCTATCCGTTCTCAATGCGAGAATCCCGCCGTTCACGGGGAGCGTGGAGTCGATAACTGCGACCGGGTTAGGGAGGATCACAGGCCGACTACCTTCCGACTGCACCGCACCGTTCTCACGATCCGGATCGCGAACGATTCTCGATGAATCTCGAAATATGTTATCTGTATGTCCTATTCGGGCGTGCTCGGTTCCTCGAGTTCCGATCGGATCATCGACTCGAACCGATCGAGTCCGAGTTCGATCCGATCGATGTCGTTCGCGAAACTTATCCGCAGGTGTCCCTCGCCACCCTTTCCGAAGGCCGTCCCCGGCGCCGTCACGACCCCGTATTCTCGAAGGAGTCGTTTCGCGATCGCCATGCTCGATCCCTCGAGGGCACTCACGTCGATGAACACGTAGAACCCGCCCTCCGGTCGGCCGGCGGAGACGGCAGGGATCTCCGCGAGTCGTTCGAGAACGTATTCACGGCGTGACTGAAACGTCTCCTTCATCCGATCGATCGGTTCGTGGGGGCCCGTGAGCGCCGCGATCCCCGCGTACTGTGCGGGCGTGTTCACACACGAGGTGGTATATTCGTGGATCGTCGTCATCACCTCGATAACGTCCGCGGGGCCGGTAACCCACCCGACCCGCCACCCGGTCATCGCGTACGTCTTCGACAGGGAGTTGATCGACAACACCCACTCCTCGTGGTCGGTGATACGTTCGATCCGCGGCGGGATGTCCTCGTACGTCAACTCCCGGTAGACCTCGTCGGCGAGGACGTAGGCACCGTGTTCGGCGGCTGCCTCGACGATCCGCTCGATCCCCGCCTCCGGGATCACTCGCCCCGTCGGGTTCGATGGAGCGGTCAGCGAGACCGCCGCGGTGTCCGGGCCGATCGCCTCGAGTATCGCCTCGGTGTCGGGTTCAAAGTCGTTCTCTGCGGGCATCGGGACCTCGACGGGCACGGCACCGGCGAGTCGCGCCTGCTCGATCACGTTCGGCCAGGCCGGCGTGGGGACGACGACCTCATCGCCCGGGTCGGCGACCGCATGGATGGAGAGATGGAGCGCCTCGACGCCGCCGGTTGTGACGAGAACCTCGTTGTCGGGGTCGATCTCCCGTCCGCCCTCCGACGAGAGCTTCGTCGCGATCGCGGATCGAAGCTCGTGGATCCCGGCATTCGACGTGTATTTCGTTCGCCCGTTTCGCGCGGCCTCGGAGGCGGCCTCGACGATGTGCTCAGGCGTCTCGAAGTCCGGCTCACCGAGTTCGAGGTGGACGAGATCGCCGTCCTGTTGTTCGGCGAGATCGAACATCACACGGATCTGTTGCGGTTCGACGGCGTCGACGCGTTCCGAGAGTCGGTTCATCTCGGTGGGTGTGTTCTGGGTCATCTCGTTTGGTCGCTTGATGGTAATCCTGTCTTTTGTGTGTCCCGGCGGCGATCCGCGATCTGGCTATTTGCCGTCGAGATCGATCGGGAGCGCCTCCAGATCGGCCTCGCGCCGCCGGAACTCGACCACGAGCCGGATCGCGACGACGTAGGCGACGATGGCGAAGATCGTCGCCAACAGT
This sequence comes from Halopenitus sp. H-Gu1, assembly GCF_041821145.1. Classification (NCBI taxonomy): domain Archaea; kingdom Methanobacteriati; phylum Methanobacteriota; class Halobacteria; order Halobacteriales; family Haloferacaceae; genus Halopenitus; species Halopenitus sp. H-Gu1. The sequence goes on along the minus strand of NZ_JBGUBC010000001.1, from coordinate 124,120 downwards.
AGATTTCCGACCCACAGCCGGATCAGAAGTTCCGAGCCTGTAACGGGCGTCACAGCGTCGATCGCTTCCTCGGGGACGGGCGCGAGCAGGCGGGTTCCAAGCCAGTAGCTCGTCCCGTAGACGCCCCACTTCACAGCCGGATTGAGAACGATTACCGATGCGAAAAGCGCGATCTTGCTCAGCTGTTTGAAAAGATACGCAAGCACGAGAAATACCGCCACGCCGACGCCGAGCGTCGGGAGCGCCGTGATGAACACGCCGAGGCTGAAGCTCACGGCGATCTCACGCGGCGTGTGGTCCTCGAGGAAGGCGGACTCGAGTTCTTCACGAACCCGGCTGTGGATTCGTGTCACCCGTGCTCGGATCATCACCCGTTGGTACTCCTGGAGAGAGCATCAATGCTTCGGCGTCCGCGGGGATCGAACCCCGATCGCAGGAACGCCACCGGCGACGGTGATGCCCACACCAATTATACCGTCGCGGTCCCATCTCCGTTCATGTTCATGACGCAGGTCGTGGGTCGGTTGTCGTCCCCCTCGTCTCGCTCGCGACGAGCGTCCGGAGGTCCCCGACCCCGGATTCGACCGGTCGGAGTCGACGTCGGGAACCGATCGTCGGACGCCAGACGATGACCGGCCGTGCCGTTTACTTCGTGGACGACCGCTCGATCGAGGTTCGCCCCGTCGACGTTCCATCGCCGGGCGCCGAAGAACTCCTCGTCGAGACCGATCTGTCCGCGATAAGTAGCGGCACCGAGCTGCTCGTCTACCGCGACGAGACGCCGGCAGTCCCCGTCGACGAGACCCTTGACGCCTTCGAGGGCGGCTTCGAGTATCCGATGCGGTACGGCTATGCGGCCGCGGGGACGGTGACGGACGTCGGGACGGCCCTCGATGATGGGTGGCTCGGCGAATCCGTCTTCGCGTTCCATCCCCACCAGAGTCGATTCACGATCTCGCCGACGGACGTCGTCGCGCTGCCGGAGGAGGTCTCTTCGGAGGCCGGCGCGCTACTGCCCTCGATGGAGACCGCCACGAACCTGGTGTTGGACGCACATCCGCGGGTCGGTGAGCGCGTCGTCGTCTTCGGCGCCGGCGTCATCGGGCTCTGTGTGATCCACGTGCTCGCGGGGTTCCCGCTGGAGCGACTCGTCGTCGTCGATCCGATCGACGCTCGCCGTGAAATCGCGTGTAAACTCGGTGCGGACGTGACGCGAACCCCGGAGGCACTCGTAACGAGGGACCTGGACGCGGATCTCGCGATCGAGGTGTCGGGACGGCCGGGAACGCTCGATGACGCGATCGACGCCGTGGGATACGATTCGCGGATCGTGGTTGGGTCCTGGTACGGCACCAAGCGGGCACCCATCGACCTCGGCGGTCGGTTCCACCGCGATCGGATCGAGGTGGTCTCGAGTCAGGTGAGCACGATCCATCCGGAACTTCGGGGACGGTGGGACAAATCCCGTCGGATCGATGTCGCACTCGACCGCCTCGAGCGGTTCGATCCGGAGACCGTCATCACCCACCGCATGCCGCTTGCGGAGGCGCCGACGGCCTACGATCTCCTCGACGGTCATCCTGATGAGGCGCTGCAGGTGCTTTTGACCTATCCCTGAGATCTCTCTGTGAAGGAGTGGGGGATCGTGAAACCGATTCACCGGACGATTCGAGGCGACTGCTTGTGAGCACGACCCAAGGATTATTCACGATCGTCGTCCGTAGAACTGCCATGGTTCAGGCGGCAGACCGGTTCGACCTCGACTCGTTGACGCCGCTTCATTGGTTCGGGATCGCGCTTGCGCTCTCGAGTGCGCTCGTCCATCTCGTGTTGGGCGTCGGTTTTCTGCCCCACCCGATGGGAGTTGCGTTCCTGCTGGCCACGGGCGGGTTCCTCGGAGCGATCTACCTGCTTGCAGTCGGCTATCGACGGCGCCTGCTGTATCTCACCGGTATCCCTTACGTCGGGGTGCAGATCGTGTTGTGGTACGCGTTCAATCGTCCTGCCGGCCTCGCGGACGTTCCGGCAGTCCACTTCCTCGATAAAATCGTCCAGGCCGCATTGATCGTCGTCCTCGTCGTTCTTTATCGGCGGGAGGCATGACCCGTGGCGCCGCGCGCGTTCGATATCACCGTCGGTGAGGACGCCGACGAGAGGACTTGCGAGGCCGTTCGGTCGCGTCGCTTTCATGCGATCGGCGCAACCCACGCCGCCCTCACGGCGGCGGGATCGCTCATCGTGATCTCTTCTCTCGGGATCGCCGGCGAGATGGGGCCCTCCCTGACCGCGTTTTTTGGCGGGATGGCGGTCACTCTCGTCGGTGCCGTGTTTCTCGGCCATCGCTTGCTCGTGTCCGTCCGATCGGCCGTCGGACCTCAATCCGCCACCCTCGCCACCCTGGTGACCGCGATCCGTGCGAGCGCGCTCGCGCCGCTTGCCGGGCTCGCGGTCGTGACCGTGTTCGTCGACCCGACGGCCGGTTCCGGGCGATGGATTCCCGCGATACTCTTCGGCGTCGTAGCCGGCCTCGATGCGGTCGACGGAGCCATTGCGCGGGCGACGGATTCGGTCACCGCGCTCGGCGCCCGCCTCGATACGGAGACTGACGCCCTCGGGATCCTCGTCGGATCCGTGCTCGTGGTTCGCTATGAGGCTGCCGTGGCCGCGTTTCTCGCGGTTGGCGGCGCACGCTATCTATTCGTCGCCGGAAAGCGCGCTCGCTCCCGTCGTGGACTCACGCTCCACGATCTCGCCGAGAGCCAGGTCCGCCGTGGGCTGGCAGGGGCGGCCATGGCCTCGATCTGGATCGCGCTTGTCCCCGTCATTGATCCCCGACTCGCGCGTGTCATCACGACCGTCGTGATGGTTCCATTCCTCATCCACTTCCTTCGTGATTGGCTCGTCGTCTCCGGCCGACTCGGGTGATCGGATCCGGTGATGGCCGATCGGTGCGTTCGAGTCCGCCGATGGCCGACTGAGACGATCGAGTCCGTCGATGACCGATCGGGATCCGGTTTTATGTACGACGATGACGTGGTGAACCTGTGTATACGGTGTCCCTCTCGCGTGAGTTCATCGCACAACACTACCTGATCGTTCCCGATCCTGGTCCGGAGGGAACGATCCACTCGCATCGCTACACGGTCGAGGCGACCTTCCGGGGTCCCGAACTCGGTGAGTACGGATATCTCGTGGACATCGACGCTCTTGCGGAGGCCCTGGACCGTGTCGTCTCCTCGCTTGCCGATCGAACACTCAACGACCTCGATGCCTTCGCGGGACTGAACCCGAGCGTCGAGCATCTCGCGCGGATCGTCGGCGACCGACTGCTCGCTCGGATCGCCCCCGAGACGGCGACCGAGCTGGTGGTTCGCGTCCGCGAGGACGACGTCGCCGACGTCACTCACCGTCGCTCGCTCGGATCGCCCGGGTCGCCGGAACCGTGATCGGATCGCGGGAAATCGGAGCAGGAGAATCACCAATCCATGGACGCACGTGCCAACGTCACACCAACCGAGCGTGACGCCTCGCCGGTCGACTGCGGCTCTTCGTCGACCGAGCGTGACGACTCGCTGTCGATCGGCCTCGTAGTCTATGAGGGTCTCGATCATCCTTCCGGTGGGTTTCGGTACGACCGGGAACTCGTTTCGCGCCTCCGCAAGCGCGGGGATACGGTCGAGGTCATCGAGCTCCCGTGGCGTCGGTACCCGACCGCCCTCGCGATGGCGTACTCGCCGGCAGTCCGTTCTCGACTCGATCGGGACGTCGACGTGCTCGTTGAAGACGGGCTCTGTCACCCAGTTCTGGGGCGGCACAACCGTCGGCTCGAGCGCCCGGACGCCGTGGTCGGACTCGTTCACCACCTTCGATCCGACGATCCAACCGAGCGATTTCGATCGCTCGTCCGTCCTTTCGAGCGTCGGTTTCTCGACTCGCTCGACGGCGCCATATACACGAGCAGGTTTACTGCGCGGCGCGCTCGCGCGTGCTGTCCCGATCTCCGGTCGCGTCCGTCCCTCGTTGCCCATCCCGCGGGCCGGGCGGAGGCCGCAGCGCTCTCCCCTGTGGCCGTCGCTGACCGCGCACGGTCGGAGCCGTTCCGCGTCGTCTACGTCGGGTCGGTGGTACCCCGCAAGGACGTGCGGACGCTTCTCGCTGCGCTCTCGCGGCTCGATGCCCCGCGGATCGATCCGGTCGACTCGGCCGGGACGGACGAGGACATCGACTGGAGACTGACCGTCGTCGGCGATCGCTCGGCGAACGCCGAATACGCCGCCGATGTCGCCTCCCGGGCCCGAGAGCTCGGGATCGACGATCGAGTCGAGTTCCTCGGCACCGTCCCGGATCGTGTCCTCGAAGACGTCCTCGAGTCTGCCCACGTCTGTTGTGTTCCCTCGCGCTATGAGGCGTTCGGCATGGCATATCTGGAGGCGATGGAACGCGGAGCCGTCCCGATCGCCGGATCCGTCGGCGGCGCGAGCGAGTTCCTCACGGATGGCACGAATGGCGTGCTGGTCGAACCGGCGGATCCGGCAGCGCTTGCTGATCACCTCTCGCGGCTCGCGACCGACCGGGATCTGCTCGCCCGCCTCGCAGGCGCCGCACTCGGGACGGCGGACCGACAGCCCGGGTGGGAGGCTACGGCTGCGGCGATTCGATCGTTCTGCCGTCGCCTGGCGGTCGCCGATCGCGGTCGATCCTCAGACGTGGAATCCGGATCGTTCGCCCCGAACGATGTCCAGATCGAGCCATGGAGTGATCCGTTGTGACTGCGGGAAGGGAGACGATGAGGGTGCTCGACCCGTGACGTCGCCGGTCGAATTCCTCTCGGCGAAACGCACCGTCGACGATCGGGCGATGAACCGGCGCGTTCGCGATCGATTTCTCGACGCGGTTGGCGAGCGGGCCGGCCGAACCGACGGTCCGATTCGTCTCCTCGAGATCGGTGCCGGGGTCGGTTCGATGATCTCCCGGATCGCAGCCTGGGAGGCGATCCCTGCCCCCGTGCGGTACCGGGCCGTCGACGTCGATCCGGATGCGGTCGCCGCCGCTCGGGATCACGTCCCTCACCGGCTCGCGGCCGCGGGCTACGAGGTCGATCGGCGGGACGGCCGGATCGTGGCGACCTCCCCGACCGATTCCGACGCGATCGGTTCCGACGTGGACGGCCGATCGCGCGAGCGTCTCGAGGTCTCTCTCGAGGTGGCAGACCTGTATGCGATCGATGACGAGGCTGATGTCGTCATCGCGGCCGCCCTTCTCGACGTCGTCGACCTCGAGCGGATCCTCCCGAAGATCCGGTCGCTGCTCGCCGCTGACGGACTCATGTATGCGCCGTGTACCTACAGTGGGTCCACTACCTTCGCACCCGCCCATCCTCTCGATGAGCGGATCGAGCGCCTCTATCACCGTCATATGGACGTGGTACGCGAGCAACCGGGGGGCAGTCGAGCCGGCCGGGATCTGCTTGCGGCCGCCCCTGCGTTCGACTACGAGGTGCTCGCCGCGGGGGGAGCCGACTGGGTCGTCCGGCCGGAGACGGAACCCGGAGCGGGAAACGGAAACGAGAGGCGAGATGGTTCCGAGGACGGACGGTATCCCGCCGCCGAGGCGACGTTCCTGCGTGGGCTTTTGTCGACGATCGAGGGTGCGCTCGCTGACTTCCCGGCGGATGTCCTCGATCCGGCGGCACGCGATCGGTGGCTCGAGACCAGGCGGACGCAGGTCGACCGCGGCGAGTGCGTTCTGATCGCTCACCACCTCGACGTGCTCGCACGAGCGTGATCGCGGGATTGTCCAGCGCCGTCGTTGCCCGCTCAGATGTCGTGGTCGGCTTCCTCGGGGTCCTCGACGACCTCGAGACCGCGGTTGTTGACCGCGTAGGGATCGATCCCGATCTCCTGGATAAACTGCTTGTAAAGCCGTTCTGCGGTTTCGCCGTCCTTCTGTTTGTCCGAGGCGCGATCGCAAAGCTTGATCAGGTTCTCGGGAATGTCGTTCGTATGGACGATCCAGTGGTTGATCAGGTCCGAGAGCCGGCGGATCGGCGAGGTAAAGTGACCGTAGATGTCGAAGTTGAGCGCGTGGTGGCCCCCGAATGGATCGTTCATGTACTTCGCGCGCGGCATCACCTTCAGGACGGCCCGCTGGATCTTATTGAGTTGCCGGTCGGGCGACTCCTCTAAGGCGGCGTTGACCGCCTTTCTGGGGTCGTCCCAGGAGGAGCCGGGGATCGACACGGACTCGAGTTCCTGGATCTCTCTGAGCGCATCGTTCCACTGATCGGGGGTCGGCTGCGGATGGACCCGATACATCGCCTCGACGCCGCGGTCCCACATCAGCGTGTGCGTCACCGCCTTGTTGGCCTTCAACATCGACTCCTCGATGATCGTGTGTGCTCGGTCGCGGCGGGGATTCAACACGAGCGAGCCATCCGCCTTGCGCTGTTCGTGCATCCGGTCGGCCAGTTCGAACGCGAGGACGTTCTCCTCGTGTAACGGGGCATCCTCGTCCTCCAGACGATCTTCACACTCCGAGTAGGTGAGCCGCTCGTCCGAATTGATGACGGATTTGTAGATATCGACGTCCTCGAAAGAGAGCGTCTCGTCGTCGATCTCCATTTCGACGGTGTGGGCGAGTCGGTCCTCGTTCGGGACCAGTGAACAGACCGTCTCCGCGAGGACCGGCGGCAGCATGTGGACCGTGTAGGCCGGCAGATAGACCGTGTTACTCCGCTGTATCGCCTCCTCCCACATCGACGTCTCCGGGTTCACGTAATGGGTGACGTCGGCGATGTGGACCCACAGCCGGTAGGCATCCTCCTCGCGTTCGATCGAGATCGCGTCGTCGAAGTCCTGGGCGTCGATCGGATCGGTCGTCCAGGTGGGCAAATCCCGCAGGTCCTCGCGGTCCTCGATGGCCTCCTCGATCTCGGTTTGAACGCCTTCGGTGCGTTTCTTGGCCTCCGTGAGTACCTCGGGGGGAAACTCGTCTTGGATCTCGAACTCCTCGAAGAGTTCCTCACGCTTCTCCGCCAACTGTTCCGCCACTGCCTCCGTGACCCGGACCGGTCCCTGGTCGTCGCCGGAATCCGACGTCGTTCGCGCATCGCTTGACATGTTTGGGATAACGCGTGTCGGATAGAAAGGCGTGTCGGGGTCGGCAGGCCGTCTTGGTCGCAGCGGCGACGGTCCTGGCGGTTATTTTTCGCGATCGCGGTCGAACTCCCCATCCGGGTCCGTCCGAGAGTCGAACTCCGGATCGGGATCGGATCCGGAGCGGTCGCCGTCCGCCGACGGGTCCGAACTCTCTCGTCCTGCCTCGACGGCCGACGTGTACCGTTCGAGGAACGTGGAGCGGTCCTGCCTGCCGGCGTCGATCGAGCAGAGAAGCGACTCCAAGCCCGCACGCGGCTGGTGACACAGATCGTCGTGACAGTCCCGACAGAGATGTTCGAACTCCTTGTTTCGACGATCCCACCGATCGCCCTCCTTGTCGTATTCGCGGGCCTCCGAGCGAAGAAGCGAGTCACCACAGGCGATACAGACCACCGTCTTTCGATCCCGGCGATTCCGGGGCGACCACATGATCGATCCCACGTCCCCCCAGTACTTAGGGATTCGTGCGCGGCTGCCGTCCGTCCGACGCCTGCCGGCTCTTCGACCGGCGGGGTCCGGACGATTCGTCCCCGGTTTATAAACCAGACGCGCAACGGATCGGCGGGCTTTAGGCCGGCATTCCCGGATACGCTCACGAGCGACGACGAGGAGACCATCCATGAGCCACGAAGACTTTCCCACAGACGATCCCGCGGTGGTGACCTGCGGGTTGCCCTACGCCAACGGCGACCTGCACGTCGGACACCTCCGCACCTACGTGGGCGGCGACGTGTACGCCCGCGCACTCGAACGACTCGGCCAGCGAACGGCGTTCGTCAGCGGCTCGGACATGCACGGGACGCCCGTCGCCGTCAACGCCGAACAGGAGGGCGTCTCCCCCGAGGAGTTCGCACTCAAGTGGCACGAACGGTACGCCGAGACGTTCCCGAAGTTCAACGTCGAGTTCGACAACTACGGCCACACCCACGACGAGACCAACGTCCAACTCACCCGCGATCTCGTCCGGGAACTCGACGACCGCGGCCACGTCTACGAGAAGACGATCATGGTCGCCTACGATCCCATCGACGACCAGTATCTCCCCGATCGATACGTCGAAGGAACCTGTCCCTACTGCGGGGCTCAGGCTCGTGGCGACGAGTGCGACGAGGGGTGTCAACGCCACCTCGAACCCGGCGAGATCGAGGAGCCGGTCTCCACCATCACCGGCAACCCTGCCGAATACCGCGAGCGCACCCACAAATTCTTCGAGGTCTCGGAGTTCGCCGACTACCTCTCCGAGTTCCTCGACCGGCTTGAGGGCACCTCAAATGCCCGGAACCAGCCGCGCGAGTGGATCGAACAGGGACTCCAGGACTGGTGTATCACTCGCGATATGGACTGGGGGATCGACTATCCCGACGATGATGCCGGGAGCGACGATGACGGAAGCGACGACGACGGGAGCGACGACGGTGGGGATGGAGACGGAAACGGGGACGATCTCGTCTTATACGTCTGGGTCGACGCGCCGATCGAGTACATCTCCGCCACGAAACAGTATACGGAGCGAGTCGGCGCGGACGTCTTCGACTGGGAGTCCGCCTGGCGGGACGACGCCGACCACGACGGCGGCCAGATCGTTCACGTGATCGGCCGCGACATCATCCAGCACCACACGATCTTCTGGCCGGCGATGTTGCACGCAAGCGGCCATACCGAGCCGCGTGCGGTGATGGCCTCGGGATTCGTCACTCTCGGTGGGAAGGGCTTTTCGACGAGCCGCGACCGCGCGGTCTGGGCCGACGAATACCTCGATGAGGGCTTTCACCCGGACTTGCTGCGCTACTACCTCGCGACGAACGGTGGTTTCCAGCAGGACGTCGACTTCTCGTGGGAGCGGTTCCGCGAGCGCGTGAACACCGAACTCGTGGGTACGATCGGCAACTTCCTCTACCGGTCGTTGCTGTTCGCCCACCGCAACTACGACGGAGCGCCGGCCACAGTCGACGCGCCAAGCGACGAGGTCGAAGCCCGGATCGACGAGGCAAAGGCAGCCGTCGCCGAGGCGGTCAACGACTATTCGATCCGCGATCTCGGCGACGCCGTTACCCATCTCGCGGGCTTCGGGAACGAGTACATCCAGCGCAATGAGCCGTGGTCGCTCGTCGACGAGGAGCCCGATGCGGCCGCCCAGGTCATCTACGACTGTGTACAGATCGCCAAGGCGATCGCCGTCCTCTTCGAGCCGATCGCCCCCGAGAAGTGCGAGCGGCTGTGGGCTCAACTCGGTGAGGACGGATCGGTCCACGAGACGACGCTCGACGACGCCGGCGCGCCGCCCGCGGGAGCGTTCGACGAGCCGGATGAACTCTTCGAGAAGATCCCCGAGGAGCGCGTTGAGGAACTGAACGCGAAACTCGAGGAGCGAGTGGCTGCGGCCACCGAGGGAGAGGCGAGTGCGGAATCCGACGACGAGGATGAGACAGCCGACCATGATGAGGAAGGCGCCGTTGCGGCCGATGACGTCGATCTCGAACCCGTCGCCGAGGATCGGATCGGATTCGAGGAGTTCGAGGATCTCGACCTCCGTGTCGGCCGAATCCTCTCGGCCGAGGGAATCGAGGGAGCGGACAAACTTGCGCGTCTCGAGGTCGACATCGGCGTCGAGACGCGTCAGATCGTCGCCGGGATCAAACAGCTACACGATCTCGACGCGATCGAGGGCAAAACCGTGATCGTTCTCGCGAACCTGGAGCGCGCAGAGCTGTTCGGCGTCGAGTCCAACGGGATGGTGCTTGCCGCCGGCGAGGAGGCCGACCTCCTCACGACCCACGGGGACGCGGAGCCAGGCGAGACGGTCCGGTAGCGGCTCGGATCGGTGCCGGGCAACTCAACCGAACCAATCAACTCGATCGACCTGATCGTTCCGACGCGAGCGGCTTCGCGGGTGGACGTTCAGGAGGCTTTTTCACGCGCCCCGACAACGGCGTCGTATGCGAAACGCGAAGATCGTCTGTACGCTGGGCCCGGCGTCGGACGACACGGACACGATCCGGGCGCTCTCGGATGCCGGCATGGCGGTCGCACGGCTCAACGCGAGCCACGGCACCACCGATCACCGACGAACGGTGATCGAGCGCGTGCGGGCGGTCGACGACGCCACGGACTCGCCGCTTGCCGTCATGGTCGATCTCCAGGGGCCGGAGGTCAGAACGGCTGAAACGGACGAGCCGGTCCACCTCGAAACCGGATCGCAGGTTCGGTTTCTGGAGGGCGAGACGGCGACGTCCGAGGCGGTCGGGCTCACCCACTCCATCGCCGCAGCCGGTCCCGGCGACACCGTGCTTCTCGATGACGGCCGGATCGAGGCCACCGTCGAGCGCGTCGAGAACGGGACCGTCATCGCGCGGATCGACTCCGGCGGCGAGTTGGCCTCACGGAAGGGCGTCAACCTCCCCGGCGTCGTGCTCGACGTCGATCTCATCACGCCAGGGGACGAACGCGAATTGCGCCTTGCCGCCGAGGAGCGAGCCGACTTCGTCGCTGCCTCGTTCGTTCGTGATGCGGCCGACGTCTACACGATCACCGACCGTCTCGAGGAGTACGGCGGGGACGATATCCCGGTCATCGCAAAGATCGAACGCGCCGGGGCGGTCGAGAATCTCGAGGGGATCATCGATGCCGCCGCCGGCGTGATGGTCGCCCGCGGTGACCTCGGCGTCGAGTGTCCCCTTGAGAACGTCCCGGTCATCCAAAAGCGGATCATCCGTATGTGCGTCGATGCAGGGGTGCCCGTGATCACCGCGACGGAGATGCTCGATTCGATGATCCGCTCGCGTCGCCCGACCAGAGCGGAAGCCTCCGACGTCGCGAACGCCGTCCTCGACGGCACCGACGCAGTGATGCTTTCGGGTGAGACCGCGATCGGCGACCATCCGGTTCGCGTCGTCGAGACGATGGACCGGATCGTTCGGGAGATCGAATCGAGCGAGGAGTACGCCGAGACCAGAGAACAGCGAGTTCCGACCGCCGACGAGGGATCCCGAACCGAGGCGATCGCCCGTTCGGCGCGGTATCTCGCCCGGGATGTGGGAGCGTCCGCGGTCGTCGCAGTCTCCGAATCCGGCTACACCGCCAGGAAGACGGCGATGTTCCGTCCCGGGGTGCCGGTCGTCGCGGCCACTCCCACGGACCGCGTGCGTCGCCAGCTCGCGATCTCGTGGGGTGTCCAGCCCAAGTACGCGGATTACGCTACCGACATCGAGCACGTCCTCGACAACGCCGTCGAGGCGGCGATCGACGCCGGCGCCGCGACCTCGGGCGACACGGTCGTCGTCCTGCTGGGGATGATGTCCGGACTGGAGGGCACGGACACGGCGAACACGTTGAAGGTTCACGTCGCCGCGGAGACGATCGCCACCGGCAAGTCCGTCGTGAGCGGTCGGACGACGGCTCCCATCGTGCGGCTTACCGACGGCGACCTCTCGTCGCTCAAGGAGACGTCGATCGTCGTCCTCTCGGAGGACTTCGACGGCGAGTTTACGGGCGATCTCTCGATGATCGGGGGGATCGTCGGAGCGCGTCCGGGTATGACCGGATATCCGGCGGTCATCGCACGCGAACTCGGCGTGCCGATGATATCCGGCGTCTCCTTCCCCTCGTGGATCGCTGATGGAGAGGTCGTGACGATGGATGGCGAACGCGGCGTCATCTACGAGGGCGACGTTCGACCGCACTCCCAACGGTAGTGACTCGTGTGGCTATCGCCGATCCGCCAGTGGAACACGTCTCGGTGTCGCACCCACCAGCCATTTATCGATCCGCGTCCAATACTGGACCATGACTCGGGGAGACCGCGGTCGGGGACACGCGCGGGCCGGCGAGGACGGAGACGACGATGACGAGGAGATGGAGTGGCAATTTGGCCTCGATGACGTCGGCCCGGACGGGCTCGTCGAGGAACCCAGTCCCGGCGGGGGGCCTATCGAACCCGAACCCATCGATCCGATCCACGCGACGTTCGTGACACTCGGCGTCATGCTCACGGTCGCCGTCGTCCTGACTGCGTTTTGAGTATTACGGGGGAGTATCCGTGCGGTCTGCGGGCTGAACGTCCCTTCGTGAAATCACTTAATCCCTTGGAGCCCCTACTCCATGTATGGAGCTGCTGTTCCAGTTGGACCTCTTCGGGCCCGAGACGCTCCCGCTTTTGCTGTTGGCGATCGGGTTGGCGCTGTCGGTCGCCGAGGCGATCGCGCCCGGTGCCAACTTCATCGTCGTCGGGATCGCTCTCCTGGGGGCAGGAGCGGTCGGGCTCGCGTTCGCTCCGCTTGCGAGCCCCTTCCTTCTCGGGGTGTTCGCGCTGTTCTTCGGGGCGATCGCCTTCTACGGCTACCACGAATTCGACATCTACGGCGGAAAGGGACAGCGGCAGACGCGCGACAGTGGTTCGTTGACGGGAACGACCGGTCGCGTCACGGAAACAGTCACGGAGACCGGCGGGGAGGTGAAACTCTCCGCGGGCGGATTTAATCCTCATTACTCGGCCCGCTCGATGGACGGTTCGATCCCCGAGGGAACGGAGGTCATGGTCGTCGATCCCGGCGGCGGAAACGTCGTCACCGTCGAGTCGCTGTCGGCCATCGAGGACGACATCGATCGCGAGCTGGCGGCCGATCGAACGCACACTGCGGACGTCGACGTCGAGACGGACAGGGCACGGGATCCGGACGTGGAAACGGAGACCGAGAACGGCTAGCGGCTCCGGGTTTGGCTGAGCAACCGACCGAACGCTTATGGTTGCCATGTGTTAATCAGACGTATGGATTTGACCGTCCTCCAGACCGGATTCGGGCTTGCACCGATCGGCCTGCTGTTTCTGGTTTTGGTCCTCGTCGCGATCTGGCAGTCGATCGAGATCGTCGACGCCTACGAAAAGGAGGCACTCACCGTCTTCGGGGAGTATCGACAGCTGCTCCAACCGGGTATGAACGTCATCCCGCCGTTCGTCTCCAGAACCTACGCGTTCGACATGCGGACACAGACCCTCGACGTCCCGAGACAGGAGGCGATCACCCGCGATAACTCCCCGGTTACCGCGGACGCGGTCGTCTACATCAAGGTGATGGACGCAAAGAAGGCGTTCCTCGAGGTCGATAACTACAAGAAGGCGGTCTCGAATCTCGCACAGACGACGCTTCGGGCCGTCCTCGGCGATATGGAACTCGACGACACGCTCAACAAACGCCAGGAGATCAACGCGAAAATCAGAAAGGAACTCGACGAGCCGACCGACGAGTGGGGAATCCGCGTCGAAAGCGTCGAGGTTCGGGAGGTCAATCCCTCCCAGGACGTCCAGCAGGCGATGGAACAGCAGACATCCGCGGAGCGCCGCCGTCGCGCGATGATCCTGGAAGCGCAAGGGGAACGTCGTTCGGCCGTCGAGCAGGCGGAGGGGGACAAACAATCGAACATCATCCGTGCACAAGGGGAAAAACAAAGTCAGATCCTCGAAGCACAGGGTGATGCGATCTCGACGGTCCTCCGTGCGAAATCCTCGGAGGCGATGGGCGAACGTGCGGTGATCGAACGTGGAATGGAGACTCTGGAGGCGATCGGCCAGGGCGAATCGACGACGTTCGTGCTCCCACAGGAGCTCACGAGCCTCGTCGGGCGGTACGGCAAACACCTGACCGGCTCTGACGTCGAAAGCGAAGGTGAGGGGCTCGAAGCGCTCGAGTTCGACGAAGAGACCCGACAGCTGCTCGGTCTCGACGACATCGACGAGATCCTCGGACAGATCGACGAGGCGGCGGAGATGGACATCGAGGAACTCGAACAGGAGGCTGAAGCCGTCAAGTCCGGCGATGTTGGCCATATCAAGCCCCCCGACGAGGTGATCGAGGAGATGGACGAGGCGGTTTCCGAGGAGAACCTCGAGACCGAATCCGAGTAACCGTCGATCACGGGCGAATCGCTCGTGTCAGGGACCACCACGCTGAGCGACGAGTTTTTACCCGATGCTCGACACTCTTCAGTCGTGACCGACGACGTCGACGAACGAAAACGGCGGACGCTTCGGCGGTTTGCCGCCCTCGGAGCGGCCGCTCCGTTCGTCGGATCGGCGCGTGCGACCGGCGGGGACGACGACTCGGCCGACCGACCTGCGGACAACGAGACCCGCGAGGCGATCCGAGGGTACGTCGCGACTACGCCCGGCGCCCACTTCTCGAAGATCCGGGACGATCTCCGGCTCGGCACCGGCGAGACGCAGTATCACCTCCGTCGGCTCGTCTCAGCCGACGATCTCGAATCGTTGAAGGACGGCGATTACCGACGATTCTATCCTGCCGGTCGGTTCGATTCGTCCGACAAGCAAGCGCTCGGCTATCTCCGGCGGGAGACGCCGCGTCGAACGATCCTTCAACTCCTTCGCGATCCGGCGGCGACCGGATCGGAGATCGCGTCCGCGATCGGCGTCTCCCGGTCGACGATCAGTTCGGCCGCCGCGGATCTTGAGGCGGCAGGACTCCTCGATCGGGAGGACGGTTATACCGTCCGCGATCCCGAACGCCTCATCGTGTTGATCGTCCGCTATGCCGATTCCTTTGGTCCCGACGCCAGGGAGTTCGCGGACGACGCCGCGAAACATCTTCGATATGACTCGTCTCCGACCGACTGACTCGGATAGCCGATCGTTCCTCTTCGCGGTGAGCTGTCGTTTTCCCCTGTGTTCTACTCTCCCCCGAGATCCGTGACGATCCGAACTGCCTCTCGTAGCGACGGGACTACGTGGTCCGGTTCGGACGCAAGCGTCCCCACGTCCACGTGTGGCCGCTCGATGAGGATCGACTCGAGGCCCACACGTTCGGCGGCGAGAACGTCCGTGCCGCGATCGCCGACGTAGTATCCCGATTCCGGGGTCCGAACGTTGAGCGCCGCAAGTGCACGCTTGAGGAACTCCGGATCCGGCTTCTTCCGGTGGTAATCGGCGATCGTCGGATTTCGACCGATCGCGACGTCGAAGCGGCCGGGAAAACAGTAGTCAGCGACGAATTCCGCAGTTTCTCGGCGGTTGTTGCTCACGAGACCGGTCGGTAGCTCGTCGGGAAGCTCCAGCACCGCCTCGGCGTCGGGATACAGCGATCGTTCGCCGGATCGAATCCGGGCATTGGCCCGCCGGGAGGCAGATGACTCGCGTAACTGCCACCACTCGTCGCAGTCGATTCCCAGCGACCGACACGCGTCGGTCATCTCCGCCCGGTACTCGCTCGCCTCCAGGACTGATGCGTGGCCGTCGTCGATCCGTCGGATATCGTACTCACGGAGGGCATCGTGTGCAGCTGCCCGGTACACGCCGGGATCGGTCCTGTCCCCCTCAAGAAGCACCCCGTCCATGTCGAATAACGCGACCTCGGTCACGCTCGTCCGTAGTCGCCCGGGTGCAAAAAACGCGCTGGACGATGGGTGTCTCCTCTCTCGATCGAGACGTTCGTCTCCGATCGGACGGTTATCGTTCGACCATCCACGTCGTCCCCGACGAGTAGCCCCATTTTTCGATCGACAGGTCGGTCGATGCATCGCGAACCGACCGAATGTTCGCCCCGACCTCCTTCGCCGACAATCCCAGATCCTCCGCGATGAGCCGCGATTTGAAGTACGTCTGGCTGTCCACGTTCGATCGGAGGTACGCGAGGATACGGCGTTGCTTTTCCGTGAGGTTCGTGCCCGTCGTCTGCCCCGTGGACGTGGTGCTCATATACGTATGGAGACGCCGCCGACAAAAGGGTGGTTTGGTAGGATCGGCTAACGCCGCGCCGTCGGTCGATCAGCTCGTCGCTCGACGCCTACTGGTCCTCGATAGCGGGGGTGGTGGGTACGATCCTCGAAGCGAGTCGGGGATTTGAACCATCGGTCGCTTCAGAAGGTACTTACCTCGGCCGGGGCCATGTGGCGACAATGAACGGGTCCACCGGCGATCCGACCGTGAGCGTGGTCCTTCCCGCCTACAACGAGGAGGCCACCCTCGAGGATACCGTCGAGACGACGCTCTCGACGCTCGCCGGGTTCCTGTCCGAGGACGATTTCGAAGTGATCGTCGCCGAGGATGGCTGTGCGGACCGGACACCGGAGATCGCCGATCGACTCGCGGCGGCGGATGACCGGGTTCGACACGTTCACAGCGACGATCGGCTGGGACGTGGCGGCGCGCTCGAACGCGCCTTCGAGGCCGCAAACGGGGACGTTCTCGTCTACTTCGATACCGATCTCGCGACGGATATGTCCCACCTCGAGGAGCTCGTCGAGTCGGTCCGGTCCGGTGAGTACGATCTTGCCACGGGGTCCCGATGGATGCCCGGCCGTGAGGCGGAGCGTCCTGCCAAGCGGGGCATCCCCTCGCGCGGGTTTAATCTCCTGGTTCGGACGCTTCTCGGATCGGAGGTTCGCGATCACCAATGTGGGTTCAAAGCGATATCACGCGATGCCTTCCGTGACCTCATAGCGGACGTCGAGGACGACCACTGGTTCTGGGACACCGAGCTATTGGTACGGGCCCAACGGGAGGGGTACCGAATCAAGGAGTTCCCGGTCTCCTGGGAGCCGAAAGGAGACACGAAGGTCGATCTCGTCCGTGACGTCCTCGGGATGGGATCACAGATCGGGCGCCTGTGGTGGCAGTTGTCGGTTCGACCCCGGATCACGCCGCGAGTGAGCTTTGGCGCCGGACTGCTTTTAGTCGCGGTCGCGGTCGCGTTGATGTCGACGTACATCGACTTCGGGGATGTCCTTCGCGAGATGCGCCGAGCTAATCCCCGCCTCCTCGGGGTTGCAGTCGTTCTGTACACCCTCTCGTGGCCCATCCGCGGCTATCGGTATGGAGACATTCTTCGCGAACTCGGCTTCGTCGAACGGTCCGGATTTCTCACCGGCGCGGTGTTCATCTCCCAGACCGGCAACCTCGTGTTGCCCGCCCGTGGTGGCGACGCCGTTCGGGCGTACATCGTGAAGATGCGACGATCGATCCCATATCCCTCCGGATTCGCATCGCTCGCCGCCGAACGCGTCTTCGATCTCCTGACGCTTGCCGGACTCTCCGGCGTCGTCCTCGTCGGCTACACCGCCTCGGGGCGTCTCGGTGAAGTGATCGTCGCGATCTCGGGCGGCCATCCGGCGGGGCGAACGGCAGCCTTCGTCGCGATGGGCGTCGGCCTGGCCGCCATCGCGACCGTGCTCGGAGTGGTGTTTTCGGCGCGTTCGGACACGAACCGGATACGGTCGATCGTCTCCCGGATAAGCGGAGATTCCTATGGAGAGGCAGTCGCCGACGTTCTCGAGCGGTTCGTCGGTGATCTCCAGCGGGTCGGTGGCGATCCCATCGCGTTCTCGCGTGTCGGGGCAACGAGCATCGCTATCTGGGTGATCGACGTTCTCGTAGCCGCGCTGGTCCTCCTCGCGCTCGACGTCGTATTGGACCCCGTAACGCTGCTTGCCGTCTGTTTCTTCGCGGTGAGCGTCGGCAACCTCGCGAAGGTGATTCCGATCTCCCCCGGCGGGATCGGCCTCTATGAGGGGGCCTTCACCGCCCTCGTCGTCGGACTCACCCCGATCGGAGTCTCGACGGCACTCGGCGCGGCGGTCCTCGATCACGCCCTCAAGAACGTCGTGACGCTCGTCGGCGGGGTCATCTCGATGCTGGCGCTCAACGTCTCACTCACCACCGCCGTCGAGGAGACTTCGGACGTGAACGAGACCGACGCACTCAGCGAGTGAATAGTCGAGATGGACCGTTTGCTTGATCCTCAACACGACCATTGTGAACCGTTGAGAGGCCCTGTCCCTGGCGTACAGACGATACGGACGGCTGACGCTCCCGGAACGTCCGTATCGTACACCCGCATTCCGTTCCGGGACGGCTAGCGAAACACGGGGTGGCTGTGCCTCTCTCGGAGTTAACCCTCGGGGCGATCGTTCGCCTCGTAGCGGTCCGTGAGGAACGGTGCGAGCGCGCTCGAAACGGCGACCGCAAGCGCGTCCTCCCGATCGACGCGTCCCGCAGTGAAGACGCCGATCGCTCCCCGCCCCGTCGCGACGTCGTCCTCCCCGAGAACGTCGTTGATGACCGGCCCGAGTTCCTCGCCGTTTCGGACACGTCGTTCGATCTCCACCGGCAGTCGGACGCTCGGTCCCGAACCGGATCCGATCGTCGTTCCGTCGTCGACGACAGCCCACATGATCACAAACAACCCCTCGACCCCTTCGAACTCGGCGACACCACCCTCCAGTCCCACGCCGAGGTCGTAGCCATTCGCGACGACGTTTCGAGCCCGTGTTCGGGCACCGCGGATGGTCTCAGCGTGGCCGCGGGGTTGTTCGCTCACGCCCGTTTCGACCGGGATGGCCTCGATCGTACTCGGCGAGTCGTCATCGAGCGTGGCGTCGCCGACCGCCGTTACGACCGCCTCGCGTTTCACCGGGTTCGAACTCCCGACGCCGATTCGCATACCGGTCCTCGGCGGGGCGAGAACAAGTCGGTGTCGGTGGGCCTCACTCTTCGCGGAAGGCCTCGGGATGGAGTGTCTCGGCGAGTTGCTCGATGCCAGCAAGCAGGTTCGGGCTGGGTTGGTTCAGGAGATCGTCGTTGAGGACGTGTACCTCCGCATCGAGGTCCCAGCCACGATCGTGAACCACGCTCGGATCCACGCGATCGCCATACCCACACGGATGAAGGACCACGTGGTCGGGATCGTGAGAACGGACCGTCTCCTCGTCGATCTCCCGGGAGCGCTCGCCGGGATCGACGAACGGATACTGACCGCCGGCCGTCCGGACGACGTCTGGTACCCAATTCCCAGCGGCCATCGGCGGATCCATCCACTCTTCACAGTAGACGACGGGTCGGGACTGGTCGGATCTCTCAAGTCGTTCGGCGACGGTTCCTGAGACCACGTCGATCCGATCACGAGCGTTCTCCACGAGGCGTTCGCCGGCATCCGGGCGGCCGATCGCGGCGCCAACGTCCGCAAACGAGGCCACCACCTCTGCGAGCGAGGCGGGTTCGTGGTGGATCACGTGGTGATCCCGCTGACGGAGTTCCTCCGCGATCTCCGCCTGCAGGCCGTCGCTGGTGAGGACGACATCCGGATCGAGTTGGTCGATCCGATCGAGATCGGGCGTCATCCATCCACCCACGGAGACAGGGGACTGTCCTGACTCGACCGCACAGTGGTGGGTCACGCCCACGAGACGGTCGCTTGCACCCAGTGCAGTGATCGTCGCAGTGGCACTCGGCGCCAACGAGACGACGCGCGGGGAATCCATAGTCACCGATCGATCGCCCACGACAAGGGCGCTTTGGTACTCCGTCCCGCCCGAGACAGAAGTAGTCGCCGATGATCGTGATCATTCATTCGATTCTTTGCCGGATGGATTCCGGTCCTTTTAAGTGTTGTTCGCCCGTCCTTTACGTAAGCACTTCCTCGGTTCTTATTGATCCGTCCGAGGGGGATGGCACCTATGAGTGAACGCACACACATGCGGGAGAGAACGTCCCAGCGCGAAACTGAAAGCGACGAAGGACTGAGTTGTCCGGAGTGTAACGGCCACGTGGTCACCGACGAGGAACACGGCGAGACGGTCTGTTCGGACTGTGGGCTCGTCGTCGAGGCCGACTCGGTTGACCGCGGCCCCGAGTGGCGCGCGTTCGACTCCCGCGAGAAGGACGAGAAATCGCGAGTCGGCGCCCCCACGACGAACACGATGCACGATAAGGGCCTGTCGACGAACATCGACTGGCGAGACCAGGACGCCTACGGCCGATCGCTTTCGGGTCGCCAGCGCCAGAAGATGCAGCGACTCCGCAAGTGGAACGAGCGGTTCCGAACGCGCGACTCCAAGGAGCGCAACCTCAAGCAGGCACTCGGTGAGATCGACCGTATGGCCTCCGCGCTCGGCCTCCCCGACAACGTTCGTGAGACGGCCTCGGTCATCTATCGCCGCGCGCTCGACGAGGACCTGCTTCCCGGTCGCTCGATCGAGGGCGTCTCGACGTCGTGTGTCTATGCGGCCGCGCGGATGGCCGGCGTTCCGCGCTCGCTCGATGAGATATCGGAGGTCTCCCGCGTCGAGAAGTCGGAGATCGCCCGGACGTACCGATACGTCGTCCGAGAGCTCAAACTGGAGGTCAAACCCGCCGACCCCGAACAGTACGTCCCCCGGTTCGCCTCCGCGCTCGAACTCTCCGATGAGTCCGAGATGCGTGCGAAACAGTTGTTGAAGAACGCGAAAGAGAAAGGCGTTCACTCCGGTAAATCCCCGGTCGGGTTGGCTGCTGCCGCCGTCTACGCCGCCGCGCTACTCACAAACGAGAAGACGACGCAGGCGGCCGTCTCGGAGGTCGCAGACATCTCCGAGGTCACCATTCGAAACCGCTACCACGAGTTGCTCGAGGCCGAGGAAGGCCTCATCGCGTAGTCGGCGGTTTCGATCTCCTCCGTTTCGATTCCGTTTCTCCGTCGGCTCGGCTCTCTCGCCTAACGGTCGACAGGCACTCCTAAGTCGGTCCGGGACCCAGATGTCGACATGTTTGAGGAGTTCGTGCTCGCGGCGAGTACAGCGGATCCCGCCGAGGCCACTGCGGCTCGGTCCGCGGCGGATGCCATCGAGTTTCGAATGGATCTCGCGGAGGACCCCCTCGCCGCGCTTGCCAACTCCGAGTGGACGCTCCCGGTCATCGTCACCGACCGTGCCGACTGGGAGGGCGGCGAGGCCGACTCGCTTGCACGGTACGAGGCGCTCACGGAGGCGGTCACCCATGACGCAGTCGTCGCAGTTGACATCGAACTTGCGGCGCTTCGTGGTACTGCGCCGGACCCCGATATCGAGCAATCCCACGCGAACGCGCTCCGGGAGACGGCCCGGGAAGCGGGCGTGCGTGTGATCGCCTCCGCACACGACTTCGAGTCGACGCCGCCAACTGAGGCGCTCGTGGATATCCTTGCTGACGCCGCGCAGGCGGGTGACGTCGGCAAGGTCGCTACGATGGCCACCTCCCGGGATGACGCGCTCGCGATGTTGCAAGCGACCCGTGAGGCGACCGCGGCGGGGCACACGGTGGCGACGATGTGTATGGGCACCCCCGGCAAACACACACGCGCCGTGGCGCCCGTGTATGGCTCGCGGATCGGGTATGCCCCGATCGACCCCGCGAACGCGACCGCACCCGGGCAGTATCCGCTGACGACGCTTCGGCGACTGGTCGACGACCTGATCGGGGACGAGGGCGAGGAGTGACCGCGTTCTCGTCTCCAGTTTCGGCTCCGGACAGTCGAATCCGTCATCGGCCCGCTGGTTTCGACTCGACTTCCAATTCGGGACGTGACTCGACTTCCGACTCGGAGGGTAACTCGGCTCCCAGCTCGGTTCCCGACTCGGACACCGGTGACGCCTCGACCGGTCGGACGATCGCAACCGATGTCGAAATCGCCGACTCGACGCTTTCGAAGGCGAGAGGACTGATGTTTCGACGATCGATCCCCGACGACTACGCGCTCGTGTTTCCCTTCGAGACGGCCGAGACACGAACGTTGCACATGCTTTTCGTGCCCGTTTCGATCGATGCCGTCTGGGTCGTGGACGGTACCGTTACGCAGACGAAGCGACTGCGTCCGTTCGTCGGGATCGGGTTCGCTCGCGGTGATACCGTGATCGAACTGCCGGCCGGATCCGCTGCCGCCGTCGACCCAGGGGATGCGATCGACGTCATCGAGACCGGTCGGGAGTCGTGAGTCGTGCCGGCGAACGGGTATGTTTACCGGCAAAACCCGATAGCTTATTAGTGTGGCTCTCCACCTCACGAGTACGAATGACACGAAACACTCGTGGCAATTCGGAGGATAGAGGAAGTCGCCACACGGCGGCTGGCTGTGAAATTCTCCGGTAACAACGACTATCCGGCCCGCCCTTCTCACGACGGGCCGACCGAGGATACCGTTTTCACCCCGCTTTCGGACCGCGATTCCGTTCGATTGCTCGATACCACCCTTCGCGACGGCGAGCAGATGCCCGGCGTCTCGTTGACCCCGGATCGGAAACTCGAGATCGCTCGGGAGCTGGATGCCGTCGGCGTCCACGTGATCGAGGCTGGTTCCGCGTGCACCTCGGAGGGTGAACGCGAAGGCATCCGCCAGGTCGCTGCCGAAGGACTCGATGCGACCGTCACGA
Organism: Halopenitus sp. H-Gu1; assembly: GCF_041821145.1. Taxonomy (NCBI): domain Archaea; kingdom Methanobacteriati; phylum Methanobacteriota; class Halobacteria; order Halobacteriales; family Haloferacaceae; genus Halopenitus; species Halopenitus sp. H-Gu1. The sequence continues at coordinate 101,801 of NZ_JBGUBC010000001.1, read as the reverse complement.
GCTTTGCCCGTGGCGTACAATCCGACATCGATCATGCGCTTGCGTGTGGAGTCGACGGCATCAATCTCGTCGTCCCGGCCTCCGACCGCCACGTCGAGACGAAAGTCGGATCGACCCGCGAGGAGGTCCTCGAGACCGTCGAGGAGCTCGTCGTCTACGCGAAAGACCACGACCTGTGGGTCGAACTGCTCGGCGAGGACGGCTCGCGGGCGGATCTCGACTACCTCGAACGGATGGCTCGAACGGGACTGGATGCGGGTGCCGACCGATTCTGTTACTGTGACACCGTCGGTGCCGCCGGACCGGAACAGACCTTCGAGATCGTCTCGCGGCTCGCCGCGGTCGGGCCGACCGGGGTCCACACCCACGACGACCTCGGGTTCGGGATGACGAACGTCCACGCCGGCCTCCGTGCTGGCGCCGATTTCGTCCACGCGACGGTAAACGGCGTCGGCGAGCGTGCCGGCAACGTCGCCTTAGAGGAGGTCGCGATCGCCCTCGACAGGTGTTATGACATCGAGACGGTCGATCTCGAGCAGCTCTATCGGCTCGCTCGGACCGTCTCGGATGCGACCGGCGTCTCCCTGCCGCCGAACAAGGCGGTCTGCGGGACGAACGCCTTCGCGCACGAATCCGGGATCCACACCGATGGCACGCTGAAGGACGGCGCCATGTACGAGCCGTACCCGCCGGAGACCGTGGGCCGTGAACGTCGGCTCGTGCTCGGGAAACACGCCGGACGCGCGGGCGTTTCGGCCGCACTTTCCGAACACGGCGTTGACGTCACCGACGATCAGCTCGCGTCGATCGTCGAACGCGTCAAGGACCTCGGTGACCGCGGCAAGCGCGTCACCGACGCCGACCTGCTTGCGATCGCCGACGACGTCCGCGAACGGGAACGCGATCGCCAGGTCGAACTGCTCGATCTCACCGCGTCCTCGGGGTCCGGACTCCCCACGGCGTCCGTTCGCCTGCGGGTCGCCGGCGAGGAACGGGTCGCTTCCGGACACGGCTCCGGTCCCGTCGACGCCGCCGTCGCCGCCGTCCGCGAGGCGCTTGCCGATGAGGACGTCGAGTTCGAGCTCGAGTCCTACCACGTCGATGCGATCACCGGCGGCACCGACGCAGTCGTCACCGTCGTCGTTGAACTCTCCCGCGGCGACCGCACCGTCACCGTCGAGGCTGCCGAAGCCGACATCACACGCGCAAGCGTCGTGGCCATGGTCGACGCACTCGACCGGCTGTGTGGCGACACGCTCAGTCAGTCCAGCGAGCCGGCACCGGCCGACGACTGAACGACTCGCTCGCCCCCGACGGTGACGGGCGTCTGACGGGGTTTTTATCCGATCGCGTCCGACCGACGGACGTGAGCGTCGTCGTCGCGATCAAGCCGTCGGCACGAAAGCGAAACGCGAAAGTAGGAACTATCGTCCTCGAGGAGGGCTCTCGCCGGGAGTTCGCCGATCGCGAGGCCGCGGAACGATGGGCAGCGGACCTTTCTACGGGTGACGGTCACGTCTGGATCGCCGCGGCTCATCCCGAAGACGGCGGCGAGGTCGACTGTTATCTCCTCTCGCGAGCGACGAACGCGAAACTCGAGGCGGCCTACGATAAGCGTCGCCGACGACTTCGTGAGGAAGGGTCGACACAGCGATCGCTGGATGGGGCATAATCGACCGCTTTCAGCGTCAAAACGGGAGGAGCGCCGAGGAAGGGATTTGAACCCTTGAGTCCGTATGGACAGCAGATTTCGAATCTGCCGCCTTGGCCAGGCTAGGCTACCTCGGCTCACGTGATAGTACTCGATTTTATATGAAAGGGGTTTCGATCCCGAATCCCGCCGACTGCGTGGCGACCGTCTCCTGGAACGTCGTCGTCGATCCGCTCCCGTGCCACTTTTAGGCGGCCGTGTCGAGTACTGATCGATGGTTGAGGCGTTTGCGGTCGCCAGCGGGAAAGGGGGGACCGGCAAGACGACGAGCACGCTCGCACTCGGAATGGCGCTTTCGGCGGACCACGACGTGACGGTCGTCGATGCCGACACCGGGATGGCGAATCTCCTGTTTCACGCCGGTCTCGACGACGTCGAAGTAACGCTTCACGATCTCCTCCTCGAGGGGACCGCCACGGACGTCTCCGCCGCGAGTTACGACCGATTCGGGATGACCGTCGTTCCGTGTGGTACCTCCCTGTCCGGGTTCGAGCGAGCGGATCCATCCCGGCTTCGGGAGGTGATCGCACAGCTGGCCGCCGGAACGGACGTGTTGCTTCTCGACTCGCCTGCGGCCCTCGGATCGCGGTCGGCCGTGTTGCCGATCGTCCTCGCCGACCGGGTCGTGATCGTGAGTCAGCCAACGATTCCCGCCATCTCGGACGGGCTGAAAGTTCAAGAGTACGCGCGGGCCTACGGGACTACGACCGCCGGCGTCCTGTTCAATAAGGTCCGTGAGAACGCCGATCGCGTGGCGAGTCAGGCCGAACGCCACTTCGGCGGGCCGACGCTCGCGCAAGTGCCGGCCGCGGAGGTGGTCCGTGAGGCTCGTGCGGCTGGTGAGCCGCTTCTCGCGTACGCCCCCCAAAGCATCGTGGCTGATGCCTTTCGGGAGGCCGCGGCGGCGATCGACGTTCGCGATCGCGACGGCGGCGAGGTGGCGGACCGGTTCCGGAGCGCGGTCGTCCCCGACACGGTATGACCAAGCGCGATCGAACGGGCCGGCGCGCTCCCGGCCGCGATCGCGACGACGACCGATCGTTCGCGCTCGGTCACGTTCCCGTCCCGCGTGGCGAACTGCAGTGCTCGCACGTCGTTTCCGACCCCGCCGACCCGCTCGAGACGGCACTTTCCACCCGATTGACCGGATACCTCGTGCTCGTTCCACAGGAGACGTTGCTTTTGGACGGCGACACCCACGGTGTGGTAACCTTCGAGGATGGTGTGCCGGTACTCGCATACAATCCCGCCTCCGATCGTGGCGGCTCCGCTGCGCTCGCCGACGTCGCGGTCGCCGGGCCTTACCGGATCGAACTCCACGAACTGGCCGCGAACGCCCTCGATCGGCTCCACGAGAACGAGGCGTTCCGCGTTCCTCCCGGCATGCCCGCTGAGGAACTGGCCGACGCGCCGGCGCTTGCCGATCGAACCCGCGATCGGGCTCCGTCCGAACGACTCGTGGAAAGCGATCCTTCTTCGAGCCATAGCGCCGTCGAGTCGTTTCTGGCTGACGACGACCGGATCGACACGCTCCGCGAGCAGGCACGCGAGGAGGCCGCCGAACGGGCCGCCGAGTGGGGACTCGATATGGAGTCGTGATCGAAGGCGACCATGACATTGTCGCCGGCTCCGCCCGTCAAGACGTTCGATCGCTCACGTGTGATCGAACGATCGCCTCGAGGTCGTCGAGTTCGGCCGGCTCAAGTCGTCGAGTTCGGGACTCTTCGGCATCAGTAAAGTACAGTGACAACTCGACCGCTCGCAGTGGGTCGCTTTGATGAAGTGCCACGGCATATGCGTCCAGTTGTGGCCAATACTGTTCGGATAGCTCTCCGATTGACCGGTCACTCGTATCGTTGGTCTTGTAGTCGATGACGTGGAACGCGTCCGGCGTAATCGCGAGATGATCGATATCACCCACGACATGTGCTTGCTCGAACCGGGCGGTGACCGACAGTTCCGCTCGACTGCTCACGATATCGAGGGTCGCCTCTCGGTCGTTCACGAACGCGAGTGCCCGCTCACAGTACGTCTCGATACGCTCGAGATCCTCACGCAGGACGTTTTCGCCGGTCCGCTTTGCGACGTCTCGGGCGAACTGATCCCACCGTGAACGGTCGAGGCGGGTTTCACAGATTCGGTGAACGATCGTTCCGAGCGTCGTCGGTGACAGTCCCTTCTCGGGAGCGCTCCCGTCGCCGTCGGCCGCATCCTCGAGATATGTCACGGAGTCGCCGGTTCGCATCGACGCGTAGTCGGTAGCGGTGACGACGATCGTTCGACGATGCGCCGCTGGGGAGGGGATATCGATCCGGAGCGAGGGCTCCTCGGAGTCGTCATCCCCGTGCCAGTCGTCGATCGGTGGCTCCGGGCGGCGAATCCTGTAGGTGCTCTCTCCGAGGGAGTTCCGGACCGCATCCGTGGTTGTCAGTTGCTGCGGTGTGGTTTCCTCGTCGAGGAGAATCGGTTGAAGCCAGTCGCGCCAGCGGGTAGCTTCCTCGGGGTCGTCGGGCTCGGCGAGACGGTAGTCGTCGCCTTCCTCGTTGATTTCGTGGAGGCCGCTGAACAGCAGGTGGTCCCGGGTGCGGGTCGCGGCCACGTACAGCAGTCGCTTGAGTTCGGCTCGCTCGTGCCGACGGACGCGCTCCCGAACGACGCGTCTGGCGAGGGTGTGTTCGTCGGCGAACGCATCGTCCGGCGTCGGGGTCTTGAGACCGATCACCGGCTCGCGGCCAGTACCGGTATCGTCTCCAACGTCCAGCTCATCGAAGAGGACCTTGCCGTCGTCGTCGACCGCCGTCCCGAAGTTGAATCGGGTGCCCACCTCCGGGACGACGACGATGGGGAACTCGAGGCCTTTCGCGGAGTGGATCGTCCGGATCTGGACGCCGTCGACGTCTTCCGGAATCGTCGCCTCGTCGGCGTGTGTCTCGACGTCCTGGCGGAGCTCCAGCCGCGAGCGGAGTTCGGCAATGGTCTTGATGCCGGCCTCCTCCCAGCGGCGAACCTGCTCGCGGAATCGGTTGACGTTCACGGCGGCTTGACGGGGGCGCTCGTCACCCGCCACGCTGGCGATGTATCCCGATTCGTCGATGATTCGAGAGAGTAGCGTCCCCCAGGGCGTCGTGCTGTCGGCAGAGACATCGGGATGGGTTCCAGCCAACTGACGCCACCGCTGAAGGCAGTCGTAGGCGTCGGCCAGGTCATCGTTCACCCGATCGCTGTCCGTGTTCCCAAGCGCTCTCCAGAGGTCCTCATCGACCACCCGGAGCGGGGCGAGTTCGTCGTCCGGAATGCCGAACAGCGTGGACCGCAAAATGCCATACAGCGCGATATCATCGTTGGGATTCTCCAGAACGCGCAGCAGGTTCAAAAGCGCCGTTATCTCGGGAGTGTCGTAGTAGCCCGTCCCGCTGACGACCGTGTAGGGTACCCCATACTCATCGAGCGCTCGTTCGTACGCCGTTAGCCGAGTCCGCGAACGGAGGAGAATGGTAACGTCCTCCGGCGAGGCGTCATCTTTCTTCTCGCCGTCCACGTCGTAGACGGCAGGTGGGTCCGCAAGGAGTCGCGTGAGCCGGGCCGCGATGGCGTACGCTTCGCGCTCGCCCGTCTCGGTGAACCGGGGCGTCCCTTCCAGATAGCCGGGTGCATGGAGTTCGTCGTGATCGTCGTCCGGCACGAGGAGGTACTCACAGCGACCGACGACGTCGGTTCCACTCTCCCGCGCTGGCGTGAGTTCTTGTGGCCGTGCCTCGAACGGTTCGTACTCGTCGCCGAAGGCGTCGAACACCCCGTCCCCGTCGAACAGTTCGTTGCAGAACTGGAGCGTCTCCTCGACCGTCCGGAAGTTGCCGCTGAGTTCTCGATTCGTCTCGACGCCGTCGGGGTTTGCATCCGCGAGTTCCTGCCGGGCGTCAGCGAAGGCGGTGACGTCGGCACCCCGAAAGCGGTAGATGCTCTGTTTTTCGTCGCCGACGAGGAAGACGTTTCGAGCGTCGAAGTCCTCCGTGTCGTCACTGGTGAGCAGCCGAACGAGTTCCCACTGGCGGGGATCGGTGTCCTGCACTTCGTCGACCATGACGTACGCGAACTGCTTGCGCAGGCGCTCCCGGACGGCCGGCGTGTCCTCCAGAAACCCGATGGTCGTTTCGACGAGGTCGTCGTAATCTTGGACGTTCCGCTCGTCTTTGACCATCTCGTAGGCGTCGCGAACGCCGTCGTACAGCCGTGCAAGCGCGAGCACGTAGTGGGCACTCGCCCGATCCGTCTCGACGCCGAATTCGAGGCTTTCGGGGTCGATAGTATCGAACAACGTCTCGATGGCGGTCTCCAGACGGTCCTGATCGGACTCGCGACCAGCATCACTCCATCGGCCTGCTGATCCCCAGTACTTCCAGTCGCGGCCGTCGCGGCTCCCCTCGTTTGTCGTGAGATACGCACAGAGGTCGTCGAGGAATCGTTGACGGCCCCGGCTCGACGCGTTCTCGTTGAGGGGATCGTACTCGTCGAGTAGTCGAGTGACGGTCTCGACGGTGTCGGCGCCGTCGTCGTCCGTCGGTGCCACGTCGTCCAGCACGCTATCCGCCTTGAGATCGCGAATCACCGCGAACGCGGTACGGACCTCCTCTTGCGCGAATAATTCCTCAGCGAAGGACGGACTGATCGGATGGATGTCGTCCCAGACGTAGTCCACGTAGTCCGCTGGCGTCTCGTTTCGCCACCGGTTTGCCCAGTCGTCGCTCTCGGGACGCTGCTGGATGAGTCCGACGAGGACGTCTTCAAGCGTCGCCCGGTTCCAGAGGCGAGCGAGCCGGCTGACGTCGCCGTCGCCGACTTCGAGACGATCATCGAGTTCCTGTCGGACGACCTCCCGGGCGAGTACGGCGGCATCCGTCTCGTCGTACACCTCGAAGTCGGGCGTGACGGGTGCGTCGACGACGTGTTCCCGGAGGAGACGGGCACAGAAGCCGTGGATCGTATGGATGTAACCGTCCTCGAGATCATCCCTGACCGTCCGCCAGCGGGGATACGACTCCCGGTCGGCATCGTCAAGCCGGTCACCGATCGTGTCCCGGATCCGGTCTTGTAGCTCGTTGGCTGCATCGTTCGTGAACGTGATCGTGACGATCTCCTCGGGTCCTACCTCCGGTTCCGCTTCGAGAATATGGAGGTACCGCTCGGTCAGCGCCGTCGTCTTCCCGGTGCCGGCACCTGCCGTGAGTGCGACGTTGTGGTCGAGTTCCAGCGCGGCGGCCTGTTCTTTCGTCAGGCGGAACTCGCCGGTTGCCGCTTCGCGGCGATCAGCCACGTGATCGTCGGTGTTCTTCGTCATCGATCGCCACCTCCGAACTGGTCGAGAAGCGACTCCTCGCGAGCATAGCGGGGAACGTATCCGGGGCGGTCGTCGGCATCGATAGCATCGACGACCGCACGTCGCTGGTGGTAGCGAACGTCGCAGATGTCGCTATACTCACAGTATTGGCACTTGGCGGTGTCCTCATCGAGCACCGTGGGCTCAAATGCACCGCCCTCGATACCGTCGACGATGGATCGGACACGGCGTGGTGTCACGGCCTCGATGAAGCGTTCGTAGTCCTCGTCGGTCGCGTCACCGTACCGCGAGAGGTAGTAGCGAAGCGTCCACTTCTCGCTCACGTCGTCGGGTGGATCGAGGACGTAGAACGCCGCATCAAGCGGGGTTTCGACGCCCTCGCGTTCGAGCTGATGCCCAGCGGCGAGCGCATACAGCGGCAGTTGGAACTCGATGCCGTCGATCGTCGATCGTGGTGACCGATCGCCGGTCTTGTAGTCGTGAACGAGGCCCGTAGCCGGTTCATCGGTGCGATCGACGGTGACACGGTCGATACGGCCACCGATCGGGACGGTTCGTCCGTCGGGCAGTTCGAGGTCGAACGTCGCGTCCTCGTCGTCACTCAGATCCATTCCGACCTCGAACCAGCCCGGATCGTCGTCCCGATCGCGTTCGGCATCGAGGAATCGCCCCAGCAGTCCCCGAGATGGCGCGTGAATGCCGGCCTCGTCAGCGTGGTAGTAATCGTTGCGTTCGGGGTCAGCGAGACCGGCGAACAGCGCCCGCAACCACCGATCGTAGAAGGTATCGTCGAACGGCAGGACTTGCTCCGCAAGCGCCCGCTCGCCGGCGGCCACCATCCGGGCTTCGAGATCGACGGGATCGTGGGTGGCGAGGTCGACGGGATCACCGGGGGTGTCCTGGAGGTCGGTATAGAACCCCTCGAGGATCGCATGGACGAGGGATCCGAGATCGAGCGGATCCGGTTCCAGTTTATACTCCTCGGGCGCTTCGATGTCCAGCACTCGTTCCATGTAGTATCTGAACCCACATCGTGCGTACTGTGTGAGTCGTGTCGGACTGTAGGGTTCACGCTCGTCGGGTGGATGGAGCGCGTCGACCGTCTCGGGATCGAGAAGCCCATCGTGCTCGGTTCGGGTGGGTTCCCTGCGGTGTTCCGCACACCTGACGCCGCGGCGGACTCGGGTCATCACGTCGTCGTCAAAGACGCCTGCTCCGTGGGCTTGCTCGACGGCGTCGCTGGCTGCCCGGCTGTCACTCGTTCGGCCGACGGCGCGTTGAACGTCCTCGCGGTAGCCGTTCCCGAGGTCGTGATCGGTGGGTTCGAGATCGGTGACGCGAGTGAGTTCATCGAGCAGAGCGGATTCGAGAAGCGGGTCGTCGTCCACGGTCGATCGCGGCGTCGTGATGAAGACGCTGTTCGCACTCGCGAGCATCGTCGCGAACTGGTAGCGAGCGACCTCCCTGTCAGTCGTTGCGTCAACGCCTGTCAGGCCGTCCTCGAGTTCCTCGAAAAAGCGTGGGCGGTCCTGATTTGGGGGGCTGTCTCGAGTCGTCATCCCGACCAGATAGAGGTGATCGTACGACTGCATGAACGCGTCGCGAGGTCCGACGACCTCGATGGCGCCGTCGGTCGCGTTTCGTGGGGGCGGCACGCGAACCTGATCAAGCTCGTTGCTCACCCGGCCGAACACCTCGTCCACCTCGAGCGTTCGGACGACCCGTTCGATGGCGTCCAGCACGCGATCGACCCGGCTGTAGGCTCGGCTCTCCATTTCGGCGTCGAACGTCTCCGCCTCCTCGTTGATGGTCTCAACGTTCGTCTCCAGGGCGACATGATCGAAGAGGGTTCGAAGCGCGTCGAGGGTGGCAACGCCGGCCGCGTCGGTGACCCGATCCGTTACGGTGAGCAGCTCCTCGACGGTGGTTCTGGAGTCGTCGTCGAGTTCCGTCAGGAGTCGTTCGTGATCGTCGGTGGGGAGACGACGTGCGAGGTCGGCGACTTCCGCGCCGTCGACTCCGTCGAGTCTCACGGTGGGATTGGTCGCGAGTCGGGCCAACAGCTCCGCTCCGGGATCGCCCTTGCAGGCGGTGACGAGATCAAGCATCGCGGTACCGACGTTCGTCTGGTACAGCAGTTTGTTGGCGACGCTAACCGTCTCGACGCCGTGGGCTGGGATGAGGTCCTCGACGTGTTCGCGGTAGGAGATGAGTCCAGGGACGACGACTAACACGTCGTTTGGGTCGACCTCGTCGTCGGCGAGACGCTTCCGGAGCGAGCGGGCGACTCGTCGGATCTCACGGTCAGGTGTCGGCGCTTGGACCCACCGGAGAACCCCCTCCGTGAGTTCGTAGTCGGAGTCGTCGCCCGGCGTGTAGAGCCGGCTTGCAGGCCCGACGAGTGGCGCCGGTTGATCGGGCGTCACGTGACGGATATCATCGGCATGCTCGCGGTAGAACGCGGCTGCATCCGCCGCGACTGCGTCGGCGCCGGCGTTCGGACGGTCGTTCACTAACGGAAGCAGCGTGATACTCGGGATCGAGTCGGCGAGTCGGTCGATGATGGCGCGTTGATTGGTCGAGAGATCGTAGTACCCGGAGACCACGACGACGTCGGCGTGCGGGAGTAGATCCGCCATGGAGTCGTCGGCTTCGAGCACCCGCCGATAGGCCTGACTTTGAATGTACTCTTCGCCGGTCATCGTCCGGCTCCGGTCGTCGGCGAACCGATCGTACGTGGTTTCGAGCACTTCGGCTGCGCGGTCGGGAACGGTGCTCTCCGCGAGGAGTGATTCGATGGCGTCCGTCGTGTCGTAGCCGTCGGCTTCGAGCGTGGTAACGACATCAAGCACCGCATCGCGATGGCGATGGGCGTCGTCGAGTACGTGGTCGTTCTCGAGCGTTCGGAGCGCCTCGTCGACGAGTTGGCGTCGCGTGAGTGCATCGAGGAGGGTGCGTGGACCAGTGAGCGCCTCGTAGCACTCACCCACCAGCTGATCGAGACCGGTCACTTCGAGTCGGAGTGGATCTCGGTCACGGGCCCAGGCGTCGGCCACCTGGTCCATGCGGTGGTCGTTTCGTTCGAGCCATAGGATGCTCGTCGGAGCGTCGTCAGCGATGGCGTCGGCGCTCTCGAATGCGTGTGTCTGTAGCGGCTCGTAAGCGGGCCCGTAGATGAACTCGTCAGTCACGTCCCTCTATCTGGCGTTGGAAGGGAGAAGTAAATTTCCCCGGCAGCAGCGAATCCGTCGACCTCTTCGGAACCGAGACGAAGTGCGGAATCGTCGGCCGAGAGAATCCGGGGCGAACACCGGGGACGGAGTACGTCCGAAAACAACACCCTTCTGGCTCGTTTGGGGTTCCCTATGACTGATGCTACCGGGGACGGATCGACGGCCGTCGTCACCGCGTTTCTCCGCAGCCGTGGTGAGGTACTGCTCATGCGCCGCAGTAACGCCGTTGGAACCTATTCGGGCCAGTGGGGTGGTGTCTCCGGCTTCGCCGAGGGCGACCCGGACGAGCAGGTCCGTGTCGAGATCCGCGAGGAGACCGGCCTCGAAGTCGGTGAGGAGGTTTCGTTCGTTCGCTCCGGTGAGCCGGTCCGGTTCGAGGACCCGGACGTGGGGCGGACGTGGGCCGTCCATCCGTATCTGTTCGACTGTGCGGAACGCGAGATCGAACTGAGCGACGAACACGACGCCTTCGAGTGGGTTTTGCCGACCGTGATGTTGACTCTCGATATCGATATCGATATCGAACGCGAGGATGCCGTCGACGGCCGAAAGACGGTTCCCGAACTCTGGACGGCCTACGAGCGTGTCGCTCCGACGGTCACCTCGATTGCGGCTGACGAGGAGCATGGAGCGGCAGTCCTGTCGATTCGTGCACTTGCGGTGCTTCGCGACCGGGCCGGGCTACTCATCGCCGAGCGCGGAAGGACGGCGTCGTCCTCATCGCCTCGAAACGGCGTCAACGAGAAACGGATGGTCCCAGATACGAGTACCCGCGCGTTCGACACCGATCCCGAAGGTGAGTGGGACGAACTCGCGGATCTCGCCCGTCAGTTGCTCGACGCCCGGCCGTCGATGGCCGTCCTCCGAAACCGAGTGAACCGGACGATGACCGAAGCGAGGGACACGTCCGACGTCGGGAGCGCGACTGCCGGCGCACCGGCCGTCCTCGAGTCGACGCTGTCGAACATCGATCGCGCATTCGAAGCCGACGCCGCCGCCGCGGCGAACGCGAGCGAGCGGATCGACGGGACCGTGATGACGCTTTCACGGTCGGGGACCGTTCTCGATGCCCTTCGCGAGGGGACTCCGTCGCGTGTGTTCGTCGCCGAGTCACGGCCGGACCGAGAGGGGATCGACGTCGCCGAGGAACTGGTCACAGCCGACGACGTCGACTGTCCCGTGGTGGTCCATACCGACGCTGCCGTCGCGCACGTCCTCTCACGAGAGGATGTCGACCGCGTGGTGGTCGGCGCGGATACGGTGGCCTCTGACGGCTCCGTTGTGAACAAGACGGGAACACGGAGTATGGCACTCGCCGCCGATCGAGACGGCGTTCCGGTCACGGTCGTGACCGCTACTGATAAGATCTCGACCCGCGAGGCGGTGACTCTGGCGTCCGGCGATCGATCAGCGGTATACGATGGTGATTCGCCGCTCGACGTCTTGAATCCGATCTTCGATGTGACACCACCCGATCGTATCGACGAGATCGTCACCGAACGGGGCTCACTCGAACCGACCGACGTCACGGACATCGCCACGGAGTTCCGAACGTTCAAGCACTGGAACGATTGACGCGCACATCATCGAATCCAACCCCGTTCGCTGATACGTCCGGTCACTCCAGTGAGAGCCGCCGCCGGTCACCCTCCACTCGTGAGAAATCATGGAAAATTTGATGATTGTATACGATAAACCCGGGGTCATGTATCGAATTCTGATGCCGGTAGACTCGAACGAAGAACGCGCACTCAATCAAGCGAAGTTCGTTGCGTCTCTGCCTACTGCCGCTGAAACCGTCGAGGTGATCTTGATGTTCGTGTTCCAGGGAGAATCAGGGTCGGCGCCCGAGGAACTCAAGGAATTTGAGCGAACGATCGGGCGGGTCGGATCGGTCCGTCGCGCGACCGAGTATCTCGAGGAGAAGGACGTTGACGTGAGGCTGCTTGAAGAGAGCGGCGACACGGCGCAGGGGATCATCGAGGATGCCGACAGAGAGGACGTGGATCTCATCGTGCTCGGTGGGCGCAAACAATCGCCCGCGGGGAAGGTCCTTTTCGGAAGCATAACACAGTCCGTGCTTCTCAAAACCGATCGTCCAGTTACCGTCACCGGGACTACAAGCGAGTAGCTACTGCTCCGCTGATACCGGCGTCTACGAGTCGTGTCCCCTCGATGTGTATTTAGCGAATCGCGTTCGATGGGTGCCGAAACTCAATATTTATATATTCGCCGAGTATTCTTTGAGTATGACTCAAAGCTTATTGGAGGATGATCGAGAGGCGACGCCTCTCGATGAGACGGGCGAACGCACCCTGTTGATCGGGGAGGATACCCCGATCAGGATCAGTTCGGGTCATCGGATTCTGCATCACGATGGGAAATGCTCGCGACCCCACGGGCACAACTACGAGATCACGGTCGAAGTGACAGGGACGCTCACCGAGGAGGGCTGGGTCGTCGACAAGGGCGACGTGACGGACGTAATAAACGACTGGGACCACATGTTTCTCGTTGAACGGGGGGACCCGCTTGTAGAGGCGTTCGAAGCCTCGGGCGATGAGGAGTCGCTCGTCGTGTTGGATCACCCGCCGACGGCAGAAGTGATGGGGGTGCTCCTCGAAGACCGTCTGATCGAAGCGTTTCCGGACACGGTTTCGAACGTTTCGGCGACGGTTCGAGAGACCGGGGAGCTCTGTGCAACGTACTAATGCCGGTTGCTAACGACGTTGGGGACCTCACAGCGGACGCTGCGGCGACTGATGAGGGCCTTCCGATTAACGAGGTGTTCTACTCGATCCAAGGTGAGGGGGCGCTCGCCGGCGTGCCGTCCGTGTTCGTTCGGACCTCCGGCTGTAATCTCCGGTGTTGGTTCTGTGATTCATACCACACGTCCTGGGAGCCGACCGGGGCGTGGCTGGATATCGAGTCGATCGTTGACGACGTCCGGTCGTACGAGCAGGCCGACCACGTCGTGTTCACCGGTGGGGAACCGTTGATTCACGCGCAGTCAGTGGCGTTGTTGGACGAACTTGCGGACTACGGGTATCACACGACGGTGGAGACGAATGGGACGATCTACCGGGACGCGGCGATCGATTTGGCGAGTATCAGTCCGAAACTCGCAAGCAGCACTCCGACACCGGAACGTGACCCGAACGGCGACGGGGGGTGGGCGGACAAACATGCGGACCGTCGTCTCGACATGGACGCACTCACAGCGCTCGTGGACGCCTACGACAGCCAATTAAAATTCGTCGTCACTGACGAGACGGACCTTCCCGAAATCACTGACCTCGTCGAACGCGTCCGTGAATCGACGGTGACGGACGTCCCGAACGATGACGTGCTGCTCATGCCGGAGGGGATGACGCGTGAGCAGTTGGCTGGAACGCGAAGCGACGTCGCGGAACTCGCCATGGAACACGGGTACCGGTACACACCCCGACTTCACGTTGCGTTGTGGAACGACGCTCCAGGAACATGATGACACGACACACCCACGAGGCCGGCACCGGGCCGTCCACGTCTGGTCGAGCGCAGAAACGCACCGCTGAGAATCACCGACCGACATCGCCGACGACATCCACACATGAGTAACGACCGAGCAGCCATTCTGGCATCCGGTGGAATGGACAGTGCGACGGCAGTGTATGAGGCACTGGACCGTGGATACGAACCGTACCTGCTCCATACGTCCTACGGGCAACGAACCGAGGACAAAGAGTACGAATGCGCGAACGCACTCGCTGCGGAGGTTGATGCGGCCGACTTCCTCCACATCGAGACCGGACATCTCTCTCAAATCGGAGCCTCGAGCCTCACGGATGCGGAAATGGACGTCCCGGACGCGAATCCGGATAGTGACGAGATCCCGACGTCGTACGTCCCGTTCCGGAACGCAAATCTGCTATCCATGGCGACGTCGTACGCCGAAGCCAACGACTGTTCGGCAGTATTCATCGGCGCACATTCCGAGGATTTCTCCGGATATCCGGATTGCCGGCCGGCGTTCTTTGCGGCGTTCCAGCACGTCATCGACGTGGGTACGAAACCCGACACGGAAATCGAGCTGATCGCGCCGTTCGTTGACTGGTCAAAAACGGAGATCGCTGAGCGAGGCCTCGAACTGGGCGTCCCGTACGAGATCACGTGGTCATGTTACCGGGACGAAGCACCCGCCTGCGGGACGTGTGATGCGTGTGCGTTCCGGTTAGAGGCATTCCGGAACGCGGGTGAACGCGATCCGATCGCGTACGCGGAGCGACCGACGTTCTCGTAACCGAATCATCTCGAAGTGACATCCTCCCGTTCCGACGAACACACAAAATCCCGATCCGACGAACACACTGGAACCGTTCTGTGGGTCCTGTGTTTCCGAGCCCTTTTTTACCGGACCGTCATATGCCGCGCAAGGATGTCGCTCGTTTCCGCGTTTACGTCGGCTATTCTTCCTATTCTCGCGATCATGGGGTTGGGGTACGTGATCACCATGACGCTCGATATCACGCTCGAATCCCTCAATGACGTGGCGCTGTACGCCTTTCTCCCGGCACTCGTGTTCCACAATCTCGCGACGACGTCACTGGGTGGGGCCGTGCTCGTTAAAGTGGTCATCGGCGTCGTTTTCTTCGTCGGCGCGATGTGGATGGTCTCCGAAGGCGTCGGCCGGATCGCGGGCGTCACAGAACCGTTTCGAAGTGCCGACGTGCTGGCCGCCATGTTTCCAAACGCGGGTTTCTATGGTGTGCCCCTTGCAGCCTTCGCATTCGGTGAGGTCGGCCGGACGACGGCTATTCTCTGGATGACGGTCCAGGCATTTTTGATGTACACGGCCGGCGTATACGTCGCCTCTCGGGGCGGGGGCGAGACCGGGTGGGGTGCAGTCCGCTCCGTTTTCCGGCTGCCGCTGATATACGCGATTTTCCTCGCTCTCTTCGCGAGGTGGGCTGACGTCGTTCCTCCGGACACGGCGGTGGCGATGCAGACCATTCAGATGGTCGGTGAAGCGTCGATTCCGCTCATGCTCGTCGTCGTCGGTGCGCAACTGGCCGACATGGAGCACACGTCCTTTACCAGCGTCGTCTCTCCGTCTGCACTTCGATTGTTCGTGGCGCCGACGGTAGCCATCGCCGTCGTCCTCGCGTTAGCGTTCGACAATCCCACGATCGCTCGAACGTTCGTCGTCCTGTCGGCGACCCCGGTCGCGGTGGTGCCGCTCGCGCTGGCCATCACCTACAGCGACGATCCCGAACGGGACGGGAAGGTGGCCTCCGAACACCTCACCGCGACCATCTTCGTGACGACGCTCGCCAGCGTCCCGGTGTTAACGGTTCTCATCACCGTGATGCAATCCGGGATCGTTTTCTAACTCCGCCGGCGTCAATTCGACTGCGCGGCGACCTCGTATCCGGATTTCTCAACTGCTGCGGGGAGCGCATCGAGAGAGCACGAGCACGCCTCGCTCGGGCACGTGATCGCGACGATCCTCTGGCACACGATGTTCCGGATGCGGTCCGTGTAATGACGAACATATCCGGTAAGACGGGATCTCAACTCATGAACCGGACCGGCCGCCTCGTTGAAGAGGGCGAGACGGTGACCGACGACGGCGTCCGGCTACTCGTCGAACCCATCGAGAACAACCATATTCTGGAGGTGCGGAGTGAGCCATCCAGCGCCGAGACCACAACTGCGGAATCACAGGATGAGGTGTGATGAAGACGGATCCACGAACTGCGAACTCGGACCCGCGCGGCAAAGCATACTGATACTGCTCATCGTTGACCGGTGGATCGGCAACGTGAGGAATGTAACCGCTATATTTTGCACGCTGTTTCTGACAGGCAACAATCAGATCGGGGGCCACGGAGGTTCCTGAGTGGTCGGACTACAGCACGAATCGTCTCATAGTCAGCGTGGGTAGCGATCGTTCGATACAGAGCGTACTTTCACCCGACCCACCTATTGCTGAACGGTCTACTGACCTCAAAACGGGAGTATAATATGGCATAGACACGGTCTCATGCATGTGATGTCACAGGGAGCCCGACGACGCATCCTCAGTGCGGGTGGGATCGTCTCGGTCGGCTACCTCACCACTTCCGTTCATCTCTACCACATATATACTGAGCAAGGCTTCCATACCAAACTGCTGGGGATAGTCATTCCCCTCACTCTCTCGATAGTACTCCTAATCGCGGGTGTCTGGCTCTACTGGAGCCAGTTCGACGATGCATCTACGATCCGCGTCGCGGCGTGGACGGGGGTCGGACTACTCGGTGGCGTCGTGTTCGGCTATCCTGTCGTGCCGTACCAAGCCGCGCATGAAGTCACGATGGTTGACATCCCGTTCCTCACGGTGAATTGGATTACTGCGGGTGCACTCGGCGGGTTTCTGATCGGGTTCTACAACGCGCGCCAGCGACAGTACCGCACTGCCTTGGAAGCCGAACGTGCGGAACTAGCCGCCCGTGAACAAGAACTGGAACGCCAGAACGATCGGTTAGAACAGTTTGCCAGCCTGGTGTCTCACGACTTGCGCAATCCACTCAACGTCGCCGCGGGACGACTCGAATTCGCCCAGCAGGACTGTCAGAGTGACCATCTTGATACCGTGGACACGGCTCTCAAGCGGATGGAGACACTCATCGATGACTTACTGACCCTCGCTCGCCAGGGCGAACCGGCTGATGACACTGATCGCGTTACCCTATCAACCACTGCCGATCAAGCCTGGGCGGTTGTGGACACGAAACAGGCGACTCTCCGTACCGAACGTGATCTCACATTCACGGCCGATCCGGATCGCCTTCAGCAACTCTTTGAGAACCTCTTTCGGAATTCAATTGAACACGCCGGCGAGGATGTTACGGTTCGCACGGGTGCGCTTCCGGACCAGTCAGGGTTCTACGTCGAAGATGACGGACCGGGTATCCCCGAAGACGACCGGAACGGGGTATTCACCTCCGGGTACTCGACCACGGAAGAGGGAACCGGATTGGGCTTGGCGATCGTCTCCGAGATCGTCGGGGCGCATGACTGGGCGGTCAATCTGATTGCAAGCAAGGATGGGGGTGCGAGATTCGAGATCAGCGAGGTTGAAGTCCGTGAGTGATTCCTCACTGGCTCATTACGTGCCCCCTTATTCCGTTAGCGGGAGGAAGATTCCAAAAACGAACGGGGAGAGTAGTGCTATTACGATCCCAAGAATCTCTATGTCGAACAAGAGTAGTTCCTCCCATCCGGGGACTTGCAGTCCCACAGTATGAAGTGTCAGCTCTCCGAGCGCCCCGATTACGAAGAGCGTGAGTCCCAATAGCACGCTTCGTTTCGTGAGCTTCTGGTAGTTCAGGTCACCATATCGCCCGGCCATACTTCAAGTTGAACGTCCGGCTCTATATGTTTTTTTCTGGAAGCAAACGACTCTCAATCGGTCCCGACTGTGTCAGAGGAGCTACTCCGGCCGCCATTGTTGAGAGCCTCCTTCGGCGGTTGCATTTTGTCCCCCTTCGACCGCACGTCGTAGCCGGTCGATGATGGATATCTCGATGAGGCGTCTCCACATCCGTCTGATAGTTGCCGACGCCGAGAGCACGAGCTACGACCTGTAATAGTTTGAAAAAACGAATTTCCGTCCATCGCTACAAACGACGGGGGAAGTAGTCGTTAGTTGCGGACGAGGTTCGTCGCGCGGGGTCCCTTGGGGGATGATTCGATGTCGAACTCCACTTCCTGACCTTCCTCGAGATCGGGGCCGCCGACGTCTTCCATGTGGAAGAACACGTCTTCGTCCTCGTCTACGTCGTCTGCGTCAGTCGAAATGAAACCGTAGCCGCCAGTGTCGTTGAAGAAGTCAACCTTACCGTTTGCCATTGCAACCAAACGTAGGCCGGTTTCAGGGATAACACTTCCGAGGGTCGAGTTATCACGACCCTCGTTTACTATGGATGTGGAACGGTCGGTCGAGAGTACGGCTCGTTCGGCTTCCAGTAGTCAGTTCGTTTCCGGAGGCAGGTATTTACGGTGGGGTCACGAGGTGTCTCGTGCACCGCCATGAAACCGTGCCACAGCTGCCAGACGGTCATCGATGAGTATCTCCTGGATAAACAACTCGAGCCCCTGCGCGAGCTCACGGCTGACCACTTTAACGTCTGCGCGGACTGCGCGACTATCGTCGCGGATGCGTGTGTGAAGTGCGGCGGTGCGGTGTACGTTCCCCGAAGCGAATCCGTCACCCCGGACTACTGCCCGGCGTGTCGTTCCGACCTGATAAGCCGGACCGGCCACGACCCTGGCTGGACGTGTGGCTGCGCGTCCACCTGAACGGCACCTGCTCTCGACGTCGACGTCGTCGTCCACGCTGGCGACGTCTTTGACCACGCGATAACTCAGAAGCTGCGTGCTGAATAGAGAGGGTACCCATCGGCTGATTCACAAAACCATCACCTCCCACTGAGAGGGGAGGGAGACGTATTAAGGGAGTCCAGCGATGACCTCACGATACTCGTCTTCGGGGAACGCTTTCAGCGTCTCGGTCGCAACGGCCCCGCTTTTGCCGACCGTTAACGCCAGCTGAGCAGCCGTCTCATCATCCGGTGCTTCCAGGACAACAACCAGGTCATATTCACCGAATGTAAGATAGAACTGTTTCACCTCACAATCCATCGATTCAGCGAGCTCTTTCGCGTCATCGAGTCGGTCGGGACTGTCTTCTATGTTTTTGATGCCCTGTTGGGTATATTCCTGTAGGACGATGTACGTTGGCATTGGATGACTCACCTCTTGCGTTCAACCCAACACGCACTTCACCATCCCACTCTCCGGCATAGAGAACGCTATATAGAATTCGCCAACTAGTGTGTTAAATGTTGTCATAGCACAACTCAAAAGGGTGTCAACTTTAGTGGAACGCTTCCGTCGGCGAGTCGCCGACACAAAAGCGGCATTGGGTGGTGACTTATATGCACACGGCCGCAGTCGGTTGTATTCACCCCGTCAGAAAACGTGACGGGCGCGACGGGATTTGAACCCGCGGCATCTTGGTCCGGAACCAAGTGCTCTGTCCGCTGAGCTACGCGCCCTCACAACGGCGTTCCCCGCTCGATCGGTTAAACGGTTCGAAAACGGTGGCTCGATCGCGTGTCAAAGAGGGATGGAAACCGTGACGGCTCGGCTCGGGCTAGGGTGACTCGCTGGTCTCGATGGTGAACGAATCGCGCGGGTAGGCGACGCAGGTGAGTGTGTACCCGTCGTTGATCTCGGCCTCGCCGAGCATCTGTTGGTCGTCGTGGACGACGTAGTCCTCGGAGGGACCATCGGTGATGTGGGCCGCACACGAGACACACTGACCCTGCCGGCACGCGTAGGGCAGGTCCCAGCCCTGTTCTTCGCCCTGGTCGAGGATCGGCTCGTTGTTCGCGAGTTCGACCGTTTCACCCTCCTTCACGAACTCGACCTCGTAGTATTCGATCTCGTCTTCGGGGATGTCGCCGGGACCCGCCGACTCCTCGGCGCTGCCCTCCTCGAGCTCGCCAGTTTCTCCTCCCTCACCGCCGCCGCCGACCGCGACGGCGCCGCCACCGCCGCCGATCGAACGGTTCATCGGCTCGGGAAAGTCGGTCTCGGGTACGGTAGCCGCACGCCGTTCGAGCACCTCCTCGGAGATGTCCTCGGCCGGGCTCCAGCCGGTCCCCCTCAACGAGGAAAAGAACACGACGACCAACACGATGGACGCCGCCACTCCGATCGCTAGTGGATCAGCCATATTCGCGAGTACGGAGAGGTCCCATAAGGGGGTTTTGATCGGTTCGGATCGTGACGAACGGGACGAATCGGCTTCGGAGCCTTACGCTGGCCCCCGATCGCGACGCGGATCGCTTCGACGGACGCTCCTCGGCGCGTTCGCTTTCGGGTCGTAGACTTCCAAAAAACGTCGGAACTCGGTTCGCGATCGACGCGGTCGGTGCAGCGAAACGGTGGTCGGTGAGGTGGGTGTGTGGCTGTCGGCCGACGTTTACATTGCGCCGCCCATGCCACCCATGCCGCCCATGCCGCCCATGCCGCCGGCACCGCCGGGTGCGCCGCCTTCGTCCCCGCCGCTTTCGGAGCCGCCGCCCTTCAGCTCGCCAGCGGCGATGACGTCGTCGATGCGAAGGATCATCACGGCCGCCTCGGTGGCGGACTCGATCGCCTGCGTCTTCACGCCGAGGGGCTCGACGACCCCTTCATCTTCCATGTCGATCACGTCGCCGGTGTAGGCATCGAGACCGGCGCCGAGCTCGCCACCGTCGTGGCGGGCACGGAGATCGACCAGCGAGTCGATGGGATCGAGACCCGCGTTCTCTGCGAGGGTGCGCGGGATGACTTCGAGTGCGTCCGCGAACGCCTCAACGGCCAACTGCTCGCGACCGCCGACGGAGTCAGCGAAGTCACGAAGCTGGAGCGCCAGTTCGGTCTCGGGCGCGCCGCCGCCGGGCAGGACGGACCCCTCGAGCAGGGTCGTCCGCACGACGCCGAGGGAGTCATCGACTGCACGCTCGACCTCGTCGACGACGTGCTCGGTGCCGCCGCGGAGGATGAGCGTGACCGAGCGGGCCTTCTCGACGTCCTCGACGAAGATGCGCTCGTCGCCGCCGATGTCCTTCTGGGCAACGGAGCCGGCGAAGCCGAGATCGGATTCCTCGATGTCATCGAGGTTGGCTACAACGCGGCCGCCCGTCGCGCGGGCGAGCCGGCTGAGGTCGTCGGATTTCGCGCGTCGGACCGCGAGAATGCCCTCCTGGGCCAGGTAATGTTGCGCCATGTCGTCGATGCCGTCACCGACGAAGACGACGTCGGCGCCGACGTCGACGAGTTCGTCCACGAGTTCGCGAAGCTGGGCCTCTTCCTGGTCGAGGAACTGCTGAAGCTGGTCGGGGTCGGTGACGTTGACTTCGGCGTCGATCTCCGTCTCCTTGACCTCGATGGCACCATCGAACAGGGCCACGTCGGCGTCCTCGACGGCGTAGGGCATGTTCTCGTCGACGCGTTCCTTGTCGACGATGACGCCCTCGACGAGCTCCGATCCCTCGATTGCGCCGCCGACGACCTTCTCGACCGAGACGTTCTCGGTGTCGATGTCGTCGCCGTCCGCGACCGCCAGCACTGCGTCGACGACGAGGTCGGCCAGCACGTCCTTTGCGGATTCGGCGCCCTTGCCGGTCATCGCCGTGGCGGCGATCTCGTTGAGCGTCTCGCGGTCGCCCTCGGTGACCTCGATAGCCTCCTCATCGAGGATTTCCTTGGCCTTTGCTGCGGCCTGACGGAATCCCTGCGCGAGCGTCGTCGCGTGGATGTCCTGGTCGAGGAGTTCCTCGGCCTGATCGAGAAGTTCGCCGGCCACGACGACCGCGGTCGTGGTTCCGTCGCCGACCTCCTCCTCTTGCGTCTCGGAGACTTCGACGATCATGTTCGCCGCCGGATGATCGATGTCCATCTCCTTGAGGATGGTGACGCCGTCATTCGTGACGACGACGCCGCCCGTCGAGTCGACGAGCATCTTGTCCATTCCTTTCGGACCGAGGGTGGTACGGACCGACTCCGCGACCGCCTTCCCGGCCGTGATGTTCATCGTCTGTGCGTCCTTTCCGGAGGTTCGCTGCGACTCCTCGGAGAGCACGATCATCGGCTGGTTGCCCATTCGCTGTCGCTGACTCATAGTACAGCGTGTGATTGTCTGTAGTTCTATAAAAGCGTTGCGCTACCGTTCGATGAAAGCGCCCAACGTGACGGCGCAACTATCTATGTCAGTCGGTGACATGGGGGTGTTTATAACGAGAATCGGACCGCGATCGGATCACTCGGGAGTCGAGAACCCGATGTCGTCGCTGAGCTCGTTGGATTTCCGTTCGAGGAACGAGTACACGGCACCGTGGGGTGCTCCGTCGAGCAACATCCCCACCGCTCGCCGGACGGCCGACACTTCCTCGGCTCCGCCGATCACGCCGACGGTCGTTCCGTAGATGACGACTTCCGCGCCGGTCAGTTCCTCCATGAGTTCGCGTGTTCGCCCGTTCTCGCCGATAATACGGCCCTTCTGGCGCTGCAGATCGTTGTCGTTCCGGGTGTGGTCCGCAAGGTCGACTAACTCGAAGCGTCGAAGATCGTGATCGAGGAGCGAGAGGGCAACCTCGGGGGTGAACCCTCGGCCGATCGCCCGAACGATGTCCGGCGCGATCATCGCCGAGACCGGATCGCCGGTCGAATCGATCGCGACCGATCCCGTCTCCGAGTCGACGTCAAGTCGAACGTCCGCCCGATCTTCCACCTCGCGCAACGTCTCGCCGCCTTCACCGATGAGGACGGCGATCCGATCCTGCGGAATCGTTACGTGTCGCATACATGTCTTTTGGTCGTGGACGCTTTTAAGGGTGTTCTCGCGACGTCGCCGTGTGCGTCCTTCTCGTGGTTGTGATATCCGTCTCGTGGATTCTTCTCGCTCGTGGGCGCGACCCTACTTCCTGGATCGTCCCTTCCCGGATCGTCCCTACTTCCCGGATCGTCCCTGCTTTGTCCCTCGTGTGCGGTGAAGGCAGTTGCTTCCTGGATCGGTCGATCGCAACCCAGATCGCTTCGATCGTGTCTCGACCCGGTTCTCCCGTCCGTCTCGCAGTCGATCGTCCCTCTTCTTCCTCGGTCGCACCGGATCACAGCGATCGGACCGCTCCCGCTCCCGCTCCCGCTCCGATCGACTGCTGGTGCCGTTGCGGTGGTCGCCCCGGTTCCCCCTCCGAGGACCTCCGCAGACGGCGTGGCCGTGGTTCGGCGTGCCGTCCCCCACTTTCCCCATTGATCCATGAGATGATATCTAAAATAAACCCTCGGATCAAAATATCACCTGTAATAATTGGCGGCTATGCTCGCGGAGCGATAACTGGCCGGGCAGTTACCTCCGAGAACGGCATCGATGCGCACGCCTGCGGTCGGTGTGGGTCCCGATCTTCGGGGATCGATCCGGGGACGGCGACCGCAAGTACGTACCTTTACAAACACGGACTCAATATTGAGTTCGTGAATGTCGGGGGACGACTTGATCGAGGTGCTCGGAAACAAGTACAACACGGCGATCCTTGCGGCGGCCGACGACCCGAAGTCAGCCCAGGAACTGAGCGAGGAGCTTGACGTCCCGATCGCGACGTGTTATCGCCGGATCGACGAACTGCAGGAGGCGAACCTCCTCGAATTACACGACCGGCCGCTCTCCGACGATCATCGCCGGATTAACGTCTATCGCCGTCGCGTCGAGCGTGTCTCCGTCGAGTTCCGTGACGAGCTGGAGGTTGATCTCGAGGAGCGGTCGGCCGTCACGAACCGCCTCGATGAGGCGTGGCGCACACTATCGAACGCCTGATCCCCATCCCATCGCGGCAATCCGGTCTCTTGAGTGATCTCCAGCCTTTCCGCGTTCCCGGCTGCCCGCAGTCTGTGTCTTCGACCGGTGCGCTCTCAAAATGGGGGTCCCGGATAGTTCCGTAAAACGGAGTCTCGGATGGCGTCTCAAAACGGGGTCCCGGAGTGATCCACCATGGTGAAGCCGCCCGCCTGATCGTGGACCACGAGTCCTCCCTCGTCGATCTCCAGCGGATAGATATCGGTATCGATGTCCTGTTTGCGCATTTTCGCCACCCAGAGATAACGGCTGACGCCCGACCCCGTCGGCGTCTGGATGAGATGGACGTTTCCGTCCGTGAGGAAGTTCTCCAGCCCGATCTCAGCGTCGGGAAATGTGGTCGCCTGTTCGTGGATCAGAAGCGATGTGAGTCCGCTCTCTTTGAGGATGTCGGAGAACTTCAACAGGTAGGTTCGTTCCTCACGTTCGTCCGCGAAAAAGAGCTTGAACATCGACAGTGAATCGAGCACCAGCCGATCGAAGTCCTGGTCCGAGATCGTCTCGAGGATCCGATCGATCGTCGCCGAGAGGTCGTCGTCTTTGAGCAGGTCGCGTTTATCGAGGATGACGATCCGGCCGTCGTCGACGAACTCGCCGAACGCCTCGAATCCGATCGACTCCGCGGCCTCCCGAACGTCCTCCGCGTCCTCCTCGAAGGAGACGTAGACGCCCCGCTCGTCGGACTCACTCACTCCGGCGTAGAGGTACTGGATCCCGAGGAGGCTCTTTCCCGTTCCCGGGGTCCCCGAAACGAGAACGGTCGATTGGGGCGTGATTCCTCCACCGAGGATCGTATCCAAACCGTCGACACCCGTGGAGACGAATTGGGACATTCTGGGCACATCTCCGACAGCGAGTGATAAAGTCCCCCCGGTCGCTTCCGTGGCGGTGGAGGTTGACTGCTTCCCGTGTCGATGGGGCCTTGATCTCTTCGCGTAGCGATCGGTCCTCTTCGTTCCCGTGAGGCTGGCCACGGCCATTGGACCAACAGCCGGGCTTTTACGGCTTGGAGCCCAACGTTTTAAGGAATGACAGAGGAGTTCGACCTGCTCGAACCCCCCGAGGATCCGGGCGACGAGTGGGAGCAAATCGACGTTTCCGATACCGAAGCGGACCGGATCGCACGCCGGCGGGATCGGGAGTTCCACGAGTTCCGCGAGCGGATCAAGGACTCGGAACAGTTCAAACTCGTGGGCTCCGTCTTCGACGATGCGACGCTTGCGGCCATCTACAAACTCGTTCAGGACGGCTACATCACCGCTTTTGGCGGACCGATATCGACGGGAAAGGAGGCTAACGTCTTCGAGGCGTTCGGCGAGGACGAAAGCCAGGAGGTCGCGGTGAAGATCTATCGGATCAACTCCTCGAACTTCAACCAGATGCGTGAGTATCTGGAGGGCGATCCCCGATTCGAGGGGATCGCTTCGGACAAAAAGGCGGTCGTGCTCGCCTGGACGAAAAAGGAGTTCGCCAACCTCCGGCGTGCACGCGATGCCGGCGTTCGTGTTCCGGAACCGATCGCCGTCCAACGGAACGCACTCGTCATGGAACTCGTCGGCCACGCGGACGACCGGGCTCGCCGACTTTCGGAGGTCTCCATCGAGAATCCGGAGACTGCCTACGAGGTCATCCGCGAGTATATGCGCCGGCTCTACCGGGTCGGGTTGATCCACGGCGACCTCTCGGAGTACAACGTGATCATCCATGAGGGCGAACTCGTGGTCATCGATATGGGCCAGGCGGTGACCGTCCACCATCCGAACGCCCGGAAATTCCTCGAGCGTGACTGTCGGAACGTAGCCGCCTTCTTCTCCCGGCAGGGCCTCGACATCTCCGCCGACGAACTGGCGGCCGTAGTCACTGAACCGGAGCCAGTCCCCGGAGCCGATCCCGGGGCTGATCTCGGGACTGATCCCGGGAATGGCTAGGCTTCGGGACGTCGTCGTCACGGAACGTTTTTCGCTCGTCGGATCCACCCGCCGATATGGCTCTCGTCCCGATCGTCGCCGGCTCCGGGATTCTTCTTGCGGCCGTGGCCGCGATCGCCGTCTACTGGGACGCCGACCGCCTCGGCATCGCGAGGGCACCGCTGTGGGCCGGATTCGTCTTTCTCACGGTCGCCATCGGACTGACGCTTCCGGTGTTCGTCCCGACGGTTCCGATTCCCGGCACCCTCGTTATCCTCGTGATGGGCCCGTCGCTGTACGCGTTCGAGCGCGATGACTCCCGCCACGGGTCCAAAGCCGATCCCACCTCCCTCCCTGACGAGGCCGGCGATCGAGACGAGTGACGACGCGGCCACGAGGGATCACGTGATCCTCGCTCGCGGTGTCAGTTAGTTTCCGCGCGGATACTGTCGTCCCAGATCGAGATCGTTCGTGGTGCCATCGTTCGTGGTGCTCTCCTCGCCCGTCCCGTCTCTTTCCGTCGTTTCGTCAGCCTCGTCCGTCTCATCACTCTCGTTCGCGTCGCCCGGACTCACGCTTCCGGTCCGGTAGCCGGCCAGATCGAGCGTGACGTGCTCGAAGCCGACGTCAGTCAGGTGCTCGGTGGCTGCCTGCGCGAACTCAGGATCGAGTGCGCCTCCGAGTTCACCGGTCGCGATCTCGATGCGGGCCAAGCCGTCGTGATCCCGGACGCGGAACTGCGAAAAGCCCCATTCGCGAAGGAGTCGTTCGGCTTTCTCGACGCGGGTCAGCCGTTCTTCGGTGACCTCCAGTCCGGTCGGGATCCGCGAGGAGAGACACGCCATCGACGGTTTGTCAGCCACTGAGAGGCCGTAGGCCTCAGCTATTGCTCGCACCTCCGATTTGTCGATGTCGTGTGTCAAAAGCGGCGATCGCACCGACAGCTCCTCGACGGCACGCAATCCCGGTCTGTGTCCCTCGCCCGGATCGGAGGCGTTCGTCCCGTCACAGACCGTATGGATACCCATCTCGGTCGCCTTCTCGTACATCCGGCCGAGCCGCATCGTTCGGCAGTGATAACACCGCTCGTCGTCGTTGGTGACGAACGCCGGGTCGTCGAGCTCGGAGAACTCGACGATCTCGTGGGGGATCCCGATCTCGGCTGCGACTCGGACGGAGTCATCGAGTTCCGCGGCCGGAAGCGTCTCGCTTTTGGCAGTACAGGCGACGGCATCCTCACCGAGAGCGTCGCGCGCGAGCGCCGCGACGACCGAGGAGTCGACACCGCCTGAGAAGGCGATCAACGCGCTATCGCATTCCGAAAGCGATTCCTGGACGAGATCGACCTTCCGTTCGAGCGATGCCGAAAGCGATTCCCTGTCGAGTTCGATCGACGCATCCGGCGTTCCCGTCGGCCGGCTCGCGTCCGTAACCGAGTCCATGGCAGTTCGTTACACGTGAGAGAGAAAAAGGGCGTCGTCGTGTCTGTCGGGGACGTGCCCTCGTGAGGCCGCCCGCGACCCGCACCCTTTTGGCGATCCCCGAGAGAACCCGGTGTGATGGAACTGGAGGCGATCCCCGGAGTTGGGGCGAAGACGGCGGACGCCCTCCACGAACTGGATGATCCCGAGACGGCGCTTCGGGAGGGTGATGTCGCCGCGATCGCGAGCGCGTCCGGGATTACCCACGGACGGGCCGTCCAGATCGCTCGGGGGGCGATCCGCGACCGCCACGACGACAACGGACGCGTGCTCGCGACCGATCGCGCACGCGATCTCTATCGCGATGCGATGGGTCTGCTCAAGGACCGAACGGTCACCGACTATGCCGAAACGCGTCTGGAGACGTTCTACCCCTCGGCATCCCGTTCGCGGATCCAGGAGGCCCGGTCGTTCGTCGCGGACGCGATGGAACGCGATCCGGATCCCGATATTCTCGAAGCGCTTTCGGGCGTCGATCCGATGGAATCGCCGGACACGGTCCGGGTTCGCGAGCGATGTCTGGCGACTGCGGATGCCGAATGCTACGCCGAGGCCGAGGAGGCGGTCCCCGAACTCTCCGTGGAGATCGTCGAAGACGCCCGCGACGTCTCGGAGTTGGCCCGGTCGTATGCAACCGTGGTCGTCCTCGACGAATCGTTCGCCGGGCTGGACGTGCAGGGTGACGTTCGGGTCCGGCCCGATGCCCTCGAGACGCCCGCCGAGACCGTCCCGGAGCGCCTTCTTGCCAGGTTCGCGGCAAATCGGGATCGACTTCTCGCGGCCGCGAACGTTCACGAGGCCGCCACCATCGACCCGCCGTGTGAACTCGATGCGCTCCGGGACGCGCTCTCGCGGATCGACGACGACGGCAGTGTGATCGGCGACGCGGAGTTCGGCCGGCTGACGACCGCCGTTGACGATCTCGATGCAGCCGTCGGAACCGCGGAGTCGGTCGCGAACGACCACCTGCGGGAGGCCATCCGCGAGCGGGACGTCACGATCGAGGGCCAGGACTTCCTCTCGCTCGTCGAGCAGGGTGCGCGTGTCGACTCGCTGCTCTCGCGCGAGCTCGCCGACGAGTACGACGCGGCCCTCGATCGCGCACGCGACCACGTGATAGCCGCGTTGCAACTCGAGCCCGGCGAGGCGGAGATCGCGGAGCGCGTCTTTGCGGACGGGGACCCAACGTTTCCGGTCGAACAGGACGAGGCATCCGTCTCACGGCTTCGAACCGAGCTTTCGGCCGCCCGTGACCAGCGGGCCGCGATGCTCAAAGCCGAGCTGGCCGAGGAGCTCTCGGCGCTTCGCGACCCGGCCGACGCGCTCGTCCGTGATGCTCTCGAACTCGACGTCGAACTCGCGATAGCCCGGTTTGCCCGCGATTTCGAGTGTACGCTCCCGACGTTCGACCGCGACCGCGGGTTCCGGATCGTCGAGGGCCGGTCGCCGCTCCTCGATGTCCCCTTCGAAGAGGTAGAGGCGGTCGACTACGCGGTGAGTGGTGCCACGCTGCTTTCGGGAGTCAACTCCGGCGGCAAGACATCGACGCTCGATCTGGTCGCGCTCGTCGTGATCCTCGCACAGATGGGGATGCCCGTTCCGGCCACGGAGGTGCGCCTCGAGCGGTTCGAGGAGATCCATTACTACGCGAAGTCCCAGGGGACCCTCGACGCCGGCGCCTTCGAGGCGACGCTTCGCGAGTTCGGCGACCTCGTCGAAGGTGCCGACGGTCGGCTCGTGTTGGTCGACGAGCTGGAGTCGATCACCGAACCGGGCGCTTCCGCGAAGATCATCGCGGGCATCCTCGAGGCGCTCGAGGACCAGGCGGCGACCGGAGTATTCGTTTCCCATCTTGCCCGGGAGATCCGGGAGGCCGCCGACTTCGAGATCGCCGTCGACGGTATCGAGGCGACCGGGCTCGTCGAGGGCGAACTCCGCGTGAATCGATCGCCACGAAAGGATCACCTCGCCCGCTCCACCCCGGAACTCATCGTCGAGAAGCTCTCGAATCGACGCGGCGGCGAGTTTTACGACGACCTCCTGGAGAAGTTCTGAATGCTTCGGATCGCATTGCTCCCCGTCGTCGCCGTCGTCGCGATGATCGCGGCAACCGTCGGTCCGCTGTACGCCGCGGATCGGTTCCTTGAGACCCGCGAACCGACGCGTGCGGAACGGGCACGCCTCGACGCGCTCCGGGAGGCGGCCGGCCTCGACGTTGAAGCCGTCGCCGTCATCGACGACGGAGGGCGGACTCCGGAGATCGCGGTCCGCGGACCGCCAGGTCGGCGCGTGCTGTTCGTGAGCGACGAGGTGGTCGGTGCGAACCGCACCGGAGGGGATAACTCCCGAGCGCGGGAAGACGGGACGGTCGGCCCCGGATCGGACGGTTCGGATGAGAACGGGGACGGCGAAGCCGCTCTCGACGAGGGAACGATTCAGGCTCTGTTCGCGGCCGAGGCTGCTCGCGTCGAGACGCATTACGCTGAATTTCGCGCCGCCGCTGTCGCCGCGATCCTGTCGATCCTCGCGGCGATCGTGGTCCGAATCGTTCCCTTTGGCGACGGGTTCACCGCTCTCGTGGCGATCGGGATCGTCTCCTTGTGGGCCGGACGCCGGATCCAGTATGCCGCTGACGCTCGGGCGGCCGACCGCGTCGGCGCCGATCGGCTCGCCGACGCCTTCGAACGTGCCGCGGCACGTCGCGGTGTGGAACCGGAGCGGGGAACCTGGCGGACGTTCCTCGAGGTACAGCCGCCTCTCGGCGATCGGATCGACCGGCTTCGCGAGCGCGAGTGAAGTTGGGTTGAGAACGTGAGTTGAGAACGGACTATGATCGGGAGGGCTGTCGTGGCGGGAGAGGACTGCCGTGCCCAGGATTGAATGCGGGACTGGAATGGCTTCGAACGTGACGGCCTTCGGGTGAAGACGGAGTTCCTCGAGGGTTACTTGAACTCCTCGATCAGCGCCGGAATCACCTCGAAGAGGTCTCCGACGACCCCGTAGTCGGCGAGGTCGAAGATCGGCGCGTTCGGATCCACGTTGACCGCAACGATCGTCTCTGCGCCCTTCATACCGGCGACGTGCTGAACGGCACCCGAGATGCCGATCGCGATGTACACGTCGGGCGTGACGACGGCCCCTGACTGGCCGACTTGGCGGTTCTTCGGGAGCCACCCGCTATCGACGATCGGTCGCGAGGCCGAGACCGTGGCATCGAGCGCGTCGGCCAGCTCCCATATCAACTCGAGGTTCTCCTCCTCGCCGATCCCGCGGCCTACGGAGACGAGCACGTCGGCGTCCGTGATATCAACGTCTCCGCCGGCGACCTCCTCATATCCCTGAACGCGGACGCCGAAGTCGCCCTCCTCGACATCGAGGTCGATCGTCTCGATGCTCGCGTCGCCGGATCCCTCCGCAGCCGGCCACTCGCCGCCGCGGACGGTCACGGCGAATCGGTCGTCGTCCACCTCTACGGTCGTTTCGACCTTTGATCCGTACATCTCGCGGGTGACCGTGATCCCCTCGTCGTAGGCCAGATCGGTCGCGTCAGTCACGAGGGGAAGATCGAGCCGTTCGGCGACGGCGGGCGCGTAATCAAGCCCGTTGACGGAGTTGGGCATCAGCAGCGCCGTCGGTTCCAGTTCCGCGTGAAGGGCCTCGACCGCTCGCGTGTAGATCCCGTGGTCGAACTCCTCCCCGCTCTCGACGGCGTGGATGGCGTCGACGCCGTTCCGGTTGAGTCTCTCCGCGAACGTCTCGACGTCCCCGGAGATGACCGCGACGTGGAGGTCACCCTCGATCGCGTCCGCAAGCTCGCGTCCGACGGTGAGCAACTCCTGGGAGATATCCCTGAGCTCGCCGCGGCGATGTTCCACGACGGCGAGCACGGCGGCGGACGACATCAGGCGTCCACCCCTCCCTCGCGGAGGACTTCGGCGAGACGCGCTGCAGCCTCTCCGGCGTCGCCCTCAATGAGTTCCGTATCGGAGTCGCTTTCGGGTTCATACATGCTCGAGAGCGTCACTTTCCCTTCGACGTCGATCTCCGAGAGTCCGATATCCGAGAGCGTCCGCACGTCGATCTCCTTTCGTTGCGCCTGACGGATCCCACGGAGGCTCGCGTACCGTGGCTCGTTTAGTCCGGTCTGGATGGTCAACACCGCCGGCAGGTCCGCCTCGGTCAGCTCCTCGATGCCTCCCTCGAGTTCCCGCCGGACATGCGCCACCCCGGCGTCCGCATCCATTTCGAGGTCGTTTACCACCGCCGCATGCTGATAGCCGATCCGCTCCGCGAGCGCGACCCCGGTGGCTCCGAAGGCCGTATCGCTCGCTTGGACGCCCGAGAGCACCAGGTCCGGTTGCTCCGCCTCGACGATCGCCTCGAGAATATCGACCCGCGTTTCAACGTCGAGAAAGGCATCCTCGATCGCATCGTCGAAGACGCGGACGGCGCGATCTGCGCCCTTTGCCAGTGCCGTTCGGATCGTCTCCTCGGCACGTTCGGGCCCGATCGTCGCCGTGACGACCTCCTCGGCGATCTCAGCTTCGGCCAGACGGACGCCGGCCTCGAGTGCGTATTCGTCCCACTCGTTGATGTCGTATTCGAGGTCGCCATCGGCGATCCCGTCCCCCTCGATCGCGAAGTCGTCACCGACCTCGCCGACCTCCTTTACAGTCACGAGAACCTTCATCGTGAGACGGTACCACCGACCACGTGTAAGGACTTTCGAAAGCCGTCGACAGCGGGTCGGCTCCGTCTCGGGCGTCACGCGTTGCTGACCAGGATCCGGCCTGGCATCGGCTCGGAATATCCCATATCGTCCCGGGATCACTCCGTACCGACTCGGAATCGCCCGTGTCGATCCGGAACTGGTCAGCAATCGCTCCCGTCGATCGCTGCTCGTCGGTCGGTCACTCCTCCCTGTTCGACCCGTCTTCTCCGTCCTCTTCGGGCGCCTGGTCGGGCAGCGAGATGAGGTTTTCACGCCCAAGTCGCAGTTTCTCGATGCGTCCCTCCTCGGCCATCGCCGACAGGAGTTGGGAGACCTTCGCATCCGACCATCCCGTCTCCTCGACGATGGTCGCCTGTCGCATCCGGCCGCCCCGGTCCTCGAGTAGCCGTTCGACCCGCTCCTCGTCGGACAGCAGCGAGAGATCCGGTTCGTGGGCCTCTTCAGGTTCCGTTTCCGCTTCCTCCTCGGTCGCCGCTTCCTCGAACGACCCAGCCAGTCCTTCGTCCGGAGCTCCGGTCTTTTCGCCCGCTTCCGTCTTTCCAACTCCCGTCTCCCCAGTCGGCCGTTCTGCGGCCGAGTCCGGCGCACCGGTGGGGCGTTCAAGCGGCGACTCCTCGTCTCCGGATCGGCGATATATCCACAGCCCCCACGCGATCACGAGCGATCCGAGGACGACCGCACCTGCAAGGAGGAGCCACGGTGGGCTCGAGACGGGCTGTGAGGTCGGTGAATAAACCACCGCGATGCGGTCGTCCGGTTCGAACGTCCTCGGCCCCTCGATCACGACGGCTCGATCCTCGAGCGACAGGCCGATCCCGGGAAACGAATCGACCTGATACTCTTCGGGCGGCTGGATCACCATCCGCTGGTTCTCCCCGAGCGACTGCAGCCACGTCTCGTCGTCGGCGGTACGGAAGGCGTCGTCGAGGACGAGCTGTTCGCCCTCCTCACGGAGGAACTCGGTCCAGGTAAACGAGAGTCGGAGTTCGCCGACCGCTCCCTCGCTGCCGGCCAGATCGATCCCCCGATCGATCGCGGCCTCGCGTTGGACGTCCACGATCTCCATCTCGCGGCCCGACGCCTCGGCGGCGCCAGCCGCGAGGTTGACGTACAGCTCTGCGGACGGGCCGACTTCCCCCGACTTGAAACGACCGGCAACGCGCTCGAACGCCGTCGTTTCGTTCTCGGTGGCGAGTTCATATCGGACGATCACCGTCCAGTCGGCGTCCCGCGTCGATTGCAGATCGATCCGGAACTCCGTCTCCGGCGTCGCGTTTCCGGTCGAAAGTTGCGGTCGCCGTCCACTTGCGTCAACGGATTCGACCGCCGTCGACCCATCGAACGCGGCGGACGTCGGCTCCGGGGCGCTCGGCGTGGCTCCGGCGAATGCACCCCCGGAGACCCCGATCAACAGGAGCATGGAGGCGAGAACGACACGGAGGACGAGTCGCCGCATATAGCCGTTTCCTCGCGTGCGCTCGGCAAAATCCTTTTCATCGGTCGGTTCTCGTGCGTCCGATCTCCCTCAATGGGTGTATTTTTTAACTGATGCCGCCGGATTTCCCCCCGATGAAGCTCCTCTCGGTCCTCCTGGCGCTCGCCCTCCTTCTCGCGCCGGTGACCGTCGGGTTCGCGCCGGGCGATGCGAGCCCCGCGACGTGGGACGGGGACCGACCCACCCTCACGGTCGATCCGTCGGCGGACGCCCTCGGTGCGCTCTTCCGGGATCCGGTCGCCCAGCAGACGGAAACGGACGGTGACGGGACGAACGGGAGTGACACCACCGATCCCACGACGGACTCGTGGATTAACGTCCTGGCTGCGCCGTCCGGATCGGCGACGTCGGTCTCCCTCGATCGCCACCATGCTGATCTCGGTCCGGCAAGCCGGATCGAGACGACGCGGACGACGGCCTCGATGCGGACCGAGGCGACGATCGCCCACGTGCAGGCCGCAAACTCCTCCGCCGAACGGAAGCGGCGGTTGGTGGCCGCCGAGGCCGCGGTCAGGGACGCGGAGACCCGCCTCTACGAGCGACAGCAGGAGGCCATCGACGCGCACGCACGCGGCGAGCTTTCCGATCGGGAGCTGTTCGTCGAACTCGCCGAGATATCAGCCACCGCGGAGGTGCTACGAATGCGGCTCGATGCGCTCTCGGTGCTCGCGGCCGAGACCTCGGGCGTTACTCTCGAAACCGAGTCGCTCGCCTTCCGGTTGAGCGTCTACGAGGGGCCGGTTCGTTCCTACGCGTTGGAGACGATTCGAGGGGGAGAGACTCCGGATCGGATCTACGTCGAGACCGCCGATGACGTCGTCATCCTAGCCGCGATCGACGACGACGAGTACCTCCGCGAGGTCTACCGTGGCGACCGATGGGACCGGAACGCGGCGGGCGGACCGGACGAAAGCGAGCAGGCGCTCGAACGTACTCTCTCCGCGTACCCTCGCGTTGACGAGCGGAGCCTCTCCGCCGATACGCTCGGGACGGAGGGACTCACCCGGGTCAACGTTCCCTTCGAGGGAGGGCGCCTTCGGACGTTCGTCAGCGGCGGTGACGGCGACGTCTTTATCGAACACCAGCGTCGTGAACTCGAGTCCTTCTCCGACGCTCACACGCGAACGTCGACCCAGGACGGAATCGAGTTGATCGTCGAACGAACGTATCCGGGCGGTCCGGTTCGCGTGACCGCCACCGACCTGGAGACGGGCGATCCCGTCTCGAGCGCCACGGTCACCGTTGCCGCCGGTGGCGACGACAGCGTCGAGGTCGGATCGACGAACGGGGAAGGGCAACTCTGGATCCTCTCCCCGGATCGCCCCTATCGAACGACCGTCGTCGCCGATCCCCGCGTCGCCTGGGTCTCCGAGATCGATCCCGTCGATCCGCCGCGGATCCCCGAACCGGATGACGGAACCGAAGACCCCTCCTGAGTGGCGGAACCGAAGACACCTCCTGAGTGGCGGGACCGAAGACGCATCCTGAGCGGAACCCGAGACACGACCCATCTGATCGACTGGCCCACGCCGCAGTACGAGGGTATTATACGGATACCGACGCAGACGGCGTGTGATCCCGATCCTTCCGCGACTCCATTCGCATCGAATTGCCCCCGGATCTCGCTCCGATCGGGCGTTCGCTCCGATCGCGGCCGTGTGTCTGATCCTTCTCGTTACGGTTCTTGGCGCCGGCTTCGCCGTGATCGTCACGGGCGCTGTGGATCCGATCGATCCGGCACCGACCGCGGCTCTTTCGCTGACCGTTGAGGGATCGGACGTGATCCTCGAAAACCGGGGTGGCGACGCGCTCGACGTCTCGAACCTCCGACTTCGCGTTCGTGTCGACGGCGAACCGCTCGCCGAACAGCCGCCAGTGCCGTTCTTCTCGGCGAGCGGTTTCGAGCCGGGTCCCACCGGCGCGTTCAACAGTGCGGGAACGACGACGCTTTCTCCCGGCGACCGGGCCTCCTTCGCCGTTGCGAACACGAACGACCCGGTTCTCACGCCCGGAGCAATCGTCGAGATCCGGGTCTACGACGGATCGAGGCCGGTGGCTCAGCTGTCGACGACGGTGATTTCCGGATGAGATGCTAGCCGCCGGGACGGATCGATCACGCGTCGGCGGCTATTATGGTCCGCTCTCCGCTCTCCGATCATCGACCTTGAGGACGGTGTACTTCGGGACGGTCTACTCCGGGACGGTCGCGACGGTCGTGATCGCCTTCGGACTTCCGGGTTTGGCCTGCTGGATGTGGTGTTCGAACTCCGCGTATCCGGCCTGCTGGAACATCCGATCGGCCTCCTCAGCGTCGTAGAACAGCATGATCGCGTCCGCGACTCGTCTCGCGATCCGTGAGTCCGGATAGTCGGGTCCAACAACGAGGACGGTTGATCCGGGCTTTGCGACCCGGCGCATTTCCTGGAGTCCCGCCACCGGGTGCGGCCAGTACTCGATCGAGCCGGACGACCAGACGGCATCGAAGGTGTCGTCCGCGAACGGAAGTCGCTCGGCGTCGCCCCGGTAGAAGTTCACCTGGTCGTGTTTGCCGAATTTCTCGAAGGCCCGCTCCATCTGGTGAACGCTCTGATCAAGACCGTGGACGTCGTCGGTGTACTGGAGGATACCCTCCGTTCCGAACCCGGTCCCACAGCCGACGTCGAGCACTCGATCGCCAGCCTCGATGTCGAGCCACGAGAGCGCCTCCTCTCGCATCCGCTCGTTCCAGATGAACGGGTTGATCCGGTCATAGATCGTCGAGAGATACCTGTAGAACACCCGCGCTCGACCCTTGTCCTCGAGAATTCCCATTCGTGTGAAGACGTACGCTTTGGCCCCCCATAACGGTGCGGATCCGTCGATGCCGGTGCCGCTGATCGTCGGTGCCGATCGCCGATCGTCGACCGCCAGCCGTCCGGCCTTGATAGCGAACCGTTGGCCCTGATAGCGAACCGTCGGCCTTGACTGTTGGTCGACCGCGGAACGGATCACCTCGCTTATCACCGCTCGTCCGTTTCGATCGTCCATGCAGCCGACGACCGTCGGCCGGTTTCGGGTCCAGCGTCGCGAGGACGACGTATTCACGCTGGTCGAGATCCCGGACGAGCCGATCGATCCGGACGATCCGGCAGCCGCCGACGCGTATGCTCCTCTTCGAGTCGATGGCGATCACTCCGCTGTTGCCGACCCATTGGAGCCGGGATGGATCGTCGACGCCACGCTCGCGTGGTCGGGACAGAAGGCAGGGATCGAGGAGATCGAGGTCGTCCGCGAGAGTCGTATTCACGTCGCCGACGAGGTCACAGGGATGTTCGAGGCCGCGAGGGAGGCCTGGCGGAACGCCCGGGCGGCCGGTGACGCCGTTATGTCGACGACGACCCGTGGACGCGACGGCTCCCCGAACGGCGCGTTGTACCTGTTTGCGGATCCGCCCGGCCGTGACACACTCTCCGCGCTCGCCGATGGATCCCTCCCGATCGAGCCGCTTATCGCTCGGGTGAACGCTCGACTTGAGGACGACGATCCCCGTGCCGTCTTCCTGTTGCGCCCTGATTCGGACGAGTACGTTGCCGTCCTCGTCGCCTTCCAGCGTGACGGGATCCTCGCTCGGACGGTCCGTGACACCTACGA
This sequence comes from Halopenitus sp. H-Gu1, assembly GCF_041821145.1. Lineage (NCBI taxonomy): Archaea > Methanobacteriati > Methanobacteriota > Halobacteria > Halobacteriales > Haloferacaceae > Halopenitus > Halopenitus sp. H-Gu1. Next base: position 64,848 of record NZ_JBGUBC010000001.1, on the reverse strand, counting down.
TATCGGTTCCGCGCTCGCCGACCGCCTCGACCTGGTCGAAGAGGGTGCGGGCGTGTACGCGAGTATCGAGGAGGGAACCACGGACGGATCGGTGGACGACGTCTCGACCGATCGACCGGGTAACTGACCGATCGTGGGAACGACCGATCGTGTCGGTTCGATGGGCCTATGTCCCGGCGGATCGAACGCTTCGGCGTGACCGAAAAGCGACCGGAACGGCCGCCGCTCGTGGCGTTTCTCGCCGCACTCGAGGTCCGACGTCACGCCATCATCGGGGCGATCGTCGGGATCGTTGTAGCGGTCGCCGCCTACCTGTTTCGCGTCCTTGAGCTGTGGGGCCCCTTCGACGGAACCCGCGCGTATCCGGTGTTGGGGCCCGAAGGGTGGTTTCTCCTGCTCGCGTTCGTGCTTGCGGTCGCGTGTGGAACCCTCGTGACGGTCGCACTTACCGTTCGTTCCGCGATCGCGCGAAGCCGGGAGATCGCTGACGAACGGTGATCCGAAGGGCGGAGGGCATTCGGGATCGTCGATCAGTCGGCACAGCAGGCTTCCTTCTCGTCAGTCGTGAATTCTCCAGCCGGGTCGGTGAGTTCATAGAGATTCTGTCTCGCATCGGCGAAATAGACGTCCTCGTCGACGACGCCGATCCGTTCGAGCCGCTCGAGCGCGTATCGAACCGTTCGTGCCGAAAGCATCGACTCCTCGACGATTCCCTTCTGTGTTAATGCCCCATTGTACTCCAGTACCTTGAAAACGAGCTTCGCACTCGGGGGAAGGTCCTCAAGCGTCTCGGTCCCGTCGGTGCTTCCCTGTTCGGTTCCAGCCATCGTTACGACTCGAAAAAGCACACCGGCATAAAGGTTGATGCAGATCCCGGTGATCGACGTCCTTCGATCGCGATCGAGGACGTATTCCACGGATATTGGGGCAACATTCTCCTATATATTCACCACATGAGCCGCTCGGGCTGACCGATCGGTCAGGATCGTGGCTCGCGCGCGCTGTACCGGCGTTCGCCCTCCATCGTTCGTGTCCGTCGATCCGTCGGTGAGGGAGGAGTCGACCGTGGAACGAACGCCTTTTCACCGGTGCCAGCAGACGCGTAGGTATGAGTGACGACTCGGGGATCACCGGCCACGCTCGCAGCGTGGTCGTCACGACCATCGCCTGTCTGGCCGGCATCGGCGCAGCACTCGTGTCCGCGTGGTACGTCGGCACGTCGCCCGCCAACGGCGGATCCACGATGGCCGTCGTCGTGATGGGGGCGTTTGCCGTCGGCCAGTTTCCGATCCTCAAACTGGTCGGCGTCGACATCACCGACTTCGGGATGAAGGACAACCTCTACGTGGTCTTTATGACCTTCACGCTGTGGTTCATCACCTACACGATCCTGTTGACCTCGGGTGTTCAACTGTAGCCATGGCCGACGACAGTATCGCGGTTGTCGATCTCGACCGGTGTCAACCCGACCGCTGTAACTACGAATGCATGAAATACTGCCCGCCCAACCGAACGGGCAAAGAGTGCATCACGGTGCGGGGTGAGGACGTTGAGGACGGGGACCCCGACCAGATCCGAATCTCCGAGGAGATCTGTCTCGGAGAGACCTGTGGTATCTGCGTCGAGAAATGTCCCTTCGATGCGATCGAGATCATCAACCTTCCATCCGAGCTTGAGTCGGACCCCATCCACCGCTACGGCGAAAACGCCTTCTCGCTGTATGGCCTTCCGGTTCCGGATCCGGGAGCCGTGACCGGCATTCTCGGTCCGAACGGGATCGGGAAATCGACCGCCGTCCACGCGTTGGCCGGCGAACTCGTTCCCAACCTCGGCGATTACACCGGCGGGGAGCCCGACTGGGAGTCGGTCGTCGACCGTTTCCGCGGCACCGAGTTGCAGACGTATCTCGACCGGCTCCGGGCGGGATCGGTCTCGATCGCCAGAAAGCCCCAGTACGTCGACCAGATTCCAAAGCAGTTCGACGGCAACACACGGGAGTTGCTCGAACACACGGACGAGCGCGGGGCGCTCGATGACATCATCGATCGGCTGAACATCGCTCCCGTGATGGACCAGGACATCGACTCCATCTCCGGCGGTGAACTCCAGCGCGTGGCGATCGCTGCGTGTCTGGCCAGGGACGCCGACTTCTACTTCCTCGACGAGATCACGCCGTACCTCGACATCAGCCAGCGGATGACTACCGCTCGGCTGATTCGTGAACTCGCCGCCGACTCCGAGCGCTCGATGCTCGTCGTCGAACACGACCTTGCGATCCTCGATCTCCTCGCGGACACCCTCCACGTCGCCTACGGGGAGCCCGGTGCATACGGCGTGATAACCGACCCGAAATCCGTCAGAAACGGGATCAATGAGTATCTGGAGGGCTATCTCGACAACGAGAACATGCGGATTCGACCGGAGTCGATCACCTTCGAGGAGCACGCCCCGCGCGTCTCATCGAAGGAGAACCCACTCGTCGAGTATCCGGACCTGCACCACTCCTACGGCGAGGGCGAGTTCGATCTCACCATCGACGGCGGCACGATCTACGAATCGGAGGTGCTGGGTATCGTCGGTCCCAACGGGATCGGCAAATCCACGCTCGCGAAACTGTTCGCCGGCGTGATAGAGCCCGACCGAGGCGAACTGGAGTTCTCGATGGACATCGCCTACAAGCCACAGTATATCGAGATCGATCGTCACATGCGCGTCGACGCGTTCCTCTCGTCGATCACGGACCAGGTCGGAAGCTCCTACTGGAACACGGAGGTCGCACAGCCGCTCCAACTCGAGCGAATCATGGAACAGAATCTCACGGATCTCTCCGGCGGCGAGCGCCAGCGCGTTGCGATCGCCGCGTGTCTTTCGGAGGACGCCGATCTGTACCTGCTGGATGAACCGTCCGCCCACCTCGACGTCGAACAGCGTGTACAGGCCACGACCGCGATCCGGCGGTACGCCGAGAACCACGACGCGACCGTGCTGGTGATCGACCACGACATCTACATGATCGACCTCCTGGCCGACCGACTGATGGTCTTCGACGGCGAACCCGCCGAGCATGGCCATGCCAAGCCGCCCCAGGAGATGCGGGCGGGAATGAACGACTTTCTCTCGGATCTCGGGATCACCTTCCGGCGCGACGAGCGAACCGGTCGTCCCCGGATCAACAAACCCGAATCCCAGAAGGACCGCGAGCAGAAGCGGACCGGCGAGTACTACTACTCGGCTTGACCCGCGTGCTCGCTGGGATACCCCGCTCGTTCTCGTTTCCATCGCACCGATCGCTCGGTGAGTCGGTTATTCCTCGGCGTGCACCTGTGCTGCACACTCCCGCACCAGTCCGTCGAGGATCTCGGGAGTCGTCGGGTGATAGGCTCGATCAGGGATCTCGCGAACGTCCAGTTCCATCTCGACGGCCAACTGGAACGTCTTGGCCATGACGTCGGCGTGGTAGTGGAGTCCCTGCCAGCCGAGGACGGTCCCGTCCGTGGCGTCGACGACGAGACGTGCGAGACCGTGCGGGACGTCCTTCGATTTGAATACCCCGTCGTCGCTGGCCCGCCGCGTCGCGGTCGCGATCGCGTGGCCGGCCTCTACCGCCGACCGAGGGGTATGGCCGACGCGCGCGAACGGATAGATCGCCGCCCCCGAGAAGATCACGTGATGATGGATGTTATCGTACGGCTCGATCGGCTTGCCTCTGGCGTGTGCCAACACGTTCTCAGCCGTCTTGTATCCCTGTTCTTTCGCGACGTGGAGGATCGGCTCGCGGCCGTTCGCGTCGCCGACCACGAAGGTTTGTTCGGCGTTCGGCGGGCGCATCGTCGCGTCGATCCAGCCGTCCTCCGGCGAGAGGGTGGTGTTTTCGAGTCCGAGTCCGTCGAGGTTTGGCTGCCGACCGGTGAAACAGAATATCGACTCAGCCTCGACTGGCTCCGGGACGTCGGCGCCGTCGGTTCGAATGCTGTCGATCTCCGCATCATCGGATCCCAGCCAGTCCTCGTCTTCGTCTTCGTCGTCGGTCTCGTTTCGGAGGTGAAGCCGGACGCCGTCGTCCGTCTCCTCGACCCACTTCTCGCGGACCGCCGTGTGCACCTCGATGTTGAATTCCTCGCGATAGATGTCGAGAAGGGTGTCCCCGAACTCCGGGTCCGCCTCGTCGATCGGGCGTTCGTCGTGTTCGATCACGGTGATGTCGACGCCCGCCTCCGAGAGGTACGGCGCCATCTCCAGACCGACGTATCCGAACCCGAGGATGATCGCGGACTCCGGTAGCTCGGTCGCGTGAAGCGTATCCTTACTCGTGTAGTAGCCTGCCTCCTCGAGACCGGGGATGTCGGGGATGTTGGGAACCGATCCGGTCGCGATCACGACGTAGTCCGCCTCGATCGTTTGTCCATCGACCTCGATCGTCTGATCGCCGCGGAACCGTGCCCGGTCGTGGAGGAACTCGACGTCCTCGTCGGCGGCCATATCGTGGATCGACTCCCGACGGTGACTCGCCCAGCCCCGCGTCCGGTCGTTCTTCTCCTCGACGATCCGCTCGAGGTCGAGCCCGTGTGGTTCGCCGGTCAGCCGCTCGTCGACCCGGCCCTGGTGGCGATGGGTGGCCGCCGAGATGAGTTCCTTCGAGGGCATACAACCCTCCAGGATGCAGAGTCCCCCACCCGGTTCACCGTCGTCGACGAGTGTCAGTCGGTCGATCCGGCCACCGACGTGTGGATACAGCCCCTCGGCGACTGCGGCACCGGCGCTGCCATAGGCGCCGATAACGGCTACGTGCATGGTTCATCTCGCGCTTGCGCGATAGTAAGCGTTGTCCACTTCGACGGGAGCGATACACGCCCGTGGGTGGTCCGCGGATCGCTAGCGATCGATCCCCGACTCGCCGGCGAGTACGGACTCGACCTCATCGCGGGTGATCACGGCGATGTCGCCGCCGATCGTCCGCTTGAGCGAGGCCGTAGCCGCCCCCCACTGTAGCGCGTCGGGAACGTCGCCGCCGTCGATCCGTCGCGAAAGGAACCCGCCGACGAACGCGTCGCCGGTCCCGATCGCATCGTAGGTGTCGGATTGGTAGGTTCCCTGTTCGTGCACCTCTCCGTCGCCGACCGCGACTGCACCCTTCTCGCCCCGGGTGAGAACGACGGTATCGAGGTCGTGTTCGGTCAACAGACCGTGGGCGATCTCGACGGCGTCGCCCTCGTACTCGAGGATGTCCCGGGCGTCCCGGCGAGGGACGAACAGGGTATCGACGTACTCGAAAAGCGATTCGTAGGTCCGTCTCGCCTCCGCCGGCGACCAGAGTTTGCCTCGATAGTTCAGATCGAATGACCGCGTGACGCCGGCCTCGCCGGCGGCTTCGAGGAGATCGATCGTCGTCTGCTTGGCCGTCTGTGAAAGTCCGGGCGTGATGCCGGTCGTGTGGAACCGGCCCGTCCCCTCGAAGATCCCCTCCGGAAGTTCCGACGTCCGTACCGTCGTGAATGCGGAGTCGGCACGGTCGTAGACGACGTTCGTTCCGCGGGGGTCGCCGCCGTGTTCGGTGTAATAGGTCCCGGTTCGCGTCTCCTCGGGATCCGCCCAGGAGATCCCTGTTCGCACGCCGTGGCTCCGCAGCTCGGAGACGATACGCCTCCCAAGCGGGGAGTCCGGCAGCTTCGAGAGCCACACCGAGTCGATGCCCAGTCTGGCTGCGGCGGCGGCGACGTTGCTTTCGGTACCGCCGGTTTGAACCTCGAGTTCCCGAGTCGTCTCCAGCCGCTCGCCTCGCGGCGGCGAGAGCCGCAACATCGTTTCGCCGAAGGTCACGAGATCGGTCACGCGTCCCACTCCATATCCGCAACTTGCACCCCCAGTATATAGTACGCCTGGTCCGCCAGCCGTCGATTGATCGATCGTCGATCGGCCGCCAGCCATCGATCGTCGATTAACTCTCGATCAGTCACCGCTCGTCGTTCGGTCAACGTGCCGGACGTTCGGTGTTCCGCTCTGATTCACTCCGTGCGTCGTCCGACGTGGCCGGGATAATCCCGCTCGAAGCGGTCTTCGATCTCCTCGCGGTCGAATTCGATGATCACCGGCCGTCCGTGCGGGCACGCGTAGGGATTCTCACACTCGTCGAGCGCGGCGAGCAGTTCGAGCACCGAACCCTCCCGGAGGGACGTGTTCCCAGTCACCGACGGGTAGCAGGCGAGATCCGCCACTAGCCCGTCGACAACGTCCTCGACCGGCTCCGCATCGTCGGTTCCCTCCTCGACGAGTGACCCCAGCACGTCCCGGAGCAACCCCGGATCGAGCGTCGCATCGAAGACGGCCGGGACCGCGGAGACGACGACCTCCCGGTCGCTGGCCCGCTCCGTCCGAAATCCGATCCCTCGAAGCTCCTCGTTGAACTCCGCGAAGAGCGCGGCCTCCCGCGCGGTCAACTCGACCGTCACCGGCTCGGCGAGCGCCTGGGCGTCCATTCCGTCGGCGAAGACCTCCCGGAGCCGCTCGTAGTTGACGCGCTCGTCGGCGGCGTGTTGATCGATCAACACGAGTCCCTCGGACGCCTCGGCGACGACGTACGTCTCGTGGAGTTGCCCGAGGACCCGCAGTCGCGGCAGCGATTCGAAGTCCCGCTCGATCTCCGCGGTCGTCGTCTCCCCGTCGAGCGTTCCCTGCTCGTTCGGAGTCGCGATCGACGGTACACGTTCCGTCTCGGTTGTCGTCCCTCCCTGTGACTCCCGATCGGTGAGCCCATCGCTCATCTCCTGCTCCGAGGTCGTCGCAACGTTCTCGGATGATCCGGAGTCGGTTACCTCGTCCCGTTGCCACGTTCTCGGCGAGGGTGACGCGTTCGCGGTCTTTCGGTCCGACGTGTCGGTATGGGCATGTTTTCTCTCGCTTCCCTCCTGCGTGTTCCGGTCGGTTCCGGTGGGATCGACTCCGCCTGTTGCACCCTCCGATGTGCTCGTCTCGACCGATCCGCCGGTTTCCCCGGATGGATCGTCCGTTCCCACTTCGTCCTCCGATCCGAGCGACGTCCCCGGATCGGTGAGTCCTTCGACGGACCAGGCATCCTCGTCGTTCGGATCGATCTCGCTCGCGTCGCCGGTTCGGTCCTCTTGGTTGGAAACGGATTCGGGATCGAGGGTTCGATCGTGCTCCGAGTTTGATCCCTGATTCCGATCGGATTCCGGGTTTCGGTTCTGCTCCAGTTCCGTCTCCCGATCACGGCCGTCGGTCGTCGCCGCACCGCCGCGGACCTCGGTGTCTGCACGCTGCGGCTCGATGGCGGTCTCCGTGGGGGCCGATCGGCCGCGCGGGGCGGTGGATCGGATCAGGCCGTGCTCGAGCAGCGCGGTTTCGACGGCCGTCTCGACCGCCTCTCGGACGGCCGATTCCGCATCGAAGCGAACCTCGAGTTTGCGGGGATGAACGTTCACGTCCACGGTCTCCGGCGGCACCTCGACGAACAGAACCGCGAAGGGGTACCTGTCCGAAGCGAGCTGGCCGCCGTAGGCCTCGATCACCGCATTCCGAAGCGCGCCCGCGGTCACGTACCGGCCGTTGACGAACGTCGAGAGGTACTCCCGGCTCGCGCGCGTCGTCTCGGGGTGGGAGACGAGTCCGTGGACGCGTCCGACCGGTGTCTCGTCGGGGAGGGATTCGGGTGGGACCTCCTCGCCCGTCATCCGTTCGTCGGCAGGTTGCCACTCGACGGGACGCATCGACTTCGCAACGTCGCGGCCGTAGACGGCAAGCACTGCGCTCTCGAGGTCGCCGTTTCCCTCGGTCGCGAACGTCTCGCGACCGTCGTGTTCGAGTGAGACCGCCACGTCGGGGTTCGCGAGCGCGTATTGGGTGAGTACCCGGTTGACGTGATCGAACTCCGTGGCGTCCGTCTTCAGGAACTTCTCGCGGGCGGGCGTGTTATAGAAGACGTCCTCGACCTCGACCGTGGTGCCGACCGGACACCCTGCCGGACGAATCTCGCCGACTTCGCCGCCCTCGACGGTGATCTCGGCACCGGTATCGGCCTCGGTCTCGGTTCTCCCGGACGAGTCGCCGTGTGCCTCCGGTCGGGGACGCGATCGGAGCGTCAGTCGGGAGACGGCACCGACCGTATACAGCGCCTCCCCGCGGAAGCCGAGCGTACCGACGCCCGCTTCGAGGTCGTCAATGTCGTCGATCTTGGAGGTGGCGTGTTCGGCAACTGCCTCGGGGAGTTGGCTCGCCGGGATCCCGATCCCGTCGTCACGAACGCGGATGCGGTCGGTTCCGCCCCCCTCGACCGACACGGCGATCCGTGAGGCATCCGCATCGAGAGCATTCTCCACCAGTTCCTTGACGATCGAGGCCGGTCGCTCGACGACCTCGCCGGCCGCGATTCGCTGGACCGTCCGTTCATCGAGCGGTCGGATCGCGGACGGCGCTGGATCGGATCCCGATCCGGACTCCGCTTTGGCTTCCGTTCTCGACCCCGACGACGGCGATCCGGGATCGGCGTCCATCCCGTTCGTCACCCCATCCTCATCGATCCCGTCGTCCTCGTACATACGCACTCTCTCTGGGATCGTCGCACTTCAACATGTGGGGCGCGATCGAGGCGCCCCGTTCTTCAGTGACGTTCGGAGATATTTCTTTATATTTGGAACCCGATCGTCACCCATGGCGACACGATTGACTACCGACGGCGGCGACCGTTCGACGTTCCGGACCCCATCCTCGCCCGTGGCGTACCTCGCAGTTCTCACGGCCCTCGTCTCGGCAGCGATCCACCTGTTCCTCGCGCCGCAGGTGATCGAATTCAGCCGGACGACCGGGATCCTCTTTTATCTGAACGGAGCGGGCTTTCTCGGCGGGATCGTCCTGTTTTTCACGCGCTACTGGCGCCGAGAACTGTATCTCGTCGCCGTCGTGTACGCCGGCGCGACCATAGTCGCCTTCTTCGCGATGGGCGGCCAGGTCAATCCCGTTTCGATCACTTCGAAGATCGCGGAGGCCATCCTGGTGCTGTCGGCGGGATATCTTTATCGGGCCAAGTAGTGAGGCGGAACCGGTTCCGTCCCGTCCCCTCCCGTTTCGGATTCGGATCCGGATTTAGATTCGGATTCGGGGACGGGACCCGACACGATCGCGACTCCCTGTTTGGTCACGGCTTTCGGTTCGATCGTGACTCCCGTTACCACCATCACTCAACTCCGTCTCCGCCGGACCAAACCAACGGATTGATGTATCTCCCTGGGAGAATGTAACTAAGTAGTTAGTCAGCCAATCGCCGATATATCGTCCCCCGATCGTCCGCCCCCGAATCGACGATATCCGACCGCATGCCCCCGATCAGAACCCGCCCCTCCGACCCACTACCACCATAGATGAGACCCGATCCAGTTTCCGGTGTTCGTTCATGAATTCGAGTCGTCTTCCGATCATCGTTGCGCTTCTCGTCGTCGCGTCCGTCGTCGCCGGCGTCGCCGGCGTTTCCGTTCCCGCCGCTGCCCAGGAATCCGGGGAGGTGATCGGCCAGCCGGACATCTCCTTTGCCACCGCAACGGGCGAGGTCTCGGCCGGCACCGCCGACGAGCTGACGGTTGCGATCACGAATCGCGGCAGGATCGATAAGGGCGGACCCGCCCAATACGAGGAGCGGGTCACGACCGCCCGCGGGATGACCATGGAGATGGACGATTCGAACGTCCCCATCGACGTCCAAACCGGTCAGATCACGGTCGGAAATCTCCCGACCGGATCGGCCGAGATCGGCGTCCCGATCGCGATCGCCGACGACGCGGAGCCCGGCACCTACCGCATTCCGATCGAGTACGAATACCAGTTCACTCGCCTCGTGGATTACGACGCCTACGGTACCGACTACGGCGAGTTCACGCGCACTCGACAGGGATCGATCACCGTTGAAGTTACCGAGGATGCCCGCTTTGAGGTCGTCGACACGAACGCGACCGCACAGATCGGCGACGAGACCGACGTCTCGATGACGCTTCGCAATACCGGCACCGAACCCGCCGGTGAGGCAAGCGTGACTGCCGAGTCGCGAAGCGGCGCGTTGAGCTTCGAGTCCGGTGCCGCCAGTTCGACCGCGTTCGTCGGTGACTGGGAGCCCGGTGAGACGCGAACGGTCAACCACAGTGTGGTTCTCGCCCCGGACGCCACTCGCCGCAGCTACACGATCGATCTCTCGGTGAACTACGAGGACACTGACGGGATCGCGGTGACTTCAAGGCCCATGACGGCCGGTATCTCGACCGTCGACGAGCAGTCGTTCGCCTTCACGGACGTCTCCTCCTCGCTCCGCGTCGGCGAGGACGGTGATATCGTCGGTACCGTCACGAACACGGGCCCAAAGCCCGCCGATAGCGTCGTCGTTCGATACGCGGACGACGCCCAGACCGTGATCCCGATCGAGCAGTCGGTCGCGGTCGGATCGCTTGCTCCCGGCGAGTCCGCCTCCTTTCGGCTACCGATCGAGGTGAGCGGCGAGGCCGAGGCCGGCGCGAAGTCGATCGACTTCGCCGTCAGCTATCGGAACACGAACGACGACCGACGCGTCTACGAGAAACTCGACGTGCTGGCAGACGTCGCGCCCGAGCGCAACCAGTTCGACGTCGTGCTCGCCGAGTCGACGATCGAGGCGGGCGGCTCACGAACCCTCTCGGTCGAGGTGACGAACAACCTCGACGAGACGGCTACCGACGTCGAGGCGCGGCTGTTCGCCGACGATCCCCTCGATACCGGCGAGGCCGATACGGGCTACGTCGAGTCGATCGAGCCCGGCGAGACGGTCACTTTGACCTTCGAGCTGACTGCCTCTGCCTCGGCGACGCCGGAGAAGACCTACCCGATCTCCTTCGACTTCCGGTACGATGACGAGGACGGGAACAGTCAACTGTCGGACACGGTTCGCGTTCCGATCGACGTGGTCCAGGGCGAGGAGGGTGGCCTGCCGCTCCCGCTCATCCTCGTGGTAGTCGTCATCGTGGCGGTCGCGGGGGCCGTCTGGTACCGGAGGCAGTGATCGATGATGGGGCGGAGGCAGTAGTCGATGACGCTCGGCGAGTGGGTCGAGGCGACGACGAGACGTCTCAACGAGACGATCGTCACCCGCCCGCGAACGGTCGTGCTCGTCTTTCTCATTCTCACTGCCGTCTTCGTGGGTGGGTTCGGGCTCATCTCTACGGAGACCGACGCCACCGATTCGTTCACCTCGGATCTCCCCGAACAGGAGGCGCTCGACGCGATAAACGACGAGTTCAAGGACCCCTTCGAACCCGATACTGAATCGACTCAGATCATTCACACCGGCGACAACGTCCTCACCAAGGAGGCACTCCTTCACAATCTTCGGGTGATAGAACGCGTCGAGAAGCGGGATGACCTCCGGATGGAGTCCGCGAACGGTCCCGCACCGGTCGTCGCGCGGACGATCGATCCCTCGGCGACGACCGCGGCCGAACAGCGGCGCGTCATCGAGCGATCCACGCCGGCCGAGATCCGTCGGACGGTTCGCGGACTGGAGGACGAGACCCGATTCACCGGCACCCTCTCGGAGGACTTCAATCCGACGACGGCCTCGGCGTCGGCGTCGGTCACGGTGATCTCTCACGACGTTCCAAACGGGTTCTCCTCGGCGGACCTAACCGACGTCCAGACGGACATCCAGGTGATCGCGGACGACGAACCCGGCGACATCCGGGCGTTCGGCTCCGGGATCACGAACGCGGAGATGGGCAACGTCATCGTCGACTCGTTGACGATCGTGATGCCCGTCGTCGTTCTGTTACTGCTCGGGTTCCTGATCGTCGCCTATCGCGACCCGATCGACCTCGTCCTCGGACTGTTGGCACTTCTGATGACGATCGTCTGGACGTTCGGGTTTCTCGGTTATTCGGGGATCGCCTTCAGCCAGCAGATGATCTCCGTGCCCGTGTTACTTCTTGCGGTCGGGGTCGACTTCGGGATCCACATCATCAACCGCTACCGTGAGGAGACGGTTCGGGGATTCGAACCCACCGAGGCGATGCGGACGGCGAACAACCAGCTCATGATCGCCTTCGTCATCGTCACGGTGACGACCGTCTTCGGCTTCGGTGCGAACGTGATCTCCGATCTCACGCCGATCCGGAACATCGGGATCGCCTCAAGTATCGGGATCGTCTTCACGTTCCTCATCTTCGGACTGTTCTTGCCGGCCGCGAAACTGGAGGTCGACGACCTCCGCGCTCGATTTGACGTTCCGGAATTCAACTCCAAACCGATCGCCTCCGAGGACTCCGCGCTCGGGCGGGCGTTGGCGTTTCCCGCCGTCGTGAGCCGGTATGCCCCCCTCGTGTTCGTGCTCGCGTTGTTGCTTTCCGGCGGCGCCGCAGCTGCTTACGGAGCCGGCGTCGACACGTCCTTCGAGACGAAGGATTTCCTGCCGCCCGAAGAACAACCCGACTACCTGGCGGGTCTGCCAGAGCCGTTCGCTCCCGGCGAGTACACCGTCACGGAGACGATAAATCTGCTTGAGGATAAGTTCGCAACCAACCAGGACCAGTCGGTGAAGTTGTACGTCGAGGGCTCCTTCGAGGAGGATCACGCTCTTGAGGCGCTTGCGGCTCCAAACGACGATCCCCCCGACACCCTCTCCGTCGCTCCCGGCGGCGAGGCCCAACCGCGGAGCATCCTCACCGTCATCCAGTCACACGCCGAACGAGATCCGGAGTTCGCCGCGCTCGTCGCGCGCAACGACCGGGACGGAAACGGCATTCCCGACCGGAACCTCGATCGGATCTACGACGAACTGTTCGACTCCTCGTCGGGCGCGCAGGCCGAACGGTATCTGACCGAGGATCGCCGGAGTGCCCAAGTCGAGTACGCGATCGAGGCGGACGCCTCCCAGGACGTCGCCGCCGCGGACACCCGGGAATTCGCCGAGGACTTCCGATACACGGCGACCGCTACCGGCTCGATCGTGGTCTTCGATGCGGTCACCGACCTCATCTTCACCTCGGCCATCCAGGGGCTGATCCTGGCGGTTGGGTTAACCGGGGTCTTTCTGGTGATCGCCTACGGCGTCCTGGAGCACAAGCCGATGCTGGGCGTCGTGAACGTCTTCCCGATCCTGATCGCGATCGCCTACCTCATCGGGACGATGCGGTATCTGGGCATGTCGCTGAACGCGCTCACGGCGACGATCCTCTCCATCTCGATCGGGTTGGGGATCGCCTACTCGGTCCACACCACCCACCGGTTCATCGACGAGTACAACACCGGGGCGAACGCCCACGAGGCGATGGTGATCACGCTATCGGGCACCGGCGGGGCACTCCTCGGCAGCATGCTCACTACCTCGCTTGGAACCGGCGCGCTCGCGCTCGCTATCACGCCGGTCCTCGGTGACTTCGGCCTTCTGATGGCGCTGAGCGTGCTCTATTCGTTCGTGATGGCCGTGATCGCGTTACCTCCCGCGGTGTTGCTGTGGGCCCGGTACGACGAGGCACAGCCGTTCTCTGGGATCGTGAGCCGGTGACCTGGAGTCGGTGACGGCTCCCCGAGGTCACCGGATCCCTTCCGCAAGATGCCGGATGCGATCGCCCGCGTGTTCGGATCGGCGAGTCCGCCATTGACGACCGGGGACGTTCGTCGACGATCCACGAGCGGCGCCGGCGACGGACCCATCGCCCAAAGTATTTACCCTGTCCATCGTTCTTTCCGGGTGAACGCCCCCGCACCCGAGACGGCGGTCCGTCCCGGCACCGGGCCCCACGCGCCGACCGCGGATGGACGGCGAGAGTCGGGGTTCCCGGGATCGCCGGCCATCGCCCCGTTCCGGCCCAGGCCCCCACCCACCGAACGATGACACGCGACACACCTATTCAGACGACGGCGCGGGCGGTCCTTCTCGCGGTACTTTGTTCTGCGGCCGTCTGCTTGCTCGCGGTCGCCCCGGCGGCTGCGACCGCCGACGCCGTCGATCAGGGCCCGGAGACGTCCTCGGCGTCGATCGACGATGTCGATGCGCCCGCTCCCAGCCGGACGGCCACCTCCGTGAACGGCTCGGCGAACGGTCCGGCGAACGACCCGGCGAACAGCCCGACGAACGGCTCCGACACCCGGATCGACGATGGGAACGGGACCGGAGACGGCGCCGGAGCGAGCAGGCAAGTCGGCGGCTGGAGCACAGCGACCTACGAGCGGCCCGCGGGCGACGTCGTCACGGTGACGCTCGATCTTTCGAGCGCGGTAGCAGCCGACGACGCGGACGGGGAGACGACCGACGTCCCCGATCACGCGTACGTTCAGATCGGGAGCGCGGAGGCCGGGTTCATCGACGTGCTTCGTCTCGAGGACGTCGACGGCGACGGCGAGGTGACCGTCTCGATCAATACGCGAACACTCGGGACGAGCGACAGCGTGAGCGCCACGAACACCGATCTCGTCTACTACTCCGAGGACGACGCGGTCCGAAGCGGGGTCCACGGTCGGTTCCCCACCGGCGAGGACGGGGCGACGTTTGTCGGCCCCGAGGGCGAATCCCTTGAGGACTTCGACGCCTACCTCGCCGAACTCGGACTGATCGCCTCGGCGGACACCGATCGCGGGATCGACCAGCTCGATCGGCCGCTCCAGCCGGGCGAGTACCCGATCGCCGCCGGCACGACCGGTGAGTTCCGGGTCGTCGAGGCGGGCTCTACGGCCCCCCAGGAGTCCACGCCGGGCAAGTCCGCGATGGTAGCCGACGACGAGGCCGCGCCGCTCGGTCGGGCGATGATCGCCCTGGAGCAACCAGGCATCGAGGGCGTCTCGATCCAGGCCGCGCCCGCCGGTGCGGCGAACGCGGCCGACAACCGGACGGTCCTCCAGGAGTCGATGGGCCAGCGTGATGTCGTCGCTGCCGGCGACCGGCTGGTGATCGCGACGGAGGCCACGGGGATCTACGGACATCTGGTTGCGATCGAGGGCGACTTCGAATCCCTCGAGACCGGCTTCGCCCCCGGGACGCTGGCGGAACTCGAAACCCGGACGGGCGAGGGCGTGCGCTTCGCCGTCGAGGCCAAGAGCGGCCCCGTGATCCAGGGGCCCGGATCGAGCGGCAGCATCGACTCGCCCCTGGAGGTGCTCGACCTCACCGAGATGGATCCCGAGGCGGTCTCGGTCTACGCGGACAACGAGGTCGGCGAGTTGTACGTGGTCGTGGACACGCGTGCAGTCAGGGTCTTCGATCCGGACGACGAGGACGAGGAACTCGACTTTTCGGCCTCGATGGCCTACGACACGGACCCCGAGGAGCCGTTCCTGTTCGATCGCGCGGACCGTCACATCGAGACGTTCTATCGCGGGCTGCTCGGCGGAGCCGGCGGCGACCCCGGTGAGCCCGCATTCCCGTATCTCGAACCGGGCGACGACGAATCCGAGACGGCCAACTTCTCGGTCGCCGAACCGTGGGCGCACTTCGAGGGGATCGAGGACAAAGACGCCGACGGCGAGGACGCGGCTGTCGGCACGATCCGCCTCACGAACGCGGAATCGGTTCGGATAGCCGGTGAGACGAATCTGGCACCCGGCACGAAGGCAACCCTCCGGGTGGTCTCCGCGGAGGCCGCCTCGCTGTCGTACGTCCAACTCGCGACCGTCGAGGTCGAATCGGACGGCACCTTCTCCGCCACCTTCGATCTCTCGGAAGCATCGGCCGGTGACATGATCGAGGTAAGATTCAGCGTGAACGAGGAGCCCGTCGCCACCGCGAACGCGGAGATCGTCGGCCCGGACGTCCGAACTCCTCCCGAGCCGACTGCCCCGGATGTTCCGTCGCTCACCGGGGAGACACCGGATCTCACCGAGGAGTCGACACCCGGCTTCGGCGTCGTCGCCGCGCTTCTCGCGCTCGTGGCCGCGATCGGTGCGGCGGTCGGCGTTCGGCGGCGAGTCTAATGATCGAACGGTCGTTGAGGTGGGTCTCCACGGCTGGGTCTGGTGCACCACTAACTCTAGCTGCGCTGATTCACTTTAGTCGATTATTGTAGTATCGCCCACGTGCGCGCGAGTCGACGTGAGTCCGTTTCGGGGCATATTGGGGCCACATTCGGCTTTGAAAGCGCCCTCACGGTCTGACGAACGTCTGACATACCCAACGAGCGGGGTCGATCGTCGGCTTCTCATCGACGTCGGCGTCCGGGCGGATCAAAACGTACCGAAACACGTCAAAACGGCATGTTACGACGCCATCTGACGGAGATCGATCGAACGTCGATCGGGGCTTAGAAGGGCCTTTACCACCCGAATTAGCCCTCCGAAGTGTGTGAACGACTACCTAACAGATACACAAAGTACTTAATGGAGGTCGGTATAATTGACCGTGTTGACCGGACGGAGGACATAGCGGTGTCTTTCCGGAGGTCCATGCGAAACAGAACATAACTATGACAAACGACACAAACTATCGCTCGAAGGGGCGCGCGGTGTTCCTGGCAGTGATCATGGTAACATCCATGATCGCGTCGGGTGCAGCGATCGCTGCTGCTGACGAGCGTGGTGACTACGGTAACGCTGATGCCCGGGATGACTGGGACACCAGTGCAGGCGCAGGTATCGTTGGTAACAACTCAACAGTCTATCAGGGTGAAGACAGCATCGTATTTAACGAGAGTACAAATGCTAATGAGGAAGTTAGCCCTGGTAGCCTGATCGGTGAAGCTGGCTCTGCAGAGGGAGAACCTCTGCAGATGCCGATCCCTCAGGATCAGCCAACAGGTCGGTACACGGATTCGAGTACCGGATTCACCACCACCGTAATGACTCCGCGGGTAACTACATTTGAAGTTCAGAACAATGCCGGTGCAGACGTAAATAACGGCATTCTCACGACGGATCAGAACAACGCCGTCGTCTACGTCGAATACAACTACGACAACGCGGAGGACGTTGAGCTCACCGTCGAAGATGAGGACGGACTTGACGTCACTAACGAGATCGTTACTGACACTAACGGCGCCACGCGGAATGACGATGGATCGATTGAGATCGATCCCAATAACGTCGATGCGGGTGAATATACGTTCACCATCGCGGGTGTCGAAGACCTCGATTATGGTACGGCAACCGACTCGACGACAGTCACGATCACCGACGATCAGACTGCATCCTTGAACCTTGGCAGCGATGAGGTCACGCAGGGCGAGGATCTAGACTACACGGTCGAGAACAGCCCGGAAGGAAACTACCACGCGGTCGTGATCGAATCCGGTGACTTCCGCGATGGGATCACCAACGAGAGTATGCGTAATATCTTCCGGAACGTCGGTGACACCGCCGCAATCGGTGCTGTGAACAACAGCGACGGCGGCTTCGATAACTCGGGTACTCTCTCCGCGAGCGAGATCAACTACGCCTACGCGATCGTCGAGATCGACGGCGGAAACGGTGTCGGATCCATCGAGACCCAGCACCTTGATGACTCCTCGATCGATGTTGACCTCTACCCGGCAAGCGGGTCTGAGGACGCCAGTGACTATCTCGACGCCAATAACGACCTGAGTCGTGACGTCACGGATAATGACACCGACGACGAGCAGGACTTCGATGTCGTCGAGGGCGACGTCACGCTCGACAGTCCGACCGGTGCGTACGTGGTCGGCTCTGAGGTCGACGTGAACGGCACCGCTGCGGAGGGTGTCGACGAGGTTGCGATCTACGCTCGTGACAACAACGACTTCGAACTCGTCCAGATCGACGGTGACCGGACGATCAACGTCGAAGGTGACGACACCTTCGAGGAGACGGACGTCGTACTGGACGGCGATACGCTCGGTAACGACATCCTGTCCCTGCCCGGAACCTACCGTCTCGGCGTTATCGATGCACAGGATGCCGACACTGACGACGATAGTGATAGTCAAGTGGATGACGACCTCACTACCTCCCAATTCAACAGCGGCGTGAGTAGTACCTCGTCGATCCGCGTGCTCGACACCGAGCTCGATGGTGAGTTCATCACCTACAACGGTCAGGTCTCCAGCGACGACGAGGAGGTCGACGTTGAGGGTGCTGCTCCCGGCAAGGACGAACTCGTCGTTGCCTTCGTCGACTCTCGTGGTAACGCCGTTGCACACGCCATCAGTGTCGACAGCGACGATACCTTCGATGAAACCGTCGATATGCCCAGTGCAGATCTGAGCGAGGGTAGTGTTTCCGCACACATCCTCTCCGCCGGTCGTGATGGTCACTTCGGTGAAGACAACAGTAGTGGCGAAAGCGCTAGCGCCTTCGCGAACGAGATCGAAGGCTACTCCGGTACGGCCGATCAGGTCCGTGACCGGATCCTCTCGAACTCGGTTGAAGACACTGCGAGCGACGACCTGATCGTCACCGAGAACTTCCGCTACTCGGACAGTCTCACGACGATCGAGTCCGTCACCGATCCGGCCGAAACCGGTGGCACGCTCGAAATCGAAGGAACGACCAACATCCGTCCGGACGACAACACGATCACCGTCGAACTCCTCGACGAGAACGACGACTCCGTGGCGATCACGAGCACGGACGAGTGGGAGACTGACGGCGTGTGGTCCGTCGAGATCGAACTCGCCGACGTCGAACCCGGCAGCTACACGGTTGAAGCCGACGATGGCGACAACACCGACCGTGCTAGCGTCGAAGTCGTCGAAGAGATAGCGACGGAAGAACCGACTGAAGAGCCGACTGAGGAACCCACGGAGGAGCCCACCGAGGAACCGACTGAGGAACCCACGGAGGAGCCCACCGAGGAACCGACTGAGGAGCCGACAGAAGAGCCGACCGAGACGACTGAGGAAGAGACGCCCGGCTTCGGTGCCGTCGTCGCCCTCGTCGCCCTCGTCGCGGCTGCACTCCTCGCAGTCCGGCGTCGTCCCTAACTCGGACGCCTAACCACTGACCCATCCGGGTCAGCCCGATTTCCACTTCTTTATCGTGCCACGTCGATGAGCGGCAGCGCTCCCGTTGCTTCGCGTTGCCCCTCCGATCGTGTCACGACGTGTCCCGATCGACTTCACGCACCGAGCGGTATCGTGCGTTGACGTCGATAGCTGTTACTGGATCTGTAACACCATCTCGACCCTACGACAGCCTACCGTGGATACATATAGGTGGCCGGGCGCCGATCCGTCAATTACGAGTCGCCACCGACGGCTCGTGGTCCCGTTGACGACGACCCTCCAAGCCGGTCCTCGTTCGACCGGTGTTTCTGCGTCCTCCGTCTCGACGATCAGGGACCCTGATCCGGATCCGATCGAGCCCGACTATTGATTCCGCCTCCGACTTCGACTCGGGCTACGTGTCCACTGCCTCGGCCAGCGGCTGTGATCGCTGCCAGAGCCGCTCGAACCAGTCTGTCGCCCACTCGGCGACCGTCGGCTCGTCCTCACAGGCCAATATCGCACGCAGCGCGTTCTGGTCGTCGTAGGCGACCACGCACGTCGTCCCCTCGAAGGCCAGCAGGCCGGCCGAAAGCGGGTCGGGGTGGATCTGCACCGTGATGTCCTCGCGTTCGCGGGCGCGATCGAAGGCGACCGGAAAGTTCTCGGCGGAGGCGGTGAGCACCCGTTCGTCGATCACCAACTCGATCGTCGCCCCCGTTTCGAGCAGGTCCAGGGCGGCCTCGTTGAACGTCCGCGTGACGATGGGCGAGATGCTTCGGACGTGCGTGCCGCGTGCGTCCTCGAAGCGGTCGAGCAGGTCCTCGACCGGCGCGAGCGGGTCGCTTGAGGTGGCGACGGTCAACTCGCCGGCGGCGAACGCCTCCGGCGGCGGTCCTTCCGGCAGCGACGTGAGGTGGCTTGCGAGGGGTGCGAACTCCCGGGCGCGTTCGGCTGCCGCGAGGAGTTCCTCGTAGGCGGCATACACCTGCTCACCGGTGGGCGTCAGCTGATAGGTCGCGTTGTGCTCACAGACCCAACACCGTTCGCGAAATCCCGCGAGCACGCGCTGGACCGTGGTCCGCGTCGAGTCGACGCGGCGCGTGATCTCCGCGGGACGTAGCGGCTCCTCGCGAAGGACCCGCAGGATCGCGATCCGTCCCGGCGATCCGGCGAGATAGCGAACGTCGCCGTGTACCTCCTTCGGCGTCGACATCGATGTGGTCCCATTGCGGCAGAGAGCCCAAATACGTGTCGTCCGTGGTCGCTTCGAGGACGCGTCCCCCGTCTCGCTTCAGCCCCTCGTTTTGAATCCTCATTCCCTCGCCGTCTCCCGAGTTTTTACCTCTCGATATCACTCCCGTTTTTCGCTCTCGTATCGCGTTCACCCCGCATCGTTCTTATCTCGGCATCCGTGCTCATCCCGGTATCGCTCTCATCCCGGCATCACGCTCATCTCACATTGCACTCATCCCAGTATTACGCTCACCCTTACCCCGGCATCGAGATCACGATCGTCGACTCGTGCGTTCCGTCATCGTGGGTGATCTGCACCGCGATGGCGACGGCCACGATCGTTGCGGTGTCCGCACGCTCCTGGAGGACGATGCCGTCGTCGGCCACACACTCGCCGAATGCACGGTTTCGCCCGCCCGGACAGGTGTCCGCCGCCCACCCCGATGCGGGCGCGGGCGCGAGCCGCGCGGTCAGGATGACGCCCTCATCGAGGGCAAATCCGGCCATCCCGTCGAGATCGTCCCCGAGTCGGGATCGATAGATCGTGGCCGCCTCGGACCGATTCGCCCAGTCGTGCTCGCCGGCGACGGACTCCAGATTCGCCGTGGCAGTTCGTTCGAGCGCGTCGTGGGCCGCCCGATCCGAGGCCGGTCCCGATACCGCGGTTGCGCCGGATGTTCCCGTCTCGACCGCCGGCTCGCTTTCGACGTCGCCGACGTAGCCGAGTTGGAAGTACGCGATCGCGAGCGGAACGAGTGCCAGCGCGATCACGACCGCCGCGAGCAACACGAGTTGGCCACGGTTCCGTTGGGTTGCGTTTGCGGTCCCGGCTGGCTCAGCCGATCGGCGGTCGCAGTCGCTCATCCGTGCCACACCGCCACGCGAACGATGCCGTTTCGGGTGAGAACCGACGCATGACCGACCGTCGCGCCGCGTGGTGGTGCCATCCCGACCGAACCGTGGGGTGTTACGATCCGGTACTGGAGGCGATCGGGAACGAGATCGTCCGCCCGCTTTGAAAGCGGCTCCCGTTCGGCCGCGAACGACTCCCCGGAGGCGATCGCCGTCCCGAGTGGTGCGGGTTCTCCCTCGGCGCCGCGTTCGTTCGCGAGCAGCGTCCCCACGTCGGCGGCGTAGGCGTCGAGTTGCGCCTCCCGCGTCCCCGCGTCCGGGAGCGCGATCCCGAAGGTCATCGCGACGCCCAACACGAGGACGACGCCGATCGCGGCCTCGACCGACGACAGCGACAGCTGGCCGCGACTCCGATCACGGCCGTTCATCCACGGTCACCTCCAGCACCGCCGTGGATCGTGATTCCCGTTCGATCGTGACCTCGAGGATGCCGAGCCCCTCGAAAGCGAGCCTGCTCCGAGCGCGTCGGGGAAGATCGACCCGTGCGGTTCCTTCGAGTCCACCCGGTCGGTGGAGTACGACGCGCCCGTCCGCGCGAACGGTGGTGACGTTTCCGGAAACGGTTCGAACGCTCGCACCCGTGGCGTTCCCCGGGATCGCGATCGAAGTGCCGTTTTCGGGCACGTGGACACGATTGCTTTCCTCCGTGGTCGCGGCCAGCGAGACGATCCGTCGGATCGTGGTGCCGCCGCGAACGTCGCCGCGTTCGAGGAGCATTTGGACGGTGTCCCCCTCGTCGTCGCTCCGGCTCCGGAGTCGGAGTCGGATCGCCTGATCGGTTGCTGCCGGAACCGTTTCCTCGACTGTTTCAATGGTCAGTCCCGCCGTCTCAGTTCGGTCAAGGACGTTCCGTCGCCGCGTCGTCGGGCCGTCGGCGGCCACCAGTCGGTCGGCGATCGAGACTGCCGCGCTCCGCTCGATGCTGTCGCGTTCGGCCGACGCCCGCGCATCCGTGGCGACCGCGAGGGCGATACCCGTCGCCGCGACGAGAAGCACCAGCGCGACGACCAATACGGGGAGGTTCGCCTGTGCTCGCCGGTCACCGTCGAGGTGGGAGTCGGCCTCCTCGATTTTGAGACGATTTCGGATCCGACTCCGGCTTCCAGATCTCTCCCGACTCATCGTGTCACCAGCTCCAGGGTTACTCCGTCGTCGGTCTGTCTCGCGACGACGAGAAGCGTGCCGCCGCTTCGCCACTCGCCATCGATCGTCGTCACGGGTGCCGGCATCGCCGGTTCCCGGCGTCCACCTACCGCGTGGTGGGGATGATCGAGCAGGATCGACTGCCCGTCGGTACGGATCCGATAGGGCTGGCCGCGGATCGTCGCCGGAAGATCGATTCGCGTTTCGACGGCCACACGGTGGACCGTGGTTCGATCCGTTCCGGAATCGACGACGGGAACGGACGTCTCGATCCCGTTCGAGGCCGTCGCGAGGGTTCGATCGCCGAGTTCGATGGCGGTAGCGGTGCGATACTCGGGGACGACGCCGCCATAGAGGGTCGCCGAAAGCATCGCGACGAACAGGACGACGATGCCGATCTCGAACAGCTTGCCGGTCACCGGCGTCACCGCCCGATCGGTTCGGCGGAGCCATCCCCGTGTTTCCCGCCGTGATCGCGATTCGACTCGGCAGCATTCGTGATCGCTAGCCACGTCGCACCTCCACCGTGACCTCCCGGACGAGCATGTGTCTTGCCCGCTCATCCTCGATCGTGAGGACGACGCTCGGGTGTGCATCACCCGGGAACGTCGTCCGTTCGACCGTCGCCTCGACTCCCGCCGTCGCGGCTACCCGCTCGAACGAGCGTGCAAGCGCCGCCGGCGCGGGGGTCTCGATCGCCACACGGAACGTGCCGACCCCGAGATTGCGACGGTCGTGTCGAACCGTGGTTTCAAGCGTGAGGCCGCTTCCCGGTCCGGATCCCGCTCGGATGCCGGATCCGGTCCCGGATCCGACTTGGTTCGCGCTACCAGCGTCACCCCCAACGCCAGTCCCCGAGACCGCCATGTGCGTCTCACCTGTGAGCACCGGCAACGTGAACGCGACCGTCTCATCGGAGGCGAGGATGGACGGATCACGCGTGACGACTGCGCTTTCCCCCTCCCCGCGAATGACCGCCCCGGCGACGGTCTCGACGCGTCGCGTCCCCGATTCGGAGACGTATCGGATCCCGTTCGCCTCCCAGTTCGTCCAGGTTCCGTCCCTCTCGACTCGAACCGTCCGCTCGACCGTCTCGACGCGCCCCGCCGATACCGGGAGTCGTCGTCGCCGGTGGCCGGGTGCGGCGGTTTCCTCGATCGCGGTGGTCAATGCTGCCGTGACCCGATCGGCCTCGATCGTCCGTGCGTGGTCCTCGATGACGACGCCCATCCCGGCCGTGATCACGCCCATGCTCGCGACCGTGATACCGATGAGGAGCGCAACCCCGACGACGGTCGCATTGCCGCGATCGACGCCGGGGCGATCGTCGGTGGTCACAGTAGCCCCGTTCCCGCAAAGATCAGATAACATACGCCGACGAGCGCCCCCGAGTGCAACAGCGCCTCGTAGTATCCCCGGGAGGCAGCCCCCGCGAACCACCCGGAAGCGAGCATCGTCGCCTGCATTACCACGTAGAACCGATAGCGTTCGCGTTCCGGCTGTATCGATCCCGGATCGAGAGCGAGGCTCCCCGATCCGGAGACGGCAGACAGCTGTGCGAACCCGTCGATGACGTAGACGTTGACCGCGACTACGATTCCGATCACGAGCAGCGCGGCCGTCCATCCGACGGCGACGTACACGAGCATCGCCGACCGCAATGCCCGCTTTTGGTGATAGAGCCGCCCGATCTCCGTCTGGAGCGTCTCGAAGACGGTCTCGGTATCGCTGCCAGCATCGAGTGCCCCCGTGATGAGCCCGACGGTCTGTTCGGCAAGTGGCGTGCCGACGGTGTCGACGAACCGATTCAACGCCGCGGTTCGAAGAGTTTCCCGGCTCCCTCGCTCCGCTGTTCCACCCGCAGAGGCGGCGGCGGGCGATTCGGATTCCGGGTAGTCGCCGTCCCGGCTTCCCGCTCCCGTCGTCAGGGAGAGATTGAACGCCAGATCGGCGACGTCGTCGTTCAAGGCGCCGAGATCGACGTCACGTGCCACCAGGGCGACCGCCTCCGGAAACGGCCGGCCGAGCGAGACGTGTCCGGAAACCGCGTGCACGAAGTCCTTGATCTCCCGGTCCTTCGCGTCATCGAGCCGGGCTCGTCGAACCGAGATGACCCCGACCGGAAGGGCGAATCCGAGGTAGCCGAACAACGCCACGTTCACCGGGTCGACACCGCCGCTGGCGAATCCTGCTGTGAGGAGGATCGACGGTATCGCGAGCACGACGGCGGCCGAGGCGGGGTTGTTCGGAGCCGAACGGAGGGTCGCGATCGGGCCCTCGGGTCGCTCGTAGCTCGTTCGCTGGTCGCTGGGCCGGAGTTGCTCCACGGCGGCCGCCGACGCGAGTCCGACACCGAGGATGAACGCACCGCTCCCGTAAGTGAGAACGGCACGCGTCGAGATGGAGCCAATCGGCGTCGCGATCGGCTCCGAGAGTCCCGGCGCGATTACGCCGATGATGCTCAAAATGATGACCAAAAGCGCCGGCAGCACGAGCAGGACGATGAACAGCTCCGAAAGCAACTCCAGAAAGCCCTCCGCGCGTTTCCTCGCGCGGTCCTCGCGCAGACCGAGCATTCGTCCCTCCATCCGGAGGTAGTTAGTGAGTGCGTCCTCCCCCTGGTTGGCGTGTTCGCGAAACTTCAACAGAAACGGTGCGAGCAGATCCCGGGAAGGCGTGTCCCGCGCGACGCGCCCGAGCGCCAGATCGAGACTGCCGGTCAACCGGGCGCTGTTGAGTGCCGCTCGAAACGACGTCGCCGTCTCCCCGTAGGCCTCGTTGGCTGCCGTCTTCCGTAACATCCCGCGTGCAGTATCGCTTCCCGATGAGAGCGCGTGGAGATATCGGACCGCTCCGGGAAGGGTGTGCTCGATGTCGTTGCGACGTGCTGCCGTGAGCCACCGAAGATAGCTCCCACCGAGCCGGACGATCCCACGTTTCGCTGCCGTCGCGACGACGATCCCGATTGCGGCCGCGAGCCAACCGCGCGAAACCGAGGTAAGTCCGATCGTCCCTCCGGGAACACCCGCGGCGAGCGCGGCATCGAGTCGTCGGATGAATACCGGCGAGAGATGTGTGATCGCGATCACGGCCGGGACTGCGGCGAGGACGCCACCGATCCAGGAGACGGCGTAGACACGGGCGAGGAACACCTCGAAGCTTGCTTGGATCCGCGTTCCCCGGTAGCGGTGTCTGTCCCCGGCGTGGCGGGCCGCATCCGCGTGGCGCGCGAACAGCGCGTACAGACCCCGATCGATCGCCGAGAGACGATCGTTTGCTCGATCTCGTGGACCCCCGACCGTGTTCGACCGCCGGTCGGCTCCCGGCTCTCGGGTCGATCCGGACCGGCGATCGACTCCCGTCTGCCCGTCCGCTTTCGATCCACGGTCTGCCTCGCTCATTCGTCGGCTCCCGCGGTCCGTGCCGCCCGCTCGACGGTGGCAGCCTCGTCGGTCCGGAGATCGGAGAGAAACTCGAAGAGGCCCTCGAAATCGTCTATCCCCTCGCTGGCGAGATACTGCACGTAGCGGTGTTTGCGGTGGAACTCGTCTTCGATCTCGTGGACGTCCCGGTCGGTTCGTTCCGCGAGCCGATGCAGGACGTAAAAGCCGAGGGTCCCGTCGGTTCGTGATCCGCGATCGATTCCGCCGGCGGCCGATATCCCGTCGTTGGTTTCGGAGTTTTCCTCAAGCGCCGGGTGATCGTACTCGAGACGAAATTCACCGTCCGTATCCCGCCAGGCGACCGTGTTCCAGTGGACCCGCATCTCCCCTTTCCGTATCGTTCCGCCGCCGCCTCGCCTGTCGATTCTGTCCGCTCCCTGCACGGCCTCCGCCTCAAGCGCCTCGAACTCCGCATCCGAGAGGATCTCGACGACGTGGGCGACGTACCGGTCGCCGCCGACCTTGTGCGGGAACACGACCAGATCGAGTTCTCGAAGCAGGTAGGCGGGCAGTCCCCGCTCTATCACGCGGTTTATGAGCGTCTCGACGTCCTCCGCGTGGGTCGTCCCCAGGACACCATGGCCCGTATTCAAAACCTCAGCAAACGTCTCGAAGGAGGCCGGTGTGTTGATCTCCGCTATCACCTCGACGTCGGGATTGAGGTAGTTCGTTTCAGTCATCAACTCCGCCATCGTCACTCGCTTGTACTCGTTTTCGTGCTCGCGGGTCGTCAATGAGACACCCGTCTCGTGGGGGAGGTGTACCTCACGGGATCCCTCGTCGATCGATATCGGGCGGTCGTCGAAGGGGATAAACGGCATATGGGCGTTCATGAGCGTCGTCTTGCCCACGCCGGTCGGCCCCGAAAAGAGGACGACCCCGTGATATTCGTACAAGAGCCACAACAGCGTCACGAGTTCACTCGAGAGCGCGTCATATTCGAGCAGATCGACGGGCGTGAGTGTCTCGGCCGACTGTTTCCGGATCGAGACGTGGGGTCCGCCCTCGGAGATGACGGGCAACGCCACCGCACACCGGATCGTCTCCTCGACGCCATCGACGTCGAGGTTGACCTTCGCCGAGGGTCGTGAGGCGTTTAGTTCCGTCCCGTCGCTTGCGGCCAGTTGGGTAACCACGTTGACGAACGCCCGTTCGCTCGTGAACGCCAAGTTCGTTGGAACCCGGTCGCCGGCGCCGTCGGTGCCCTCGAAGACGGTCGTTCGGGGGACGACCTTGATTCGCTCGTCGACCCGGTTCGCCTCGATGTCCTCGAGGTTCGGATCACGGATCGGGACCGTCAAAATCCCCTCGCCAACGTAATCGCGAAGGACGTAGTAAACGAGGTCATCGAGGCGATCCCGAGCGTATCGGGAGTCGACCGGAGGGACTGTGAGGTCATACTCCGCGAGCGCGGAGCGGACCCGATATCGTGTCGCCTCGAGCCAGGCACGCGTGTTTCGTGCCAATAATCGTCGAGAGAGGAATCGTCGTGCCCGGTCGGCAACGAATGCCTCCCGGTCCTCCAGGACGCGATCGACGTTCGTCTCCCAGATGCGCGCCTTACACGCCTCGATGAGCGCCTCGTCGCCCGGCAACAGATCGGGTTCCAGTACTGCGTACTTGATCTCGAACTGGTCGGAGCCCAACAGCCGCTCGCGATAGACGACGACGTCGACTGAAAATCCCGCGAACGGGACCGTGTATCGATGAAGCCGTTCGCCGGCCACGCGATCGACGTACGCCGCCTCGACGCCCACGTCCGTTTTGACCGGCGCGAACGACACCGTGTGGACGACGAGTTCGTCGGCGTCGCCGATGTCCGCGACCTCGATCCGGTCATCGACCGCAAGTGGCGTCAACTCACCGAGCAGACGGAGTTCGCTCAGCGCGTGGTGGTCGATTCGACGACGTGCCGCGTGTGAGGTCTCGAGTAGCCGATCGAGTGCACGCTCGTATTTCGGCTCGAACCCCCTGTCGGCCCGCTCGATGACGCCCTCCCGCGTGAGGGGTCGGCGATGGCGGATCGCCGAGAAATGTTCACGGACCACCTCGAGAGCGGCTTCATCATCCGGCGAAAGCGGTGGGGACCGGCTCTCGTAGACGAACTCCCCGTCGGTCTCCCGAATCGTGGTTACCACGCCCGCGATCGGTTCGTATTGCGCCCGTACATCGGGTGTATACCACGCGTCGGGGTGCTTCGGTGCGACCGGGGCTGGAACGGGTGGCTCGGAGAGGATATCCTCGAACCGGTCTTCGACACACACGGTACTTCCTCGTGGATATCGTTGCTTCAGTCGGGTCCGTATATAACTCTTCGTTTCACGGAATTAAATATAGAATAAGAGATGGTGAACGGGTAAGACGACCTTCACATTTCGATTCGTTACCGGCCGTTCTCGATCGTGGGAGCGGTGATCGCGTGTCTTCGGTTACCCGGTTTTCGTTAATCGTCGGAGGACGTGTCGTCTATCCGTTCGGATCCGGTCCGTCAGTTCCGCGATCGCGGACAACACCGGATGGTCCGTGCCATCGGAGTCGGCATAGAGATACTCGTGAAATGACGGCTGGTCGTCCGCGGGGGCATACGGCGGATCCCGCAGGGTCTCCTGTCTGTCGTTCGAAAGGCTCCCGCACGTTTCCTCCAGATCCCCGAGCGTCCGCCAGACGTCCTGGCACGCCTCGAAGGTCGGAGCCGCGTCTCCGTCCTCCAGATGTGAACGGAGGGCAGTTCGGGTTCGATCCATCCGGGTGAGGCGCGTCTCGACATCGTCGAGTTCCGCGAGTTCCGCGTCGACTGCATCCAGTAACTCCGTGCGTGCGGCGCGGGCACCCTGACTCCGGGCGACGATCGTCGCATGAAGCGGGGAGGAGACTCGTTCCTCCGTGAGCAGCGCCGTGGCGACGTCCGCACCGAGTTCCTCCCTGAGGCTCTCCGCGAGCGAGTCGTCATACTCCTCGGTGTAGTGTGGCACCGACATAACGGTCTCCCGGTAATCCGAACAGACCCGATCGCGAAGGTTGTCAGGGGGGAGGGGAGCCCGCGTTTCGAAGCGTGTGAGACGGACCGTCCCGCCCGTCCCCCCCGTAGCGGAGAACTCGTCGGCCTTGTGGGGCGTCAGTCCACGCGTTCGATCGATGAACTCCTTAAAAGCATCCCGTTCGTCGACGATTCGTCTCCGTTCTTCTCGGACCTGCGGGCGCGCCTCGGAGATGTACATGAAGGTCACGAGGGCCGCCACCGCGAGGACGATTATCCCCGTGGCGACCCCCGGATCCGAGAGGGCGGCCGACACCTCACATGAGGCCGCCGAACACTCGACAGCAGTCGGATCCCGTGCCCCAACCCGGAAGGTCACGGAGCCGACCGATGTTGTATCCATGATACTTTTACACACACCCTCAAACCACAAAGCCTTTCTGCTCTTGAGGAATGGAGTGAGGATTTCGCGTTCCACCCGCTCGTTATTAGTTTGGCCGCCGTCGCCCTGTCGAGTGATCTCGTCACGATTCCATTTAAACCCACGCGTCAGTTCTCCACGCCGTCCGCGAGACGTTCTCTCGTTCGGCAGTCGGTGGGATTTTCCCAATCATCAGGACGGGCGTTCTCCCCGTCTCCGTGCGATCGTCCGGCCCCCTCGTTTCGTTAGAGTCAAACCTCGCACTCGTGAACCGTCACCCATGCACACTCGCGAGGAGCGGACCATCCGCTGTCTCGTCGCCAAGGTGGGCCTCGACGGACACGACCGGGGTGCCCACGTCATCGCGCGAGCGTTCCGGGATGCGGGTTTCGAGGTGATCTACTCCGGACTCCACCGTGCGCCCGAGGAGATCGTCCAGGCGGCGGTCCAGGAGGACGTCGACGTCCTCGGCATCTCCATCCTCTCTGGAGCCCACGACACCCTCGTTCCGAAGGTACTCGAGGGGCTCGAGGAGTACGGCGCTCTCGAGGATACCCTCGTTCTCGTCGGCGGAATCATCCCCGAGGAGGACGAACGTCGGCTGAAGGAACTCGGCGTGGCCGAGGTGTTCGGCCCGGGGACGCCAATGGAGGAAACGATCGCGTTCGTTCGCGAGCACGCGCCGGACCGCGAGCGTGAGTCCGAGCGATGACCGATCGATCCACCGACGGTCCGGACGAAACGACCGATCGCGAGGATTCATCGTCATCCGCCTCCGCACTCGTCGACGACCTTCTTGCCGGCGAGCATCGCGCACTCGCCCGCGTCATTACTCGGATCGAGAACCGATCTGCAGACTATCGGTCGATCGTCTCGCAGCTCCATCGACACGCCGGCGACGCGGCGGTGATCGGGATCACGGGATCGCCGGGCGCCGGGAAGTCCACACTCGTCGACCAGCTCGCACGGGCCTACCGAGACCGCGACCTCACCGTCGGCGTGATCGCCGTCGACCCCTCCTCTCCGTATACGGGCGGCGCCGTCCTCGGCGATCGGATCCGGATGGCCTCGAATGCGGGCGACATGGACGTGTTCTTTCGCTCGATGAGCGCTCGTGGCCAACTCGGCGGGCTCTCGGCCGCGACGACGGACGCGATCACGGCCCTCGACGCGTTCGGCAAGGACGTGATCCTGATCGAGACCGTCGGCGCCGGACAAAACGAGGTCGACATCGTCCGCACCGCCGACACCGTCGCGGTTCTCGTCCAACCCGGATCCGGCGACGACGTCCAGCTATTGAAGGCCGGCATCCTCGAAATCGGCGACGTCTTCGTGATCAACAAAGCCGACATGGAGGGTGCCACGAGGACCGTGTCCGAACTCGAGGAGATGCTACACCGGCGTGAACACCCGACTGCGGGCGTTGAAACGGGCCACCACGGGACGGTTGCACGCTCGGACGACCGGGAGACAGAACCCGATCGTGACGGCGATCTCGCCGCGACCGACGGTGATTCGGACGAGTGGCACCCGGAGATCGTCGAGACGGTCGCGACCAAAGGGACCGGCGTCGAGGAGCTCCTCGAAGTCCTGTCGGCCCACCGCGAGTACCTCGAATCGTCGGGGCGGCTCGCGGAGGCCGCGCGCAGTCGATACGCCGCCGAGATCCGGACTCTCCTCCGAAACGATCTGGCCGATCTAATCGAGGAGGAGATCGACCGTCGTGGCGGGATCGACGAGCTTGCACGCCGCGTTCACGAACGCGAGACGGATCCCTACACCCTCACCGAAGAGATCCTCGCGCCGATCGCCGAGTCGATCCGCGATCGGCGGTGAGTCCCCGGGGACGTTCAGAATCGCTCCGTGATCGTCGTTCGCACGGCAATCATAAGCCGACGGGGAGTCAACGATCCGGCATGAATCGAAAGCGACTGGTGAGTGCATTCGCGTTCGGGATCGGGGCCGCCGTCGGGTACAATCGCGGCCTTCGTGGCGATCCTGACTCACTTGAATCGCCGCTTCTCGGCGATCCGGAATCGTTTCCGTGGCGGGGGATGGACGCCGCCTACGTCGAGGCGGGAGATCCCGACGCTCCGACGGTCGTTCTCGTCCATGGCGTTAACGCCGCCGGATCCGCCGGCGAGTGGCGAACCGTTTTCGATGCCCTCGCCGAGGAGTACCATCTCGTTGCTCCCGATCTTCCGGGATTCGGCCGATCCGACCGGCCGCCACTGCGGTACTCCGCGACCCTCTATCAGGAGTTCCTTCGGGAGTTTCTCGCATCCTTCGAGCGACCACACGTCGTCGCGTCCTCGCTTTCGGCGGCGTACGTGGCCGCGATCGCCGACGATCCGGACGTGTCGATCCGCTCTGCCTGTTTCATCATGCCGACTTCGATCGCCGGACCCGATCCGCCGAAAACGTGGCTGCGGGAGGCGATACGGAGCCCGATCGTCGGTGAGATACTTTTCAACCTCCTCGCCTCGAAACCGTCGATCAGGTATTTCAACGCCGATCACGGCTACTACGACCCGGACGTGGTGGCGGAAGAATGGATCGACTATGAGTGGCGAACCGCCCACGTCGCCGGCGCTCGGTTTGCACCTGCATCGTTCATCTCGGGCCACCTCAATGCCGACGCCGACCTCTCCGAGGCGATCACGACCATCGACGCTCCCGTCACGCTCGTGTGGGGCCGCGAGACCACGATCACCCCCCTTTCGGAGGGCCGCTCGCTCGCTGAGACGACCGGGAGCACCCTCGTCGTCTTCGATCGAGCCAAGCTACTGCCACACGTCGAACATCCGGAGGCGTTCCGCGATGTCCTCCGGGACGTCATCGAAGGGCGAGTCGGTGAGTGAGGACGAACTCGTAGTTACGGGACGTCGACAGGGTGGAACGCAACAGTCCGACTCCCGTTCTCCCGCGTTTCGACCGTCGCTTCGACCGATAGCCCGATCGGGATCTCCTCGTCGATCGGCTCGACGTCACGAAGCAGCCCCGTGAGTCGCAGTGGTCCGAACTCTGCGATCGCAGTCACGTACGGGACGTCCGCGGCGAAGGCGGGCGATCCGACGTGGACCACGGTGAACGTCCGGAGCGTTCCGGTCGAGGGGAGCGGCTCCTCGGATAGCTCGCTCGATCCGCACTCCGGACAGACGCGCCGCGGCGGTAACGAGGCGTGGCCGTTCGGACATGCCATCGCGTATCCCTCGCTGGCCGCAAGCGCGTCGAGCCACTCGTCGTGGCCCGTGTTCGCGATACGGGAGGCGGCGGATTCGCCGTCATCGACGTCGTCGCCGACACCGTCCTCGCTCATGCGACCACCTCCAGGACGTGTACCACAGCGCTCGCCACGCTCCCTCCGGCGTTGTGTGCGATCCCGACCTCTGCGTCGGGAACGGACTCGGCATTCGGATGGTCCCCGCGGAGCAGTCGGGTCACCTCCACGATCTGCGAACCGCCCGTGGCGCCGACCGGATGGCCCTTCGCCTTCAGTCCGCCGGAGAGGTTTACGGGGATATCTCCGTCGGGCGTGGTGAGTCCCTCCCGCGCTGCGGTGATCCCCTCCCCGTGTGGAACGAATCCGAGCGATTCGATCGCAAGTGCCTCCGCGATCGTGAAACAGTCGTGGACCTCCGCGACGTCGACGTCCTCCGGACCCACTTCCGCCTCGGCGTAGGCCGATTCGGCCGCGCGGGTCGCCGCGGGCGTCCGCGCGAGGTACTCCCGATCGGCAAGCGCCATTCGATCCGATCCCTGACCGGATCCAGTGACGGCGATCGGTGCGTCCACACCGTTCGCGTTCGCGTAGGCTTCCGAGACGAACACGACGGCGCTTGCGCCGTCGGTGATCGGACACGCATCGAACAGATGCAGCGGCGAGGCCACCGGCGGCGACTCGAGTGCTTGTTCGACACTCACCCGCTCGCGATACTGTGCGTACTCGTTCGGGACCGCGTTCTCGTGGTTCTTGCTCGCGATGTGGGCGAGATCACGCCGCGTCCCGCCGTAGGTCTCGAAGTACGCCCGGGCCATGAGCGCGTAGGCGCCGGGGAAGGTCATTCCCGCCTTGACCTCGAAGAGATCGTCCGCCGCCGTCGCCAGTCCCGCGGTCACGGCGCCGGTCTCGAGATGACTCATCCGCTCCATTCCGCCGGCGATCGCGATGTCGACGTCGCCGGCCCGAACCGCTCGAACCGCCTCGCGAACTGCAACCCCGGCTGAGGCACACGCCTCCTCATAACGAGTGGCTGGACACGAGACGCCTGCTGCCTCCGCCATCAGGGGTGCCTGATGACCCTGGTTCTCCGCGATCGATCCCATGTAGTTGCCGTAGTTGAGCACGCCAACGTCCGATCTCGTGACGCCCGCGTCCTCGATCGCCTCCGCCGCCGCCTGCGCAAACAGATCGCGTCCCGTTCGCTCCGGATGGCTACCGAACCGGGTAAGCCCGACACCGGCGATGCGTACGCTTCCCATACGATGGGATCGACGCCGCGCCGTATAGGCCTGCCGACCCCGCGGACGGCCGACGGGACTGTCTCGTTCGACCGCCGTCCGATCCTCACCCGATGTACCGGAGTTCGTCGTCGCCCATCGAGGGGCCCTCCTGCATTTCCTGTATCTTTCCCGTGACTTCCTCCATCTCCTCGGCACGGTCCTCAAGCGAGCCGAAATCGACCTCGAAATCGAGTTGTGCCTCGAGCACCTCAAGCACCGCGCCGGCGCTTTTCGGATCCACGAGATAACCGCTCGTCTCGCCCATCAGGCACGCAACTTGCAGTCCCCGACGGTGACCGAGACCGAGAATGAGTCCGGAGACGCCGACGATCCCGCCCGCGGGCTCGTCCGCTCGAAACTCGACGTCGACCGCCTCGAGCTCCTCGCGCAATGCGGAGTCGCTTATTGCGCCGAGGACGGAGTATTCCTCGACGAGCTCGCCGGTCGGAATGCCGCCGAGCGCGAACGCCCGCTCGACGCCGAACGACTCCGCGATGTCGAGAAATGCGGTCGTGAGTTGGTAGTGTCCGGCGTTCGTCGCCGCTTGGTGGTCGCCAGTCAACACGAGCAGGTCGGTCCCGTCCATCTCCACTGCGTGAAACTCCGCGCAGGTGAGTTCTGCGACTCCCTCATCGTCGACGGTCACCTGTGGCGGGAACTCCGTCGCGTACACCCGACGAACGAGCGTGCTTTCACCCTCCTCCAGAAGGTGCTCGGCCGCCAGTTTTCCGACGTGCCCGACGCCAGGAAGCCCCTCGATCAGGACCGGGTCTGCGAGCTCCGGTGTCGCAACTTCGTCGATCTCGATGTCGTCCATGACCTACACTCCGGTTCGCGGGCCATAAGTGCGTGGTCATTCGTCCCGAACCCGACCGGATCGCTTGAAAATCGCGTGGCGACTATCCGTCCTCGTCGGGTTCTTCGCGCCCCCGACGGCGGGCTCGACGTCGATACTCCCCGTATCGATCCTCGGGAGAAAACGGTGGCGGGGCGCTGTTCTCGGTCGGGGATCCACAGGTCGGACATCGCTCGCCGAACGTGTAGATCGGTCGATCGTGGGCATCTCGCCAGGAACCACACACGCGAATCGGGGATTTCACTGGTCCACTCCGCGTGCGTTACTCGTTGTCCTCGTGGCGCTCACGGTGGAACGTTCCGGTTCCGCCGACGGATTCGATCGACTCCCGTGCGCGCTCCGCGGCCGTCTCGAGTTCGGCCTCGGCGGTCTTGTAGTCGGGTGCACGAACTCGGATACGGTATTCGGGGGACCCGACGTATGCGACCGTGAGCTCGACCTCCTCGGGAACCTCGCCGTTCCCCTCGGCGGCTTCTAGGGCCGCCTTGAGGTGGTCGATCCCGTCGGGCGCCGAACACTCGAGGTCGACGTAGCCGGTGACGTCCACGTACGGAACGGAGACGTTCTCGCGTGCCGTCTCCACGATCGTCTCGGAGACGTCCTCATCGAGGTCGACCCCGGAGAGCGCGTCCGCCCCGTGGATAGCGGCGTTTTCGAAGGCGTCATACAGCGATTCGTGCTCCGAAAGCAGTGCGTTTGCGACCGACTCGTACCGGTCGTCGGAGACGTCCTCGCCGAGCGCCAACAGCATCCAATTGTCGGCCTTCTGCTCGTTTTTCCACTCCTGGATCTTCTCTTTGCGCTGGTGCTCGTTGACGTCTTTGATCGACAGATCGATCTGCTTGGACGATTCGTCGACCTCGAGCACCTTCGCGACGACCGTTTGGCCCTCGCGAACGTGATCCCGGACGTTCTTGATCCAGCCGGACGCGACCTCGCTTATGTGACAGAGGCCGCGTTTGTCCTCGTACTCTTCCAGATCGACGAAGACGCCGAAATCCGCGATCTCGTCGATCTTGCCGACCACGAGTTCGCCCGGATCGGGCCATCCACTGTACTTCATGAATTGTCTGGAGGCGGTTACCGTGCCTCGACGGTCTCGACGGTCTCGCCTTCGATCGCGGCCTTGCCGCCGGTCGGGGTCGCAAGCGTCGTGCCGCAAACGGCACAGGCAACGCTCGATGACGCCTTTTCGAAGATGGTCTGTTCGTTCTCACAATCGCTGCAGGCGACGCGAATGAAGTTTCCTGCCATGATTACTCCTGGAAGGTAAGTCGTCCCGCACGCCATCCCTCTCGCATGTGGGCTTTGCCGCAGTCGGAACAGCGGTATTTCAAGTGCGTCTTCTTGGTCGGTTTGTCGCCACCGGGAACCTTCGAATATCCGCCCGCGTTGCCGATCGTCGCCAGCGCACGTCGCTGCTGGCGTGCGTCACGTTTCAGGCCGGTCTGTCGGCCCGATCGGACCTTCTCCACCTCGTGTTCCTGGTGGGAGTCACAGTGTGGACAGTACGTATTAAAGCGGCGTGGCATCTCCATGGTATCTACCTTACAGTTCGATTGGATATGGGTTCTTAAAACCTGTTTGGTCTCGCGTCGTCGCGTTCGGCGTCGATCGGACCGGTTCCCATCCCCTCCGTCCGTGCGAACGTTTATCCCTCATTCCGAACCAGGCGGCCTGTGAGTTGACCGGTGCCTTCGACGGTCAAGACGGGTGCGCGACGAGCCGTCGAAGAGCGGACGTTCCGTCGCCTGTTCGCCACTTTCGGGGTCACCCCATTTCGGCCCATTAGTCGAGGCGATCGAGGTCCCGAAGGAACGCCTCGAGCCGCTCACGGGTGACGTGGGGCATACAGACGATCCGGACCTCACCGCGTGTGGTCCGGGCCACTTTCCAGCCGACCGCACGCAGTTCCTCGAAGATCGGCTTCGGGATCGACGCCGCCACGAGTGGAAGCGTCGGGTCGACCACTTCGTATCCCCGATCGGCGAGCGCGCTCGC
This sequence comes from Halopenitus sp. H-Gu1, assembly GCF_041821145.1. Taxonomy (NCBI): domain Archaea; kingdom Methanobacteriati; phylum Methanobacteriota; class Halobacteria; order Halobacteriales; family Haloferacaceae; genus Halopenitus; species Halopenitus sp. H-Gu1. The sequence goes on along the minus strand of NZ_JBGUBC010000001.1, from coordinate 28,472 downwards.
CAACCAATCGGCGTTCCGCTGGCTTCGTTTTGCGGCCTCACGGTATCCTTTCGGCCACAGCTCCTCGATCGCGGCGACCGCGCTTGCGACCCCCGCTCCGCTTCGTGTTCCCGTCAGCGTCGCCTGCGAGTACGTCTCCAGATAGGGCGTCTCGACGGCCAGGGCATCGAGCGTTCTCCCGTCCCGCGTGAGCAGGCCGCCCGAGGGGACCACCGCGCGCCCGAACTTGTGGGGGTCGATGGTGAGGGTGTCGATCGGCGCATCCGAGAAGGTCCAATCCCGATCGGTAAAGGGTAACACGAATCCGCCCCACGCGGCGTCGACATGCATCCGTGCATCGACCTCGTGAGCGATCGCACACAGCTCCGGTATCGGATCGACGCGACCGTATTCGGTCGTTCCCGCGACGCCGACCACGAGTGCCGTCTCCTCGTCAACAGCGGCCGAGACGGCCTCCAAATCCGCCCGCAACTTCCCATCGAGTGGGACCGTCCGTAGCTCCACGTCGAGTAGCTCCGCGGCCTTCGTGAACGAGAAGTGTGCGCTTTCGGGCACGACGACGTTCGGCTCGTTGGCTTCCGACAGGTTTCTCGCCGCTCGGACCGCCTGGATGTTGGCCTCCGTCCCGCCGGAGGTGATGTAGCCGTCGGCGGCATCGGGGGCAGGGTGGTCAACGATCTCCGCGAGGAGGTCGATCGCTTTCGTCTCGAGTCGTGAGACCTCCTCATACGTCGCCGGATCGCCCGGATTCGAGGCGAGAAACCGCTCTGCGGCCGTGCGAGCTGCCGGGTGTGGCTCTGTACACATCGAGGAGAGGACGCGATCGAACGATTCGGATTCGAGGGCGGGAGATCGTTGCATGGATCGGTTCCGGTTCCGGCTATGCCCCTCACCGGTCCGTCGACGCTATCGGACCGAATCGAGCAACAGCCGCTGTTCCTTGCGTTTGACCTCGTGTTGGACGTCCCTAACGGCATCGATGTTGGCGGACACCGAAGAGACGCCGGACTCGACGAGGAATTCGACCATCTCGCTCCTCGATCCGGCCTGTCCACAGATGCTCGTGTCGACATCGAGTTCGCGACACGTTTCGATCGTTCGCTCGATGAGTTCGAGGACGGCGGGGTGAAGCTCGTCGAATCGATCGGCGACGTGTTCGTTGTTTCGGTCGACTGCGAGCGTGTACTGCGTCAGGTCGTTCGTGCCGAAGGAGGCGAAGTCGATCCCAGCTTCGGCCAACTCCCGTATCATGAGCGCGCTCGCAGGCGTTTCGATCATTACGCCCCACCGATGCGTGTCCGGATCGATGCCCGCCTCGCGCATGTGCTCTCTGGCCCGAATCACGTCGGTGGCGTCGTTGACGAGGGGGAACATCAACTCGACGTTGTCGTACCCCATCTCGAAGAGTCGAGCAAATGCGGCCAGTTCCTGCTCGAAGACGTCCGGTTTGTCCAGACTTCGACGGATGCCGCGCCAGCCGAGCATCGGGTTGTGCTCGTCCGGCTCGTCGTCGCCGCCCTCGAGATCACGGAACTCGTCCGTCGGCGCATCGATCGTTCGCACCCGAACCGGACGCGGGTAGAACTCGTCGGCGACGGTCCGAATGCCCTCGATGATCTCGTTCTGATAGGCGCGCGCCCCGTGGTTCGCGATGTAGTGCTCCGGTGTCTCGCCCAGCGTCAACACCATGTGTTCGATGCGGAGCAGTCCGACGCCGTCGGCACCGGTTGCTGCGGCCCGTTCGGCTGCCTCAGGGATGGAAACGTTCACCTTCACCTCCGTCGCAGTCATCGGCTTGACCGGTGTCTGTGGACGTGCGGCCTCGACTGGTTCGAACTCCGTAGCGGGTTCGGCCTCGTCGTCCGTACCGGCGCGAACCGTTCCCTTGTCTCCGTCGATGGTAACCTGCTGACCGTTCTCGAGAGTCCTGGTTCCCGTGCTCGTCCCGACGACTGCCGGGACGCCGAGTTCGCGGGAGACGATCGCGGCGTGGCTCGTCATTCCGCCCTCGTCGGTAATGATCCCGGCCGCTCGCTTCATCGCGGGAACCATATCCGGCATCGTCATCTCCGTGACCAGGATGTCACCGTCCCGTACCTGGTCGAGGTGATCGAGTTTGGTGACGATTCGAACCGTCCCCGAGACGATACCGGGACTTGAGCCGAGACCGTCGATGAGTACGTCCGCTTCGTCCTCAGTGGAGGACTCCGCCCTGTCCACTGTGGCCTCGTCGGTTTCCTCGTCATCCTCCTCGACGTCCGATTCGGTTATCGTCGTGATCGGGCGTGACTGGAGCATGAACATCTCGTCGTCGACGATCGCCCATTCGACGTCCTGTGGCGTTTCGTAGTGGTCCTCGACGCGTTCGCCGAGCGCGACGAGTTTTCCGATCTCCTCGTCGCTCAGGACGCGGGCGTTTCGACGCTCTTCGGGGACTTCCAGTTCGACGGTCTCGCCCGTCTGCGAGTCCTTTTCCATCATCACCTTTTTATCGGCGATCGTGGCCTCGATCACCTCGTCAGTCCGTCGATCGTAGACGTAGTTGTCCGGGGAGACGGACCCGGAGACGACCGCCTCGCCGAGGCCCCATGCCGCCTCGATGATGATCTGGGGTTCCCCGGTCGAGGGGTGGCTCGTGAACATCACGCCGGACTTCTCGGCATCGACCATCTGCTGAACCACGACGGCGATATCGACGTTCTCGTGGGGAAATCCCTTCCGCTGGCGGTAGTAGATCGCCCGCTGGGTGAAAAGGGAGGCCCAGCAGTCCTTCACTCGCTGGAGGAGTTGCTCCTCGCGGACGTTGAGGTAGGTGTCCTGTTGGCCGGCGAAGGACGCGTCCGGGAGGTCCTCGGCGGTGGCCGAGGAGCGAACTGCGACGAACGCCTCCGTGTCGTCGTCGCCCAACTGTCGATAGCTTTCGAGGATCTCCTCGCGCACCGAGGCGGGGAGTTCGGTCCCGAGGATCAACTCGCTCGCCCGCTCTTCAGCCTCCCGAAGCGCGGCGGAGTCCTCGGGATCGACGTTGACGGCCGCGAACAGCTCCTCGTCGATCCCCGCGTCCTGTATGAAGGTTCGGTACGTCTCGGCGGTTACGGTAAACCCCGGCGGGACCGGGAGCCCGGCGCCTGTGAGTTCACCGAGTGAGGCCGCCTTGCCGCCGACTGTCTCGATGTCGTCGGCGTCCACGTCATCCAGCCAGAGTACAGCCATTGCCTGTACGCTGAAATCCGCGAGACTACCAAAGAAACTTCCGAACCGAATGTTCAGCAGTAATTACCACTCGATCGCGAGTAGTCATTTTCGCCGGACGGCGTCCCGGCTCCTCGGACCGCCTACGCTATCTGTTCGTCGTAGAGTTCGCGTGCGTGCTCGATGGCGTCCTTGGCCGCCTCCGCGTCCTCCCAGCCGAGCGTTTCGACTTCCTTGCCCGCCTCGAGGTTCTTGTAAGTCGAGAAGAACTCGTCTATCTCGTCTCTGGTCTGGGTGGTGATGTCCTCCAGATCGTTCATGTGATCATATCGCGGGTCCTCGCTCGGCACCGCGATCACCTTGTCGTCTTGCTCGCCGTCGTCGTCCATCCGCATCAATGCGATGGGACGTGCCTCGATGACACAACCGGGGAAGGTCGCGTCCTCGACGAGGACGAGCACGTCGAAGGGGTCCTCGTCGTCGTAATACGACTGCGGGATGAACCCGTAATCGGAGGGATAGTGCACGTTCGAGTGGAGGACCCGGTCGAGCACCACGCCGGGGACGTCCTTGTCATACTCGTATTTGTTCCGTTCTCCCTTCAGACACTCGACGACGGCGTAGATCGTTTCCGGGGGGTTCGGTCCGGTCTCGAGATCCGTCCAGAGGTTCGTCATGCGTCCCCTCGTCCGGCCAACGGCGTCAAAGCCCTTTCGGGATCACTCGTGTGAATCTCCGTCAGTTCGGATCCGCTCGCCCGGAGTCGATTCGCTTGCCAAGGGTTATATATACGGGTGTCATGCCTGACACTATGTCAGAGGCACAATCCGTTCGTGCCAGGGGAAGCGTCATCAGAGACCTGACCGCGTTTCAACAGAACGTCCTCATCATCCTCTCGCGGGAGGCGATGTACGGGCTCGCGATCAAACGCGAACTCGAGGATTACTACGGCGAGGACGTCAATCACGGTCGTCTCTATCCAAATCTCGACGATCTCGTCGATCTCGGATTGGTCGAAAAGAGTGAACTCGATAAACGTACCAACCAGTACGAGCTGACGGACGAGGGACACGACGCCGTTCTCGAGCGGCTCGACTGGACCCTCTCGAAGTTCCTCACCGATCAGGAGCGTGTCGCCGAAGTCCGCGATCTCATCGACGATCGCCGATAGTCTTCGCGTCCGTCCGGACCGTCACGTCGGATCTACAGGGGGAACTGGCCGAGACGGTTCATACCGGTGAGTTCATTCTTCGAGGAGTTCCGAAAGGATCGCAAGCGATCGCTCCACGATCGCCCGCTGATCGTCCGTCGGCCAGGCGTTCCGCGGGTAATACTCCGTCAGGAACTCCTCGCGGTCGTCGATCGTCGCCTCCGGGAGGCTTCGAACGTGGTGGTTCTCGAGGAACTCTCCGTATGCGCGCACGTTGGCTGCGTGATCGGGACCGTACGCATCGTCGACTCGGGCGACGATCTCCGCGTTCTTCTCGGCGACCGTCCGATACCGATCGGGGTCGCCGGCCCCTGAAAGCGATCGCTCTACTGCCCGGTCGGTCTCCTCGATCCGGTCGATCTTGACCGTTCCATCCTCGACCCACTCGCTCGGATACAGAACGAGCGTGTCGTCGTCCTCGCGGACTCGAGGCGTGTACTCGTGTTCGGCCACCAGTTCCGAGCGCCGGTCACGATAGGCGTCGGCGGCGTCCGGATCGGTCGCGTTCCGAGCGAGTCGAGTCAGTCGCTCGGCCTCCTTTGTGACGTCCCCGGGCATGTCGGGAACGCGTTCGCCGGCGTCGACGGCTTCGCCCCCGTCGTCCCCGTTCATTCTCCCGGTTCCTGCGCCCTCGATCCCTTCGGTCATCGTTCGATGTATCGTCGGGGCTCCGGCCGCTTTACTCGTTCGTTTCCCAGCGTCCCGGCGTCGCACTTCGGGACGGCGTCATCCGGCGCTATTCGTCGAGCGCCTCGTTGGCGAGTTCGTCGGCGCGATCGTTCACCGAACGGGGAACGTGGGCGATCGAGAAACGATCGAACGACTCCAGAAGCGAACGTGCCTCGATCCGGTATTCCTGGAGCGTGGGATCGTTTACGTTCCATTCTCCCCGCACCTGCTTTACGATCAACTCGGAGTCGCCACGGACGTCGATCTCATCGAAGCCATATCCCTTGGCCGCCCGCAGTGCCGCCAGCAGTGCCTCGTATTCGGCCTGATTGTTCGTCGCCTCGCCGATCCGTCGTCCCCCCTCGGCGACGATCCCGTCGCTCGTCACGAGACACCAGCCGACCGCTGCCGGCCCCGGGTTGCCGCGGGAGGCACCATCGAAGTAGACGTGGGCCCGCCCGCTCCCATCCGACAGAAGGGAGGTGATCGCGGTCGGATTCTCGCCCTGTACGACGAGGGATCCCTCGTAGGCGACCGCGACTGCCCCGTCGCGCTCGGCCCGCCAGCGTTCATGTTCGGTGTTTCCCGGTTCGATCTCGACGCCCGCCTCGACGAGCCGATCGCGAGCGGCGTCGGGATCGCAGTCGATGGTCGGCATCGTTCCGATCCTCGTGGTCCCCCGGCAAAGGGTCCTCGATCGGTCCGTGGGTTTTACCGTCGGTTGGGATCTCCCGATTTTGGCCGAACTTTTAACTTGGTCGGATCGATTACTATATAAATGCGATGACACGGCCAACCCGCCAGCGGGAACATGATCGAGGGCGTACGCGTCAGGGGGAGGAGCGATCGGCCGACGAGGAGGCGGCCGACGCCGACGAAATCGACGTCGATGATCTCGATCCGGAGGATCTGACGCGGACGGCCGACGGGGAACTCATCCACGAGGAGACCGGCCTCATCGTCGAGGAGGAACAGATCGATCCCGGCCCCGAATGGCGGGCGTTCAACCACTCCGAACGGCAGTCGAAATCCCGGGTCGGTGCCCCGACCACGAAGACGATGCACGACAAGGGGTTGACGACAACGATCGACTGGAAGGACAAGGACGCCTACGGTCGGTCGATCTCCTCGAAAAAGCGGTCACAGATGCATCGGTTGCGCAAATGGCAAGAGCGCATTCGCACGAAGGACGCCGGCGAGCGGAACCTGCAGTTCGCGCTCTCGGAGGTCGACCGGATGGCCTCGGCGCTCGGCGTCCCGCGGTCCGTTCGGGAGGTCGCCTCGGTGATCTATCGCCGCGCACTCGACGAGGACCTCATCCGCGGGCGGTCGATCGAAGGCGTCTCCACCTCCGCACTGTACGCCGCCTGTCGCAAGGAGGGAATTCCCCGATCGCTCGAGGAGATATCGGAAGTATCACGCGTCGAGCGCAAGGAGATCGGCCGAACGTATCGGTACATCTCCCAGGAACTCGGCCTCGAGATGCGGCCGGTCGACCCGAAGAAATACGTCCCTCGCTTCTGTTCGGAACTGGAACTCTCCGAGGAAGTTCAATCGAAAGCCAACGAGATCATCGAGACCACCGCGGAACAGGGGTTGCTCTCGGGGAAGTCCCCAACTGGCTATGCCGCCGCCGCGATCTACGCCGCCTCGCTTTTGTGTAACGAGAAGAAGACCCAACGGGAGGTCGCAAGCGTTGCGCAGGTGACCGAGGTCACCATCCGCAACCGGTATCAAGAGCAGATCGAGGCGATGGGCATTCCCACTTAGGATCGACACGACGGCAGACGAGCCCCACGTCGGGCAACCTTCAAGCCGGGGCACCTCCAACGGGACGATGAATGCGGCTCGACGAGTTCGTGGAGTTCGAGCGGAACGAGCGCGCCGAGCGACGGCGACTCGCCGAGGAGAAGGACTACGCGATCCTCGATCACGTCGAGACCTTCCAGGATCGCTTCGAGGAGTCGCTTTCGGGCGACTCGATCGTCGGATCGGTCTCGCCATCGATCTTCGTCGGCCGATCGAACTATCCGAACGTCTCGACCGGGATCCTCTCGCCAGTCGGCCGCGAGGAACAGGCCGACCGATTCCGGACGTCCGGCGCCTGGTACGATGAGGGCGTCTCGATCGCCGACGTCTTCGAGCGACGAACGAGCCTGCTCAACTCGAATCGACCGACTGACGTCGATTCGGTTCACGACGCCTGGGATGGGTGGCTCGGGACCCAACGTGAGGTCGCGATCGCCGACCGGCCGGTCGACGTCGAGATCGGACTCGGATCGAAACCCGATCTCGATCTCGACGTCGACGAGAGCGACCACGGCGCTCCGGTCGGCCCGAGCGCGCGCGCCAAAGAGGCGACCCTCGGCGAAAATCCGCACGTTCCTCGTCCCGTCGAGAAGACCCTTGAGGACGACGACTGGCGGGCGCAGGGAGCGATGACCTACCTCTATCGCCGCGGGTTCGACGTCTATGACATCAACTCCATCCTCTCGGCGGGCGCTCTCGGTCGCGGGGAGAACCGCAGGCTCGTTCCGACGCGGTGGTCGATCACGGCTGTGGACGATACGATCGGGAAGTACCTTCGCGGGACGATCCGGGACGCGCCGAGCGTCGATCGCGTCGAGATCCATCGCAACGAGTACCTCGGAAACGCCTTCTGGGTGATCCTCGCGCCCGGCCGCTTCGAGTACGAACTCGTGGAGATGAAGGCGCCAGGCAGCGTGTGGAACCCGGATCCCGAGGCCGGAACTTATCTCGCAGCCGCCCACGAGGGGCGTGAGGGGCGCACCGGCTACGTCGAGGAAACCGCCGGTGCCTACTACGCCGCGCGCCTCGGCGTGCTCGAACACCTCTCCGATCGGGACCGGCAGGCAAAGGCGATCGTCCTGAGACACGTCTCCGACGAGTACTGGGGTCCCGTCGGCGTCTGGCAGGTCCGCGAGTCGGTCCGGAACGCCTTTGAGGGCGAACACGGCACCGCGGAGACCTTCGGTGAGGCGATTCGGGGTGTCGCGGACCACCTGCCGGTCTCGCTTTCGGATCTCCGCCGCAAGTCCACCATGGCGTCCGGTCTCCAGACCGACCTTCGGGAGTTTCTGGGGTCGTAAGGTTCGGGTCTCGACTCTCGCGGGTCGTCTCTACTGTCCATCTCGTCGCTCTACGTGTCAATATTCCCCACTACACGTCACGATTCGTCGCTACTCGTCGATCGCGACGTCGAGTTCGGCAAGCCGCTCGAACGTCTCCGAGACCAGCTCGCCGGTCTCCGCGATGATCGCGTCCATTTCTTCCGTCTCCGTCTCCTCGACCATCCCCAACAGACGGGCGATCCGCATGATAGAGACGTGATAGACACGCTGTTTCCCGGGAGCGATCTGCGCTATGACCATGTTACACGGGAATAACGCACCGATATCCCCGCCGGTGGCATCGAGTGCGCGATCGGCCACCGCGGGGTTACACGCGCCGAGCACGTAGTACGGATCGCGGTCGGCATCCACCTTCTCGTTGAGCATCTCCGCCGGTGAGAACTCCGTAGGAAAGCCGAATCCGACGTCCGAGCAGATGGACCGGACGTGTTCGATCGCTGATTCGTGATCCGTTTCGAGGACGATCTCCTCCTCGCCGAAGTCCTCGCCATCGATCGTCGCGGGATCGAACGGAAGTGTCATACCCACCGATCCGTGCTCAGGGGAGAAAAGCGGTCGTGTTTTACGCGACGGTTCAAGGCGAATGCCACGGGGCTTGACCCCGAGGTACTTCACGCGACGGTTCGTGATCTGCCGATCTCACTCGGAGGTTATCGGTCCGCGGCCGATCACGTCCTCGACGGCGTCGATGAACGCTCGACGAGTCTCGAAGAACGTCTCGTCGGTCTCCTCAAGCACCGTGGACAGCTCGCGGGGACCATCCGGTGTTCGGATCGTCGCCGATCTCTCCTGAGCCGCGACGTCGCCGCTCGACTTCGGCCAGACGAGCCGGGAGGCCACGCGCGCGACCGGCTGTCCCTCGATCGTCTGCCCCTCGCCGAGTTCGACATCGGGCTCCGCGTTCTCCGCATCCTCTGCCTCGCTCATACGGAAACGATTCCCGAGCGTCCGTGTAATTCTTTCGAAGGCGATCGCGTCTTGTCACGCGTGCGTCTGACGTAGTGTTTTGAGGATGGGCCACAAACGACGCGTATGACCAGTCTCTCGGAGGTATACGGGGACGGAGGTCGGTCGACGACGAGCCTCCGGCGGCTGTATCTGGGGGTCGGGCTCTTCGTCGTCGGTATCCTGCTCATCGTGGCCGGGATCGTGGCCGCGGGCACGGACCTCATCCCGTCGATGGAAGCGTACAGCCTCGCTGACGCGCGATGGATCGGCGGGATTCTCGGTGGGATCGGCCTGCCGCTCGCGATGCTCGGCGTGATGAGCGTCCTTCCGGCCGGTCGAACTACCCGCGCGGCGTCGATCGTCGGCGCCGCGATCATGGCGCTCGGCGTCGCGCTGTTCTCGTACGCGTACCCGTACCACTGGATCAACAGTCCCCGTCCGGAGTTAGTGGATCTCACCCTGCCGACTGCCGGCGTCTACTTCCTCGGCGCCGCGACAACCTTTTGGTGTCTGTTCGTCGGGGTCGCCAACTTCAAGACCCGAAACGACCCCGGCGGGACCGTCACGCTTGAGGTCACCCATGAGGGTGAAACCCGGGTCGTCGAGGTCGAGCGCAGCCAACTCCATGGAGTCGGCGGCGTCGGCCTGCTCGGTGGAACCCCGGACGGATCGGTCGAGACGCAGACGAACGACCCCGACGCCAACCGCATCGGGGAGGAGGACGTTTCGGTGACGACACGGAGTTCCGGCTCCGCTTCCGGCTCGGGTCCGGGAGGAAGCTTGGGGACCGCAAGCGTCAGCGACGGTGGATCGGAGCCGGAGCGGCTGTCGACCCCGACCGGGTCGGGACGCGATGGCGGCCCCGATCGTGAGTCGACCACGAACCGCTCGTCGACGTCCACGCGATCGTCAGGGGCCGGATCCGAATCTCACAGATCGTCGACATCCGAACGCTCATCGCCCGACTCCGATCGACGTGGCCGCACCGAGTGGCCGGACCCGGGCCCGGGAGGATCCGCCTCCGATCGAGGATCGACCGTCGGAAACGCGAGTCTCGGAACTACCGACCGGGACGACGAGGATACCGAGTTCATCGAGTAGCTATCGCTCGGTTTCGGATCCGTCCCCGACGGATTCGAGTTGTTCCGCGACACGGTTCCAGTGGCTTCCACGCCAAAAGCGGTGGCCACAGTCGCGACATCGCCAGATCGGTCGGTCGTCCGGAACGTGTTCGAGTTGCTCGTCCGTCGAACACCTGCGGAGCCGTCCGTTGCAGCGACCACACCGCCGTGGAGTCTCCGCCATCGTTATCTCCACGCCCGCTTTCGCCAACTCCTCGAGTTGGTCCGTCACGTCGCGCGCACTCACGAGGATCGCGTCCTCGGCGCGCTCGGCGAGTTCCACGTCGCGAGTGATCAGCGTCCGGTCCTCCTCGCGGGCGATCGACAGAATTCGGTCGTCCGATTCGACGTCCCGATCGAGCGCATAGGCGGCATCGTAGCCGCAAAAACGGAGGTATCTCGCGAGCCTGCCACACATCACGTCGAGGAGGAATCGCGTGTTTTCGGGCGTTCGCTCCGCCGATCCGCTTTGTTCGTTCTCCTCGGCGTCCTCACGATTCCCCGTCATGTCTCGAGGAACGTCCGGAGTTCCTCGGACGATCGCGTGTTGATCACGTCCGCACGCTCGGCCCATCCCCGGCGGGCTGTGTGGACGCCGTAGCGGACGTATTCGAACTCCCGCGGCGAATGGGCGTCCGTGGCGATCGCGATCGTGGCGCCGGCATCGATGATCGCCCGCACTGCCTCGCCGTTCGCATCAAGGCGTGCCGGGTTCGCGTTCACCTCGATGGCGACCCCCTCGCGAGCGGCCGCCTTGCCGATCCGGTCGAAGTCGACGCGTAGTCCCGCTCGACCGTTGATGATCCGACCCGTGGGATGCCCGAGAACGTCCACTTCCGGATGTTCGATCGCTTGGACGAGTCGTTCCGTTGCCCCCTCATCGTTCCCGAGTGCGGCGTGTGGGGAGGCGATGACGATGTCGAGGTCGGCAAGGGCGTCCCCGTCGGTCGAGAGCCCGCCATCGGCGTCGATGTTCGCTTCGACTCCGTGGAGGACGTCGATCGTCGCCTCCTCGCGGACCGCCGCGACCGCTTCCGCCTGCGCGGTGAGATCGTCCTCGTCGAGGCCGACGCTTCCGACGATCCCGGGTCCGGTCGCGTGATCAGTGACCGCGTGATAGTCGTAGCCCCGCTCTGTGGCGGCCTCGACCATCTCCGCGATCGTATAGTTGCTGTCCGACCAGTCGGAGTGTGTGTGGATATCGCCGCGAACGTCGCCCTCCTCGAGGAGGTCCGGGAGCCCATGATCGGCGGCGGCCGAGACCTCGCCCGCGTTCTCTCGGAGTTCCGGGGGGACCCAGGCCATCCCGAGCGCGTCGTAGACCCCCGCCTCGGTTTCGCCGGCGATCCGATCGCCGACGCGCTGACCGACGGTCGGGCCGTCGAGGTCGCTCACGTCGAAGACGCCATACTCGTTCACCTTCAGCCCTTGGTCGATCGCGCGGTTGCGGACCGCGATGTTGTGCTCCTGTGAGCCGGTGAAATACTGGAGTGCGGAACCGAACTCCTCGATCACGACCACGCGGAGGTCGACCCGCAGACCGTTCGCGCGGACGCTCGCTTTGTTCGCGCCGGCCTCGATGGTCGCATCCGCCTCCGGCCAGTCGGTGAACGACTCGACGACCGCCTTCCGCTCGTCGCTGGCGACGAGCACGTCGACGTCGCCGATCGTATCGCGCCACCGTCGGATCGATCCGCAGACCTCGAGTTTCGACACCGATCCGAGATCGGCCAAATACGACAGGGCGGCGTCGGCCACGGGGCGAGCATCGCCGAGCCGATCGCGCTTTTGAGCGTTCCGCGCGAACGGCACATTCTCGAGAATGTTCTTTTCGGTTTTTGTTCCGAATCCCTTGATCTCGCGGATCTCACCTGCCTCGGCGGCCCCCTCGAGTTCGTCGAGCGTCTTGATATCGAGTTCCGAATATAGCGTGCCGACCGTCTTCGGGCCGACCCCTTCAACTCGAGTGAGTGCCGTCATATCGACCGGCAGCTCCTCGCGGAGTTCGTCGAGTTCCTCGATCGAACCGGTTCGCACGTACTCGACTATCTTCGAGGCGATCGCCTCACCGACTCGGTCTATCTCCTTGAGCGCGTCCGCTCCCTCGCCGGCGAGCCCCTCGACCGGTGCGGGGTGTTCACGGACGTTCTCGGCCGCCCGACGATACGCCGTGGGCTTGTACTCAACCCCTTTCGCCTCGAGGAGATCCGCGAACTCCTCGAGGACGGTCGCGATCTCGTCGTTGCGGCTCATTCGTTCGAGGTCTTCGACGCCGATACCCTTATAAGGTGATCCACATTGATACCGGATCGGCCGTCCGGCGATCGGGTGGATGGCGATATGGCGACCCACACGGATACGCCTAAACCCGTGGGCGTGAATCCTTGGACATGAAACAGGCCATCGTCGCCAGGGCCGATCTGGGCATGGGCGAGGGAAAACTCGCCGCCCAGGTCGCACACGCCTCGCTTTCGGCCTACGAGAACGCCTCCCGTTCCGTGCAAAAACGCTGGAAGGGTGACGGACAAAAGAAGGTCGTTCTCAAGGGTGACTCCGAAAGCCAACTGTTCGAACTCGCGGATACAGCCGACCGCGAGGGGCTCCCCTACGCGATCGTTCGCGATGCGGGCCACACCGAACTCGAACCGGGAACCGTGAGCGCGCTCGCCGTCGGGCCGGGCTCCGAGAAGCTCGTCGACCGCGTCACCGGCGACCTCTCGCTTTACTGATCGATGCGTCCAGCACATCCGCTCGAACGCGCGGTCGGGATGGACCGATACGTCTCCGACACCGACGGAATCGGTGGCCGATTGCGCCTTGCTCCCGAGGACTTTCGGGTCCGCGAGTTGGAGGCCTTTGACGCCGTGTCGATCGACGAACACGGCGACGACCGCGGCGCGTATCCGGAGCTCGTGGTGCGCGTACGGCTCTCGAATTGGGATACGAACGACTTCGCCCGCAGGCTCTCGACGGCACTCGGGATCAGCCGCGAGCGCGTCTCTTGGGCCGGCACGAAGGACAAACGTGCGGTGACCACACAGCTCATGACCGTCCGCAATGCGGAGCCGGAGGCGGTCCGTGCGGTCGCCGACTCGATCGACGGAGCGACGGTTGAGGTAGTCGGTCTCGCAGGACGGCCGATTTCCTTCGGCGATCTCGCCGGCAACGCCTTCGAGATCCGCGTTCGCGATCCCGACGTCGACGATGACGTGAACGGGGCAGACGACGACCCGGTGGCGCGTGTCGAGACGATCGCCGACGAGCTTCGCGCGTTCGGCCGCGGCGAGTTTGCGACCGGAACGGGCGCCGCCGACCCCGGTCGAGACGCCGACGAGGAGTCCGATCCGAACGCACCGGTTGCGGTTCCGAACTACTTCGGCCAACAACGCTTCGGTAGCATTCGGCCGGTCACCCACGAGGTCGGCCTCGCGATCGTTCGGGGGGAGTGGCGCGAGGCGGTGCGCATGTACGTTGGGAACCCCTCCGACGCCGAGCCCGAGGGAACCCGTACGGCCCGGACGTTCGTCGACGAGCAGTTCGCGAGCGACGATCCCGACTGGGCGGCCTGCCTCGATCGGATTCCCGGACGACTCCGGTTCGAGCGGGCGATGCTGCACCGTCTCGCCGAGGGAGGCGACGACGGCGAAACGGCCGAGAAAAGGGTCAATGAAGCCGAAGACGGGGCCGAACGAGGAGACAGCAGCGAGGAAGATGACGTCGGCGGCCGCTGGCGGAACGCACTCGAAGCGGTCCCCTCGAATCTCCAGCGGCTGTTCGTCAACGCGGCCCAGTCGTCTCTGTTCAATCGGATCGTAAGCGAGCGACTCGACCGCGGACTCCCGTTTCACGAGCCGGTCGCGGGCGACGTCGTCTGTTTCGCCGACAACGACGCCCCCGATGAGCTGTACGCTCCGGATGTCGACCGCCTCCAGCGGGTGAGCGAGGATCGCGTCTCAGTGATGAAACGCCACTGTAAGCGCCATCGGGCATTCGTCACGGCCCCGCTCATCGGTACCGACACCGAACTGGCCGACGGCGAACCGGGCGCGATCGAACGTGAGGTCCTCGCGGAGGCGGGGATCGCCCCCGACGATTTCGCCCTGCCCGACGAGTTCGACTCAAGCGGGACGCGGCGGGCGATCCTCGCGAGGACGGAGCTGTCGATCGACGATGACCTCCGGTTCGGGTTCGCGCTACCAAGCGGGAGCTACGCGACGGTTCTCCTGCGGGAGTTCACGAAAAACGGGCCTCTCGATCGCTGAGGTTGATTCCGTCCCGATCACGACGCTCAATCGTGATGTTTCCCGACCACGACGCTCGATCGTGATGTTTCCCGATCACGACGCTCGATCGTGGCACCATCACCGACGATAAGTATCCGGCGATCCAACCGGTTGTATGGATTTCGTTTCTGCGACGGTGTGGACGCTTCACGTCGTCTTTGCCGCGTTTTGGACCGGCAGCGTACTGTTTGTGGCTGCGACGGTGATCCCGGCAGGGGCGACCGGGGACATCGGCAGCGACGCGCTCTCGTCGATCATCGGCCGGCTTCGAACCGTCACCCGCGTTTCGGCATTCGTGTCGTTCCTCACCGGCGGCTACATGGCCGGGGCGACCTACACCGTAGAGCAGTTGACCGGAACCGGCCGCGGCCACCTCGTGTTGACGATGCTCGTCCTCTGGTTCGTGCTTGCGGGGCTCGTCGAGGCTGGATCGAGTAAACTACGCTCCGGGATCGATGCCGGCAAACTCCGCGAGCCGGTTCGAAACTCGCGGTCCCTGTTTCTCGCCGCCGCGGCGGTCTCGATCCTGCTTTTGATCACGGGCGGAGTGCTCGCGAGCAACGCCGTCGCCTAGAACGCCGACGATACCGAGATCGATTTTTGACGTCGATCCTCAGTCGTCGGCCGGCGCGGGCGAGGAGAACCCGACCTCGGTAGTGTCGAGGTCGAGTTCGTCGATCGCGGCCTGTGCGGCCTGCTTGCCGGAGACGAGCATCGCGCCGAAGGTCGGGCCCATCCGCGGGAGGCCGTAGGTAGTTGCAACCGACATTCCGGTGGCGATCAGGCCGTCGTGGACGACGCCCGTATGTTCAACGACGGCGTCCTCGCTCTCGGAGACCCACATCGAGTCGTGGCCGGGAGAGTCGTGGCCGGGTGCGCCGTACTGCTCGTCGTCCGTCTCGTCCATGCCCGTGTTGTGTTCTTTCGCGTGCTGGATGCCCGGTGCCTCTAAGACGCCGCGCTCGTCCAGTTTGTTGATCGCGACGGCTTCGTGGCCGGTCGCGTCGATCACGAGTTCGGATTCGACCGCGATCGGGTCGACACAGGTGATCTCGCGTGGGAGCGCGTGGACCGGCGTCCAGTTCATCACGATCCCGCCGACGCGGTGGTCGTCCCGGACCACGATGTCGGTGAACTCCGTCATGTTCTGGACCTTCGCGCCGGCGTCACAGGCGGCCTTGATAAGTCCCGAGCAGGCTTCCGGTCCGTTCGCCACATAGAGGTTCTCGGAGTCGGCTGCCTCCGTGTAATCGACGTCGAGTTCATCGAGCACGTTCTGGGCCGGATCGCGGACGGTCACCTTATTCATCAAGAATCCGCCGAGCCAGAATCCCCCGCCGAGATAGTTGTTCTTCTCGACGATCATTACCTTCACACCCCGCTCGGCGAGTTCCTTTGCGGCCATCAGCCCGGATGGACCGCCGCCGATGATGATGACCTCCGAGTTCGTGAACTCGAGGAACTCCTCGGACCACTGCTCGCCGATCGCGCGTGTGACCTCCGTCTCGCTCACGTCGCTGAATGTATTGAATTCCGTCATACAACTAGGTAATATTCCTAAGTTGTATTATTGGTTGTGGTTTCGTTCGCGCTCGAATCCGTGAGACTATCGGGATCGTTGATTCGGACTCGAGAAACGGTCGGCTGGCTATCGAGAGATGACGTCGGCGGATCACGAGGAGGAAAAGACGCCCGAATATGCCGATGTCGGGCGGGTTTCGGACGGGATTTCAGGTAAATTTCGGCTGATAACGGGCCGTCTCGCGACTCATCAGCCGTTCAATCGCTCGACGACCGCCTGGAGATCGGCTCTCGACTCGACGTCCGATTTGATCCGTTCGCGCTGGCGTACGTCCTCGGCGTCGGCGTCGTAGGCCCGCACGTATTCCGCACGCGTGTGCTCGTTGAACGCGTGGCGGATGGCGAAATAGCCGTCGGGGACGACCGTCCCGCACACCTTACACTCGTGGCGTTGATGATGGGTCGTCTGGTGGATGATCGCGGGCTCGACCGACTCGAACGTCTCGTGACATCCACCGATACCGCACGTCCAGGGAGACATGCTTGAGGAAACGCCCCCACTCGCATTAATCGTTTTCCTCGTCCTCCGTGCCGTCGTGGAGCGACACGCCTTTGCTCTACGAGGAAGACCAGTCGTGTGTGCCAGAACGCGGGACCCGAATCGACGCACACGTGAAGGTGCTCGACGAGCGCACGGTCGAGCGGGCAAAGGCCCGTGGGATCGACGCGCTCGTCTACGCTCCTCACTTTCGTCGACTCCCGGAGATCGAAGCCCGTGCGGCGCGATTCTCCGACGATGATCTCCTCGTCGTTCCCGCCCGCGAGGTGTTCACGGGCGACTGGCGGAACCGCCGACACCTGCTCGCGCTCGGACTCTCCGATCCGATTCCCGATTTCATCACCTTCGAGGCCGCGATGGCGGAACTCGAGCGACAGGACGCCGCGATCCTCGTTCCCCATCCCGCCTTCGCCACCGTCTCGCTCACGCAGCCGGAGATCGACGCCCACGGCGCTCGCATCGATGCGGTCGAGACCTACAACACGAAACTGCTCGCCCACCAGAACCAACGGGCCCGACGCATCGCCGACGAACTGGACTTGCCCGCATTCGGATCCTCGTATGCTCATCTGTCGCGAACCACGGGAGAGGCCTGGACGGTTTTTGACGATGATCTTTCCACGGAAGCCGACGTGGTTGATGCCTTCAAGACCGACACTCCTCGTCGAGTGGTCCATCGTTCGGGTGCGGGCCACCACCTTTATGCAGCGATCGAGTTCGCCCACCTCGGTTACGAGAACACCTGGAAGCGCCTCGATCGGGAGTTGCTTTCGGGTGAGGATCCCACGAATCCCTACGGGGTCTTCTATGAGGGACGGTTCGACGACGTCGCGGTGTACTGACGTCGACCGGTGTTATTGGTCGACGACGGATCCGTCCTCGTGGAGCCGTGTCGAAAGTTTCGGCTGGCGGTACGTCGAGTTCTGCAGCACGTCCTCTTGAAGCTCGATCCCGAGACCCGGACCATCTGGAACCATCAAGTATCCGTCTTCCCATTCGAACGGCTCCTCCAGAAGGTTCTCGCCCGGTGCCTGATCGTTCTCGGGACGATACGGATATTCTTGAATCTCGAAATTCGGGATGGATGCGGCCAGTTGCATACACGCCGCCGTGCTGACGGGTCCGATCGGGTCGTGCGGGACCACGTCGACGTAGGAGGCCTCGGCCATGCTCGCGATCTTCTTTCCCCACGTGATTCCACCAGCGACACAGAGATCCGGGCGGACGTAATCGACCGCGTCGTGGCGCAATAACATGTCAAATTCTTCTGGCGTATGGAACCGTTCCCCGGTCGCGATGGGGATCGAGACGTTCCGTGCGACCTTCTTCATCGCATCGAAGTTATCGGGGCGAACGGGGTCTTCATAAAAGAGAGGATTGTACTGCTCGATCTCGTTGGCGAGGGCGATCGCCTGGTGCGGATCGAGTCGACGGTGAATCTCGATACACAGATCCACCCCGGTTCCGACGGCGTCCCGAAACCGTCGGACCCGGTCGGCCGCGTCGGTGATCATCTCCGAGTGGGTCTCCGAATACGGCTCGTCTCGAGGCTCGTCGAGCAACGGTGAGAGGTGACCAACGGCGGTGAAGCCTTCTCCCTTGCAGTCTTCGAGCTTGCCGAGCATCTCGTCCATTGAGCCGCCGATGACGTGTGCATAGGTCCGCAGTTTGTTTCGGCATTTCCCTCCGAGCAGTTCGTAGATGGGCGTATCGTAGTGTTTTCCCGCAATGTCCCACAGCGCGATGTCGATCGCGCTGAGCGCACTCGAGATGGCCGCCCCTCGAAAGTGGGTACTCCGATAGAGAGACTGGAGGTGATGTTCGCGCTGAAGTGGATCCTCGCCGATTAACTGCGGCGTAAACCGCTCTACCGCTTTTTCGGCAGTTTCGAGATAGGCCCAGGCCCCGGCTTCGCCGATTCCTCGAATGCCGTCGTCGGTCGTGACCGTGACTATGAGCCACCCGTTGACGCCGTACTCCGAGATTGGCGCATCCGACTCTACGAGATGAGTATTGATGTCTGTGATCTTCATTCGTATTACTTCCGACGGATTCGTTTAACACGCAATCCATCGGCATATATCCCTTTTGGTCCGGCTGATTTTCGGGCTCCGCCGTTCACATCCCGATCGTCTGGGAGACGCCTGCAATGTCGACATCGAGGTCGACGACGTAGGTGTGGACTGCCCAGAAGGCGGCGATCTCGAGAGCGGTGATGATCACGGTCACGAGATCGGCGTATTTGCTGGCGGTGGTCACGCCGAACGGCAGCGAGAACTCCCGACTCGAAAGTGGATGAAACAGTGCGATCCCTCGCCGACTCCCGATCATATCGAGGAGGTAGTGGGTGAAGACGCCGATCCACACGAACTGGAGGTTGTTGAAGGCGATCGGATACGCCATCACGATCGCAAGCACCGGCAGGCTGTGAAGCGTCTTCCGGTGTTTGCCGAAGGCCGTATCGACGTCGGGAAACAGCGCTCCGAGGACGATGGGAACGATGATCTGGGCGATCTTTCGCCCCGTGGCGAGGTCGACGGCCGGTTCGAGCACGAATCCGATCCCGACCGCGAGCAATAGCGCGTTCAAGACGTGGCCGCGTTTGTTCATCGTCACGGTATCGAACCGGCGGTGACTCAAGCGTTTCCCACTCGACACCTCGGCCGTCCTCACACCCCGTTTCGGTGCGGGTCGTCGATTCGGACCGGCGGACGTGTCCTTCCCGTCCGATCACAACGCGCTTTTACCGCTCGCGGCCCTGCTTCGTTCATGGACTGCCGGCGGTGTGGCACGCCTCTCGATCGGCCAGGCGATTACTGTCTCACCTGTAACACCGCTAATTGCGACGGCGTCGTCGTCGAGTTTCGCGCCGATCGCGCCGAATTGACGATGCTTTCTGCGGACGATGTCGTCGGACGAACCACGATTACGACGACACCCGAGACGGACGCCGAGGAGCTCGGGACCGTCCAGACGCGAAATTTCGCCGGCCGCGTGGCGGACGAGATCCGCCGCAAGCGTCCTGAGACCGTCTATGCCGCCGGCGAGCGCGAACCCCTCCGTGAGGCGCGCGCACAACTCCACCACGAATTCTACCGGATTCCCGACGAGGAGGACCTCGTCGGCTGGGTGCTCGATCGTCGTGGCGAGCGAACCCTCGAGGTCGTCGAGACGGCCCCCACCGAGAAGATCGGCGGGACTCACTCCACGCTCATCGGCGGGCGCCCCGGCCGCACCGCGATCCGGACCGTCGCTGAACATCCCCACGTCAAGAAGATCGTTCCGGGCCCCATCGACGCCAGCGGCATGGGATCGCGGACCGGCCTGCGCGCGAAGGCCACTCGGGCGGACACGAACGGGAACGTCCGGCTCCTGTTGCGGGACGGATCGAGCGTTCAAGAGAACCGCATCGTTACCACCGCGATGGACACGGAGACCGGCGAGCGCGTCCGCACCGATCTCAACGAGGCACTTCGGGACGCCGAACTCCAGGACGCCTGAGGCGACGTCGGCGGTCATCTCATGCTCGTCCGTTTGAGTCACGCGAATCGATCGGTCAGCCGCGCCGCCGCCTCCTCGACACGCGGCGTCACGAGCGCGAATCGGATCCAGTCCGTGCGGGTCGTCCCGAACGTCTCCCCGGGCATGCCGGCCACGCCGATCTCGTCGATCAGTCGCTCGACGTTGGCGGTCGTTCCGGGATATCCCTCGAACCGCGCGAGGACGTAGAAGCCGCCCTCCGGAGTGGTGTATTCTGCACCCGCCGCATCCAGCGCGTCGGTGAACGTCGCGATCCGTTCGCGCAGTCGATCGCGTGCGGTCTCGTGGTAGGAGGGATCCAACCCCGCAAGCGCGTGCTGGACGGCGTACTGTGAGGGTCGCGGCCCCGCTACGTTGACGAGCATGTGTCGTGTCCGTGCGGCCTCGGCGTGTTCCGGCGGGAACACTCCGTAGCCGACCCGGAATCCGGTAATCGCAAGCGATTTCGAGAAGCCGTCGGTGACGATCCGATTCGAGGAATCGACCGTTAGCGCGCTCTCGAAGTCGCCGGTGTAATCGAACTCGCGATACACCTCGTCGACGACAACGAGCGCGTCGTGGCGCGTTGCAGCCTCGATAACGGCCTCGACGGCCGTCGGATCGTAGACTGCGCCGGTCGGGTTGTTCGGCGTGTTCAACACGACGAGAGCGGTCTCGTCGCTCATTGCCGACCGGATCGCTTCGACGTCGATTCCGCCGTCGTGCTCGGTGGGAACGATCCGGGGTGTTCCCCCCAGAAGCTCCACCTTGCCGGGATAATACGGATAGACGGGATCGAGGAGGATCGCCTCCTCGCCGGCGTCGCGTTCGAGCGCTCGGGCCATGGCGAGGTAGTTCGCCTCGCCGGTGCCAACGGTGATGACGACCTGATCCACGCTGACCCCGCGACGCCGGGCGATCGTCTCTCGAAGCTCAAGCAGGCCGTCACTCGGGGGATACTGGAACGCCTCCGACTCGAGTTCGGCGTAGGCGGAGACTGCCTCCCGAAGCGCGTTGGGGGGTTGCCAGTCCGGGTTGCCGCTCACCATGTCGATGACGTCGCCGTCGGCCCGGGCGGCGTACTGCATCACCTGGAAGAACTTCGGTTCCTCGTATTCCATGGGTGTCGTTCACGCCTCCAGTCGGTCTCGCAACAGCGCGTTCACCTCGCCGGGATCCGCGGAGCCGCCGGTCCGCTGCATCACCTGGCCGACGAGGAAGTTGATCGCGCCCTCGTCCCCCTCCTGGTAGTCGTCGACCGCCTCGGGATTCTCCTCGATCGCCGCCTCGACGGCGGCTTCGACCTCTCCGGTATCGGCCGTGCCGAGCCCTTCGCGGTCGACGATCGTCTCCGGATCCTCACCGGTATCGAGCATCTCGCGGAGGACGACCTCCTCGGCGTTCTTCGTGGTGAGATCGCTGGCATCGACGAGTTCGATCAGCCGTTCGAACTCGTCGAGACGGTCGTCGACCTCCGTTATCGCCATATCTCGGTAGTTCAACTCGCCGAGCAGATTGTCGGCGACCCACGTCGCGGCGAGATCGGGATCGAAGGTCTCCGCGATCTCCTCGAAGAAGTCAGCGATCTCGCGGCTGGAGGTGAGCTTTGCAGCCGACTCCTCCTCGAGACCGTACTCCTCGCGGAATCGTTCGCGTCGGGCGTCCGGAAGCTCCGGTATCGAGAGCGCCTCGCGCCAGTCGGCCACCTCGAGGGCCGGAAGGTCGCCTTCCCGGAAGTAGCGGTAATCCTTCTCCGCCTCCTTCGAGCGCATCGAGACGGTGATCCCGCGCGATTCATCCCAGTGGCGCGTTTCCTGTTCGACTTCCCGGCCGCGACGCACCGCGTTCCGCTGGCGAGTGACTTCGTAGGCGAGCGCCTTCTCGGCACCCCGGTGGCTGGAGATGTTCTTCACTTCCGTGCGGTTCGCCTCCGCGAGCGCGCCATCGGGGATCGAGCCGTCATCCGCGATCGCCTCCTCGGGGACGAGCGAGATGTTGGCGTCGACACGGAGGCTGCCGTCGCGCGTCGCGTCGAAGACGCCGAGGTACTCAAGCACCTCCTCGAGTTTTGCGAGGAACGCCCGCGTCTCCGCCGGCGACCTGAAATCGGGCTCCGTGACGATCTCGACGAGCGGCGTGCCCGCCCGATTGTAGTCCACGAGCGTGTGCTCTGCCGTCTCTATCGATCCGCCCTCGTGTTGGAGGCTTCCGGGGTCCTCCTCGAGGTGTGCGCGGGTGATCCCGATCGTCCGGCGCGTCCCCTCCACCGAGACCGGGAGTTCGCCGTCCGAACAGATCGGCGCGTCGTATTGGGTGATCTGGAAGTTCTTCGGCAGATCGGGGTAGTAGTAGTTCTTCCGGTGGAACGTCGTTCGTTCCGGCACATCGGCACCGAGCGCCTTGCCTATCTTCACGGCGGCCTCGACGGCGCCCTCGTTGAGGACGGGAAGCGCCCCCGGCAGGCCGAGACAGACCGGACAGGTTCGGGTGTTCGGCGCCTCGTCCTCGGCTGGCTCCGTCGAACAGCCACAGAAGATCTTCGTGTCGGTTTCGAGCTGGACGTGGACTTCCAGCCCGATGACGACCGCCAGCTCCTCCCGTGCGGTCTGGGTACTCATTGGAACACCGTTGTGAGTGCGCTGTGTAAAGCGTGTCGGGTCACCCGAACGAACCGCGGCTCGCGATACACGCTCCGATCTCAGATCAGCCCTTGCTCGCGGTCAACCCGGGCCACGATCGCGGCGTGCGGAAGCGTCACCACCGCGATCGTCACGAGATATGCCCCGATCAGCTCGACCGGCGTTCCGGGGGTGCGGGGAACGATCACGAGGAGGACGCCGAACACGACGAGTGCCCCGACCGAAAGCGGCGTGGCATCGCGACCGAACCGCCACAGCGAGGGGACGATCCGTCCCGCCGCGAGCGACGCCGTCGACCGATCGTCGAGCGCGATCATCCGCGTGACGTGCCGTAGGGAGTGCCAGACACAGAAGTATATCCCCACGGCCAGAACCGGTGGCACGACCCCGAAGAAACCGAGAAGAAGCAGGGTCTCGCCCACATCGAGCAGCCAGCCGCGAACTGCATCGCCCGGTAGGACGATCCGTCCTTCTCCGCCAAGAGTGGCGTTTGCGTCCACTCGCTTGGCGTCCATCCGTCGTGCACGTACCCCACCGATGGCGAGGGTACAGGCGGCGAGTCCACAGATACCGACGAAAATCGCCACACGGGTCTCCGGCTGCAAGAGCGGTTCAAGCGCCTCCCCTGCGGACCCGACTGCGAACGGGCTCACGAGCAGCTCCGCGACGGCTCGAAAGCGCTCCGGAAACGCGACGAGCGGGAGTCCCATCGGTATCGCACCGCGAACGGCCGCGGTCGTGACTCGCGATCCCGGCGTTCGGAGGTGTTCGACTCCGGCGATCTCCACGAGCGGATACAGTTCGCCCGCTCCCCAGTGAAACCAGGTAAGTCCGATGAAGACGCCGAAAGCCGCGACCGGCGCCGTGAACCACACGGTCGCATAGAGACTGCCAAGGACGGCGTAGACGACTCCGACGATCGCAAGCCAGCGACGGGTTACGTACTCGCCTCGAACCCGTGGGACGATCAGGTGATCGACTGCTCCGTGAGGCAATCCGAAGAGGACGACGCTCGCGGCGAGGGGGACCCATCGGTATCGAGGCGGTACGGTGGCCCCGAGCGCGAAAGCGACCGTTGTGACTCCAACTACCACCCAGCCCGGGAGGAACGTGATGCGTACGAGCGTCCTCCTGTTCGCGTCTTCGTTCGGTGCGTCCTCGTTCATCGTCGCTCTCCTCCGATCGGCGCTTCGGTCCTCGTGCGGGAATCGAACAGTCGGACGTACGCGAGAAGTCCCTGGACGAGAAAGACGTTGGTCACGAGAAAGAACGTCGCCTCCTCGATCGGCAGGCCGAAAACGGCGATCCCGGTCGTGTGATCGGTCGAGATCCGCCAGAGTCCGGCTCCGATCGCGATCCGGTCGATGAGACAGAGATAGACCGTCGGAGCGATCACGCCGATCGCCATCGTTCGGCGGAGCTGATGGAGTCCTCGCCAGTCGTAAGCCCACTGCACCGCGAGAACCGGTCCCGCCCACAGGAGGATCGCGCCGAGATACAGCGTCGATCCGCCGAGCAACGTCCATCCGACGATGCCAATCGAGACTCCGGCGAGCGCTCCGACGAGACGGTCGCGCGGTGACATCGGAGGCGGGTTGGCGATCCGGAGCGGGAACTGGGCAGTCCACGCCAGCGCCATCATCGGCTGCAGCAGGAAGAACGCGTATTCACCGAGGGGAACGCCACGGATCCGTCCCGTCACGACTCCCTCGCCGTACCACCACACGCCCGCCGTGATCAATTGTGCGTCCCATGGCGTCGTGTACGCGATCGCGGCCGCAGACAGGATCGCCATACCGCCGAGAAGTCGACGATCGAGTCGCGATCGGCACCACGCGAGGACGATCAACGCGACGATCGGCGGCGCGAGGAGGAGCGCGTGGAACTCGAAATAGGTGATCGGTGGAGTCATGCAGTGAGGACGCTCGCGTTCCCGATCGGTGATTCCGGGCGATTGGACCGGTCGGACGATCGCCCGTCCCGGGACTCTCGTGACGAGTGGAGCGATCGGGACGCGAAGAGGTCCACTCGATGCGTCGTGCTCAATGCTTCAGCCCGCACGCTCATCAATTCAGGGTTGCTGCCGTCGAGATCGCCGTCCGTCGACGTCGACGGCCCGTAGATTCTTAATACAGTGGGCGGAACACGATCCTGCGCACCCGGTGTGCGCAATGGAGGGGGAGAAAGCCTGCAAGCACGACTCCCCCTCCGGCCCCCTCAACGGGAGCAGTCACCGATTGGTTCCGGTTCGATAAAGATGTGGCGCGTTGTCATGCCACCGTAACGGCCTCTCTCGGTGCTGTCGTTCCCCTTGGCGGGCTGAACCGAGGAACTACAAATGAAGATCGGATTGACCTGTACGAGGTGTGGAGCACGTCTCGAACGCGCAAGCGGCGAGCGCGAGTTGACCGAGACCATCGGCTGTGAGTGTGGTGCGCTGTATGCGGTGACGATCTCGACGCTGCGGTAGTAAGGCCGATCGGTGGCGGTCCTCTCCGGATGACCGTTCGTTCCGTCCATCGATCGTTTCTCCCCGTCCGGACGTTCGACCGATCGTTTAAGTCTCCGCTCCAAGGAGCGGGGGTATGGAGCGGACTCCGTCGGGGACGCCGGTCGGCGTCGACGATCCCTACGCGGTCGCCGGCGTCTGTGATCACCTCACCGACGACGGTCGGTGTCGATACGCCCTTGAAGGTGCCGGCGACGATAGCGGGTTCATCGCCGATCGACGTCGAGACGAGTACGCCTGTCACGTCGGCGAGGAGGACCGCTGGTGTCTGTGTCCACACTACCGATCGACGACGAACGGACGGGACTGTCGCCGGTGCGGGCTCCAGGAGATCCGTCTGCCCCACGAGGATGCCCGTCCGCTACTGGAGGAACACCACCTTCGATACGCTGATGCGACGGGAACCGATCGTTCCGAGGATGGAGCGGATGCGGGCTCCCACGAAATCACGGTCTCGCTTTGTCGCTGGTGTCACGCCAAGGTGCACGGCTCGTTTGCACGGATCGACGACGACGCGAATCCGGATCCGGAGGCGATCGCCGAACGAGAGCGCCGGCGAAGTGCGGAGTTGTCGGAGTTCGGGTTCGACACCGCACGTGATCGATACGCGGATGGCGGGGAGTGAGGAGGGAGTAGATCACCGCGATCCGCTCGTCCGGTTTGAGCGTCCGCGGCGACAAACAGCGAGGATGGAGAGCCTTCCGTGTGGTGTTTGCCACGGAGCCACGAACATACCGACGAGTGATTTTCGTTCCCGTCCGTACAGACCGATCTATTTTCCGTAGTGCATCAAAGGGAATCGTATGACACTGGTCGTTCCGTTCGACGGGTCGGAACTCGCTGAAGCAGGCTTGTCCGAGCAACCGAGTTCGCGAACGTATTTGATGAGGAGTTCGAGTTACGGGACGTCGTCTCGACGTTACACACGCAAGTGACGGAGCTCTGTCCGAGCACTGTTTTCCGACATATCGTCGTCGATCGCCATTCTTCGCCCGGCTCTATCGCGAAACAGCTTCAGAAAATCGCGCGCGAAGAGGACGATGGCTCCGGAATCGCCGACACGGATCGTGAGAACGTATTCGACGCCGGGTTCTCGACCGAGGATGACGGAACGGGGTTCGGATTGAGCACCGTCAAGCGGATCGTTACTGCACACGGCTGGGAAATCGGGATTACTGACGGCTCTGCGGGGGGTGCACGGTTCACTATTACCGGCGTCGCGTTCGTCACTGCATAGCTCCTCCGGACGCACCGATTCGACTCGAGTAAGCTTTCGCTGCTCTCGTTGTGAATCCCAACGATCGATTACCTGTGAAGAGGCTCTCTTAGTACGTCGTCCGAGACAACTCGATTCGCATCTGGGTCCGATCATCTTCGGTTTTCGAGAATTGGATCGTTCCGTGGGAGGCTTCCACGATCCAGTTCATAACAGACTATGTTAATAAATCACACACATCTGGTGTGATTATTCAGCGCGACTCTCGGGGCCTGATCCCACGGTAGCTCACAGTCCGGTGTACTCCACAATGCGGAACACGACTCAGATGACCCGTTATTCGACTCGCCACGATCCTCCGAGTTCGCTGCGGGCCACCGTATCGACTGTCCCGTCCTGAAAGAGGGATACCCGACCGGTTTCCTCGCTCAATGTGATCGTCGTGACGACTTCCGGACGCACTGACGTTTCGACGGCACTCATATGCCGGGATCCCATCCACTCCTGATAGTGGATCTCGCCGACGTCGTCGGCAGTCTGTTGGCCCAGGTCCCGGAATCGAACCATCTGCTCTTCGATCATCCCGTCTACGGCGACGACGATGCCGCCATCCTGTTCTCTCCCGACCGTCTGACACGTTTCGGGGAACGCTGAATCGAAGACGGACGAGCACTGATCCGTCGGCCACTGATTCGCACCCATCGGATCTGCATACGCTCCGTACGCACAATCAACGACAACGGCAAAATACAATCCGGGTCCGTTGACGTGTGGATGGTCCCACTCGGTGAAATCCAGACTTACGAACTCCGTACAGTACTGAATCCATTCGATGAGTTCGGTAACCTTTGGATGCGTTTCGTACTCAATGGCGAGGTCAGTCATCGTGGTACTCTCCCCTTGAATCGGATGGTAGAGCCATTCACGTATTCATCTCAGCGTACGCACTTGATTCTCACTGCCCCTTCAGATCGAAGACGCCCACGAGTACGTCCGTATCCGTCCGCCGGCCGATTGACGATCTGCTTTTATAACACCATCCTCTCTGTGATTCTGAAACACACGGACGAACCTAGCCCCTTTGATCAAATTGACCATTATATCCATCTTTTTAGATTATCTTTGAATAGATTCCTACGAGAATTGTGTTTCAAGCAACTTGGAAGCGGCATCCACATCAAATACCTCTGATCCGAAGAATATGGATAACGGCAATTCACGGTCATCCATTGCATAATCCTCCTGCCACAACTCGGCTAGTTCCTTCAAATCGGCCGCCCGCACCAAGCGAATGTCCTTCCCGACTTGCATCTCGAGTTGTGCCGCGTTTGTCTCTGCTTGCTCTGTAAAGTCGGGTGCGATCACGAGGAACCATTCGACGTCATGCTGGCTGTTCTTCGTGTCAATATAGGTCTTGATCTTACTTCGAGCGTCGCTCCCAAGTCGGAATTTCTGCCGTCTGCGTTTGTTATCCCAAAGTAACCAGCGACCATCTTGCTCGATCTCTCCATCCGCTACTACACCGTTCGCTTGCTGTCCAAGTTGATTTGTCTCGCCCAGATTGAAGATCTCACGGAAGATCTCCGCTGTGGCGTCCTCAAATAACACATCCAGTTTCTCTTCCGGGTTATCAGCCTCCACAAGATCTTGGAGCTGCGGTGGAACTTGATTTACCGTCCCGTCTGCGATCTCCTCGTATGCATCCAGATACAGGTCGACCGCTGGTTCGCTGTCGTCGACGGATTTCTGTGATTGTTCGAAGTACTCGATGATCGCGGACACCATGTCGTCGGTTTTCCGCTTGTGGGCGTCGAGACCGTACCGATCGACGATTAGCTTCAAGTCGTCTTTCTCGACGACTTCTTTCAAGAGCTCACTCGGATAGACCCCGGCGTCGACGATGTTCTCACGACGCTTTTGGTTCTGACCGTAGT
>NZ_JBGUBC010000034.1:0-17073 GCF_041821145.1 Halopenitus sp. H-Gu1 | reverse complement strand
GTCGGCGAGCGGTGCAGAGTCCGTGTCGCCTGAATCTGTGATGGCCATGCGTTCTAATTATTCTGATAATTTTTGATTTGCTGTGTTGTGTTATACTGTACACTACCCACCTGTAACCCAACGCGCACGCATCCGGGTGGTGGAATCCCGCCGCAGTCCTGCGATTTTGCATTTCTCGTTGTGTGAATCGGGAAAATCCGACCCTCCGCCGTCTTGCGATTTTCTGAGAACACCCACTCACATTCACGAGTGCCGAACCCACTGCCGTCTTGCGATTCCGGGTTAGTGAGTGTGAGTACACCAGAAACGTGATAATTATGTTCCGCAGATGTGTTCGGGTGCTGGATGCTGATTAGCCCGTTTACTGGCTTGGAAACCGACGTACGCGGCCGTACTGTCTTAGAGGTAGGTCTACAGAAGGGTGCTATATCGCTACCCCACGCAGATGATACATCAGAATACACACCAGTTCGCCCACAGTCGATACACATCTTGCTCACTCTGAATCGAGTTCGGACGCGAGAGACTCCAACGCGGCGTCCATCGTGACTTCCCCGTAATCACTCACCAAGAGGTGGAAGTGCTGAGCCTGTGACTGCGGGAGCGACTGCCAGTAGTCCTCCCACGACTCTGCCTCGTGGATGAGATCGGTGTCGAGATCGTCCGCCTCGACCCACTCCTTCAGTTCGGTGACGCAGGTTTCGACATGCTGTTCCTCCATATACTCGCTCCACTCGTCCTCGTCGAACTCCGCGAGTCGCAGAACCTCGTTCCAGCGCTCCCGGCCTTCCTCACCACCAGCCGGTGAGCCGTCAGCCTCGACGCGGGCGATAAACTTCTGTAGGTACTCGTCCTCGGCCGGATTCCAGTCCTCGCCAGCCGTCGGCGGACGGGCCTCTTCCTCCAGCACGGTCTCGACGTCGAGGTTGTCGGGGTTGTACAGAATGTGGTGGAGGAATGCCATATCGCGCTCTGAAAGATCGGCTTCCAACGCGAGTTGGGCCTCGAAGTTGGGTGCGACGCGGGAGAGGTGGTTGAGCTTCTCTTTCAGCTCCCCACCGAGTTCCTCATCAGCGAGGGAGAGCCGCTCCATACCGACCTCCAGGTCGTCGTAGGTCTCGATGTCGTACTCCTCGAACACCGACCGGAGCCACTCGACGATCTCCTCTGCTTCCTCGCGGTCGGGATCTTGCCAGCTGTAGCCGTGCGGGTCGCTGTCGGGCTGCCTCGCGTGGTAGTAGAGCGCGTCGGCCAAGTCGATGTCCGCAGCGTCCTCGACGTTCTCCTCAGCATTCTCGTGCTGGCTGTTGACCAGGACGGCGAGCTCGTGACGGGTCAGCTTGTCGCGCTGGTGGAACCGCCGTTCGAGTTCCTCGACGCTGTCCTCGTCGGTGCGGGTCACATCGATGTCCACCTGGACGCTGATGTTCTCCGCAGCGGCGACCGCATGCTCCTGTTCAGCTTCCTGAATCGCTGCTTCGAGGATTCTCGGGATGTCGATGTCGAAGTCATCCTCCAGGAGGCCGAGATACGTGAAACGAACGAACTCCTTGAACCCCTCACGGAAATGGAGGTCATAGCCCTCATCGCGGGCGTTCTCGAAGATGATCTCCCGGTCTCTGTCGTCGATGTACCGGAGGTAGCGAGAATCGAGGTACGTGGTCAGTACCCGATTCCGCATACGTCGGCGTGCGTTACGCTGAGATGGATCAGAGAAGTCGAGGTTGACCGTCTCCAGGAGGAGCCGCCGGTCCGATTCGCTGAGGAAACCGCGATCGTGGTCGGCTTCGTCGAGGAGCCAGTGGAAACCTCCGCCGCGCGCGCCACCTGTCACTTGTCCGAATCGCCCGCGGGCGATGGGATACATCTCCCCGAACGCGAACCGATCCGGCGTTGAGTCGTCGGCCATAGTAGCTTGTGGAGTCTCGGATGCCATATTTCTTACCCTCTGTAATCCGTTTGTGACACAGGTAACGTATACGGGGGACAAGAACTTAGTACCCGGGGCTCAATCCTGAGAGCAGGTAGAAAACAAATCGCGTGTACCGGGGCAGCATGGACCTGCTGCTCACCGGTTCAGTCTGAAAGTAAGACCCCGACCGGGTCGCCCCGGCCGGAGCCCGCTCGATGCTTGGTGGCGTTGACGGGCTTCGCCGGTTGCGACCACGGTCGAGAACCTTGGCGCGGGGTTGATGCGAACCCCGTGGACGGTGGTTCGGTCCCGGGAGTCCTAAGAGTTTGGCTCCCGCCACCGTTCACGGGCCTCTCGCATCGATTCTCCGCACTCCACAACGAGAATGCCCGACACCGTCACGATCCAAACCCGACCCGACCAACAGTTCACCCTCGAACGCTTCGAGGACGCTGGCGAAAGCGAGATCCTTCCGGACATCGCCGCACTCGCCGGCGTTGATATCGAACCTGCACCCGATGCTGCCGTCTGCGGTGCAACCGGATGCCGCGAGAAAGCGCAGCTGCTCCGCGGCGTCATCGAGGACTTCGGCCGGCGCGTTCTCTGCGCCGACCACATGGCCGATCTCGTCCGCCGGGAGGTCCTCGACGCATGAGCAGAACCGGCCAGAGCCCCCGGAACGGGCTGGCGAAGCTTCTGTGGGAGGCCGATCCCGACGACTCTCCGCAGGAGATCGCCGCCGAGAAAGAGCGATTTCAGTGCCCCGCATGCGGGTGGGGTGCCGAACTCCGGCGCAACGAGTGTATGGTCTGTGAGTACGACCAACCACTTCGACCCGTACGAGCGGGCGGGAGAGGTGATGCATGACGTGCGTCAGACGCCCGCTCTACCGCCGCAGGCTTACGTTTATAAGCCAGCGACAGAAAGAGACAGGAAAAGCAAGGCTACGCAACAAGCGTCCGAGAGAAGACGCGGGGCGGTCGATTCCGCCCCTTGGTTTGGACACCTACGTCTTCTCCGGCTCCGAACTTAAGAGTATCGTCGCAGCAGTAGCTGCGTCTATCTCTTACGGAGCTTTCGTCGCACCGCGACGTCGGGCGCGCAGCGAGGTGATACTACAAATGCAACCCGACAACAGCGACGGAACAGGAGAGTTAGATGCACAGCAGCAGCCAGGGTTCTGGCTGCATCGTGAGCGAGGTGTGCTGAACTGATGGCAGACGACGAGATGGAGGACGCGGGCGTCAGCTGGACACTCCTCGACGACCGCGTAACGATGGACATCATCCCGCGAGAAGACAGCGACCTGCGCGTTCGGTTCCAGGACGACGAGGGCGAGGTTCTCTGGTCATCGTTCTTCGAGCGGGGGTTTTGGGAATCCCGAACGAAGAAAGGCGAGATCGGGAACAAACTCGCTGACAACACCTCCTTTGCGAAGTCCACGGTAAAGGAGGAACTCGAATCTGTCTGGACCGATCTGAGTGAGAATGCCAAAGAGTACGAGAGCAACCTCGTCTCACCGTCAGTAGAGGAGCTCATCGAGAACACGCAGGCCGTCGAAGTTCACGGCGGCGAGGAAACCGAGAGGCACGTGTACGTGAAGGCGAAGCCCTTCGGCGAGTACGTAGACGATGCCAAGACCGACGGAGGTGCCAGCGTTCGAAAACTCGTTTTCAGCAACGAAGAGTGGGTTAAGTCCGACGGCGATACGCAGACGCCACCCGTCGTTTCAAAGTACAGCAACGCCTTCTACGAAACCCTCGAAATCACCTGGCAGGAGTGGCGTGAGGACATCCGGCCACGCTGGAAGGACAAGCAGCAGATCGTCTCCGACGACCAGATGTCCACCGCTGACCGCATCGCCATGTCGGTGGTCCGGTCCCTCCGCCACCGCCTCGATGCCCACGCTGACCGCTCGAAGATCCTCAACGACTCCTGGAACGGCTGGTACGAGGCCGACTCACCGCACGGGGAGGTCGTCTGGATCCCTGGCGACACCTTAGACGAGGCGATGGACAACCACGATAAGGGGACTGAGTACCGCTCCGCGCTCTCTCGCGCGCTTAAGGCAGAGGGATACACGCTCGGGAGTCGGAGGCAGACCACCATCCAGGGCGACCCGGTGGAGCTCTACCCGTTCATCCCTGAAACGGTCGGTATCGAGGATACTGACGTGGACGTCATCGGCCTCGGCGACGAAGACGACGATGACGACGACGGTGACGAGTCGGACGCAGACGACGCAGCCGCGCAGGGCGACGACGATCTCCTCGATGACGTCGTCGGTGTCGTCGATGACCTTGACCCGAACGGGAAGGGCGTTCCCGAGACCGAGGTGGTCGCCGAGGCATCCACGAAGCGCGACCTCGGGCCACCAGACGACATCACAGACGCCATCGAGCGCGGCATACTCAGCGGTGTGCTGTACCGGCCTGAAGACGAAGAGCAGGAACTGGTCGCAGTGAGACCGGGCGGGGGCGAGACGCCTGGTGAAGGCGACATCGACCCCGACGAGGACGGTGTTCCGGAGCCATGACCGAGACGCACATCTGTCTGGTCCACGGCGCGCCCGGATGCGGGAAGACGCACACGCTCCTGGACGCCGTCGAAGACCACGCCGCCAACGACGACATCGGGATGTTCGACGTCTACCTCGCCAACTTCACCAACAACGGCCGGGAGGCCACTGCCGACGACCTCATCGAACGCGGGGTGTTCGACCTCAGCCAGTACCCCGATGAGATCGGCGAAGACGACCTTCGCTCCCGATGCCGGACCCTCCACAGCATCGCCCTGCAGTGCTGCCCCGAGGTCGAGAATCCACAGGAGCAGGTCATCACGATGGACGAGGAGCCGACGTTCTACGAGGAGTTCTGCCGTGAGCACGGCCTCGCGTTCGAGGCCAAGAAGACCAACCCGCTGGAACTCATCCGCAGCGGGAGGGAATCGACACCTCGCGGAAACAAGCTCTTTGCGCTCGATCAGTGGCTCCACGCGCAGTACCTTCCATCCGCCGACCGTCTGGCGAAGGTCACGAAGGCCCCGGTGGAGATCGAACTCGCCAACAGCCGAATCCGGGAGCTGCTGCAGGCCTGGAACGAGTACAAGTGCGAGCGGATGTCACGACGGTTCGAACACCACGACTACGTGGACATCTGCCTGGAGAACGGCTACGTCCCCGACGTTCGATTCCTCGGAATCGACGAGTTCCAGGACCTCAGCCCCGTGGAGTACGCGTTGTTCAAGCTCTGGCGGGACAGCGGTCAACTCGACTGGATCTACATCGCCGGCGACGTCAACCAGAGCATCTACTCGTTCCGGTGTGCGTCG
Organism: Halopenitus sp. H-Gu1; assembly: GCF_041821145.1. Classification (NCBI taxonomy): domain Archaea; kingdom Methanobacteriati; phylum Methanobacteriota; class Halobacteria; order Halobacteriales; family Haloferacaceae; genus Halopenitus; species Halopenitus sp. H-Gu1. The sequence continues at coordinate 11,831 of NZ_JBGUBC010000034.1, read as the reverse complement.
CCGTTCTATCTCGCTCGGACCGATGTCGATGAGCGCCGGTACCTCACCGACAGCTACCGGTGTCCCGAGGCCGTGAGCGCCGTCGCCAGAGGTATCCTGGAGGCCGAAGACTCCATCACCCGGAACATCTTCCGGACGGCCCAACGCAGCCACGGACACACGCCTGAAGGCGTCGCTCGGATGCGGACTGCCACCGACGACGAAGGGATGGCGCAGGCCGTCCGTGAGGCCCTCGACGCGCACGAGAATCCTGACGACGACGAGAAGGCCACCGTCTACCTTCTCACCCGTACGAACTACCAGTTGGGTGTTCTCTCGAACGCTCTCCAGCGGCACGGCGTCCCCTTCGATGCTATCGGCGACAAGATGGATCCGTGGCCGGAGAAAGTCGTGGACTGTCTCATCGCGTTACGGGCACTGCGTCGGGGAACTCCCGCACCACAGGGGCCCGTGGACACGCTTCTCGATGTCGCCACGAACAGCGACCTGCGGAAGGAGCGCTTCGAAGGGGCAGACATCGACCGGCAATTCCGGGTTGACCTTGAAAGCGATGCCGTCTACTTCCCGAAGCGGGTCGAGGCGGCGTTCCCGGGCCGATCTGCCCGCACCATCGTGGACGTCCTCGACCTCACCGACTACCAGCAGGACATGCTCAGGGGCGCACTGGAGTCCGACGCGTCCCCGTACCCGGAACGCATCCAGGTCGGAACCATCCACGAGGCCAAGGGCCTGCAAGCGCCCTGCGTCTTCCTCTTCACCGAGACGACGCAGAACATCATGGACCGGTACCGCAGCGGAGATACACGAGCTGAAGAACACAGGATCTACTACGTCGGCGCGACCCGCGCATCCGAATCGCTCCACGTGGTAGACGGCTTCTTCGACGGCCCACGCATCCCGATCTTCGCCGACGGGCTGCCGGGCCATGCAACCGAGACCAACACTGAACAGGAGGCAGCAGACTGATGTCCCGAAAAATCCCGGCAGAGAGCGATTGGAACGGCCTTCTCGACACCGCCCGCGAGACCTCGCTCGGGCTTCAGCCCGGCGACGCCGTCCCACACGGCAGTCTCGCAAACACCGTACGCGACGAGTGTGACGCCAACCAGAGCACCGCCAGCCAGTGGATCGGGAACGCGGTCCAGAAAGGCTGGCTGGAGCAGCGAGGCACCGGCGCGAACCGTGAGTACGTCGCCACCGACGAGGATGCAAGCCTCTACGACTCCGAGGCCGTCGACCGTTTCCTCGGTGAGGACGACGTCCAGGACGCCGACGTCGAGGCCGCCCTGGAGGCCGCGGTGGACTACTACCACGGCCAGCTGACCGATGACCAGCGCTGGCTCATCGAGGGGAAGTGGGGCATCGACAGAGCCACGATGGACGACCTGCGCATCGGGTTCTCCCCGTCGAACAATGAACTCCCGGCCTTCCTCGAAGAGCGTGGCATCGACCCGGTGGCCGCGTTGAAGGCCGGCGTCGTCCGCTGTTCCGCGGTGAAGTACGTCTACACAGGAGACCCGGATGCGGGTGGGGGGTCGGACGCTCTTCCGGATGTCCTCGACGAGGTCGCTGCGGCACGCGCCGCTGGCGAGGTCGCGTCCGAGGACATCAGCCTCGAAGCCGTCCTGGAGGCCGTCCAGGAGGAGGGCCACGCCCGACTGTACGCGTGGTGGGACGCCCGGATCGTCTTCCCCTACCGCGACCAGGACGGCACCATTCGGTACCTCATCGCCCGGAAGACCGGCCAGAGCGACGACGTTCCGGGGAAGTATCTGAAACTCGCCAACACGAAGCCGTGGGTCGCGGACGACGTCGTCTTCGAACCGATCTACGGCTGTGGCACCGTGGAGCCCGGCGAGGACCTCATCCTCACCGAGGGCATCACCGACGCGATCCGGGCGCACGAGGCCGGATTCCCCTGCATCTCCCCGGTGACGAAGCAGTTCAAGAAGGAGCACTACGACGTCCTCCTGGAGTACGCTGAAGAGGCCGGCACCGCCTACCTCTGCTTCGACAGTGAGGAGAGCGGCGTCGGCCTCGACGGGGCGCTGCGCACAGCGTGGTTCCTCCAGGAGAACGACGTGGACGCCCGCGTGGCCGAACTCCCGCGCGGTGACCGGGAGGAGAAGGTGGACCTCGCCGAGTTTCTCCAGGACCACGACGGCGACGATCTCCGCGACGTCCTCGACGAGGCCATCACGCCCGACGACCACCCCGACTTCGATGACGTCGTCCACGGCGACCAGGAGCCCGAACCGGACGACACCCCGGGCGGCGACACCTCGGGGAGCAGCGGGAGCGGAAAGACCGGGTCGAAGCAGAGCGCCCTGTTCGACCTCAGCATCTCTGACGTCGTCGAGAACGACAGCAGGAACGGCGTGCAGCCCGGCTACCGAGGCGACAACCCCATCCGTCACGTCGGCGACAGCCACTCCAGCTACTTCGTGTACGAGAAGTACCGCGGCGGGATGCGGGCCCGCGACTTCAAGGAAGGCTACACGTACACGCCACTCACCTGGCTGGTGTGCGCAGCTGGTGCTCGGTCCACCTCGAATCCGGGCGGCCCCCTCGATGCTGATGAAATATGGGCTGCCTGGAAGTACGCGAAGGAGCAGGGCATCCTCGGTGAGACCGACCCGATCCCCTGGAAGGCGCGCCTCCACATCGCTCGGGAGCACGACCTCGCTCCCCCCGACCTCATCGATGGCGCAGAGCGAGATCCCTCGCTGCTCCCGACGACGATCCACAACCGCATCCTGGAGACAGTCGAAGAACGGTACGGTCTGAACCCCGGAAAGGACGCTCTCGACACCGACCACAAGTCGGAGAAACGCGCTGAGTACCTGGCCGGGGACGATGGCGACGTCCAGGAAGACGACGACAAGGGACGTGAGGTGAAGCGGATGCTGGCGACGCTCGACGAGCTGGCCGACTGACGACCCCTCCTTTCTTCGCTGCTACGAGCTCCCGTAGCTCCGGCGCTGACGAGATCTCCTGCGCCACCGCCAGTATAACGCGCACGTGGAACGGAAGCAGAAGCCTTCTCCTCCTAAGAATTCGCCGAAGCCGTTCTAATGGTTTGATTGTTGGTGCATTTATTGGTAAAATTGGGGTTATGGAGAACCAATAACTGCTGTAATCGCTATACGACGTAGGGTTATTGGGGTGATTTTATCGTTTATTGGTTGTTTCAGGGTGGGGGGCGGGACCCCCGCCCCACCCTCGCGCGTTACGCGTAATGGCAATGGAGTAACTGCGTTCCTCGTTCAGCGTCTCACAACGAGGATTCCGGTCACTTTGAACACCGGAGCCGCCGAGATTGCCAATAATTCGGCCTGTGGCGTCCTTCTTTCCCTGCGGAAGACCGAGGAGCCGCCGGTGCGCGCGACCAGCGCCCGATCCCCAACCACGATATGGTCGTGCTGTCAGTCGGCGGTACAGGCTGTCAATCGGGCAAATGGGCGTTTTTCTATGGAGTCACGTGTTTACTGCATAGATACTACCTCTGAGAGTCCGGGATTATCCAGTTAGCGGGGTAACTTTGCAACCATTTATGGCATTGCTCCTGTGAAGTAACTTCGCTAACATGCCAGGAATGACCTACAATCCGCTCGGTCTCTCAGGCGAGCGGGACAGAACAGGCACCTTCCGACCGTCCCCGACGTCGCAGTACATCCGGTTCCGCGAGACCGCGAAGGACGGCGACGTCCTCGACGAGTTGATCGGACTGACCCTCACCTCGACCGGCATCCGCGCCGCAGCGATGGCTCACATGAAACCGTCCTGGTGGAGCAGCGAGCCGGGGGAGCGCCCCCACCTGGAGATCCCCTACGGCGAGGTGTGCACCCTCGGGTCCGGGAACGGGAGCGGGGGCGACACGAGCCGAGAGGGCGTTCCCTGCTTCCACTGCCGGAACCGGGCGAACAAGCGGTGGGCACCGGACGGCGCGGACTTCACGCCGAAGTCAGAGGCCGGCGTCCGGCCGATCCCTGTCCGCGACGAGGACACCATCCACATCCTGGATAGCTACTTCGACCTCTACGAGAACGTCGCCTCGCAGGGGACGATCACCAACCGCGTGAAGAGCATCGGCGAGCGGGCGGGGTTCGAGCGCCGGGTGGTCGCGCACGATCTCCGCGATACGTACGGCACGCTGCTGGCGAAGAAGGACTTCGGCCCTCACAAAATCAAGGCGCTGATGGGGCACAAGAACCTCGAAGAGGCGATCAAGTACATCAAACTGGCCGGAGAGGACGTCCAGGACGAGTATGATGATAAGTGGTGACCCGCCCGAGGACCTCAGCGAGCGCCAGCTGAAGGTCTACCCGGGCGAGCAGTCGCTCCCGCTCACCAACGACGGCGTCGACGCGTTCAGGGCGGCCAGCCGAGACGGCGATCACAAGGACCGCCTCATCGGCGAGGGGCTCCTCCTGACGGGGCTGAAGCCGGGCACCTTCGCTCACATGACCGAGGAGTGGCTGGAGCGGGAGGACGGCCGCCTCTTCGTCCGTGTCCCCGGTGACAGGGTCGAGTGCGTCGTGAGCCCTGGACGTCGAGGCCGAACGGCCAGCGGCGGCGGGTACCCGTGCAAGCACTGCGAGCAGCGGAGAGATGGGTACTGGACGCTGAACGGAACGCTCCAGCCGCGACGGGTCCCGGTCCCCGAGGCCGAGTTTGCTGACTTTATGGAGGCGTACTTCGCCGCGCACGACCGTGTCTGCACGCCGGGGACGGTGAACCACCGCCTGCAGGAGATCGGTGCCCGCGCGGGGTTCGAGAAGACCGTCTCGGGGAGTAACCTGCGGATGACGTTCGGGAAGATGCTGGCCGAGAAGGGCTTCGACGCCGAGATCGTCCGGCGAGTGATGGGGTTCAGGGATACGAACCAGGGGAAGGAGATGGCGCAACGGTACTTCGTCCTCTCAGAAGAGCACGGCAACCCGCCTTACTACTGCGGCGAGGAAACGGACTCAGGCGACCGCTGCCGCCGGACGGTCTTCTTCCCGAGCGACGTCTGCTATCGTCACGAGTAGTCCGTCAGAAACTGTTAAGGCTGTCAGTCCTGTACGTCTACACAGACCATGTCCGCAGACAAGCGTCTCCCGGTGACCGAAGAGACTCGGAAGGAGCTCCACGAGCTGAAGGAGCCCGGCCAGACCTACGACGATCTCCTGAAGGAGCTGGCTCAGCAGCGCCGGCGGCAGGACCTGGAGCAGCGCTTCCAGGAGTTGGAGGACGCGGACCGCGACGAGTTGACGCCCCTTTCGGATGTCTGAGTACGACGTCCTGCTCGGTGACGACGCCCGCGAGTTCCTCGACGTCGCCGACGAGAAGACCGAGCGGGTCTGCAAGGAGAAACTCGGGTACCTTGCGGAGAGCCCGTATCCGGGCCGCGGTCGTGGGGACAAGGAGAAGCTCCCCATCGACGGCCGCCGCGACCGCTACCGGATGCACATCTCTCGGACCTACACGGCCATCTACACCGTCCTGGAGGACGAGAACGAGGTGCGCGTCCTGGAGATCGTCCCCATCGACGAGGCGCACAAGCGGTACGGTTTCTGACCCCCACCCGCATGCGGGATGGTTCAGAAAACGTCTTTCTCAGGATATAACCGCTCAGAAACCCGTTCGCGGATGCTCTCCAAGTTGTATTTGTTTTTCTGGCCCTCAGGAAAGTCTCGCTTCATCGGGAAAGCGGGGAGCATATACTCTCTACTGGATCCCCATTTTAGGCGTGCATACGTTGTTTCGTGGACATTGAGGACTCCGATACCGTACCGCTGGAAGAAGTGTTCGAGCACCTCCAGCTTCCCTCCCTGAAAACCGACCTGATGCCGGTTATCGTGCATTCGGGCAGCCTGGAGTTTAGGGATATACGGTGCGAATGCCCACAAATTCACGCGTTCGCCGATGTATCTCTTTCCGGAATACTGGCGGACGATTTGCTGGTGAGCCTTCCCCGCGTCGGACCCGCCTGTGAGCCTTTTCAGTTCGAGGCCTATTCTCCCGAACTCGTCGTGCATGAGTAGTAGGTCGGCTCTGTAGTTGGATCGGTGGGGGGAAACTTCCTGGATCGCGGTGTATTCGTTCTCTTCGAATTTCCGTTCTAAGAAGTCCTGAAACTCCTGCTCGGTGTCAAAGACAGGGAGGCCGCGCCCATCTACTTCCGCTTCCTCTGAGTCTTCACTCGTCGTCATCGGTCTCGCCTCCCCGCATCTCAGTAGCTCGGTTTTGAACTAACTCGACGTACGAACGCACCTGCTCTTCGGGGAGATCGTAGGCGCGGGCAACCCACTTCATCCCCATCGTCGGGTTCGAGACGAGGTACGCCATCACGACGTCCTCACGGGCCCGTGCAACGGCCGGAGGAATACCCCGTTCTCCAGTCTTCTCTTCGCGGAATCCTCCAGTGACGGTATGCACGTCGGCGTAGAGACGCGCCTTGTCCAGAGAGTAGAAGGACTTCACCCGCCCCAACGGCCCCTCGTAGTGGAATCGGTCTTCTTCTCCCTCGATGTGCTCGCGCACGATTCGGCAGTTGTGTTCGTACTCCTCGACGACGTCAGTCATCAGCATCACCGTCCTCGGGCCAGTGCCAGACGACGTCACCGTCGTCGAGGGAAAGGACGTCGTCGCGTTCGGCGCGCTCGTAGGCCGCCATCAGAGGCGTGAACCCTACGCTCTTGCCCGTTCGGACGGAGAAGACGCGGCTGTAGGCCCGCAGGAGCCGCCAGCGACGCCACCGCGTCCGCAGCTCCTGGAGTCGGTCGCGGAACATCATGCTCGCCCCACCCGTTCGAACTCGCTGATGATGTTCTTCTCACTCGGCTTCCCGAGGTAGGGCTTGATACTCTCGTAGTCCTCCCATCCACCGACGTCCATCACGACCTCGGGATTCATCCGCTCCTCGACGAGCATCGTGTGGCCGAAGTAGACACGGAGATCGTGGCTGGAGACCTTCAGCCAGTCCTCGTCGCCGCTCTCCTCGTAGGCGTTCTTCGCGGCCAACTTCACACGCTCCTGTACCCAACGTGGGGAGTACGAGAAGTACGCCTCGTCGTCGCCGATCTCGTTGTCGCGGGCGTACCGATGGAGCCGCGTTTCGAGGTCGCGGGGAAGGAAGGCGTCGCGTGGCTTCCCACCGGTGCCGCTGGTATCCTTCCCGCGTGGAACGCGCAGGAAGTAGTGCTCGCCGTCCTCAGACCGGCGCACGTGCTTGGGCTTCTCCTGCGGAATCTCGAAGGAGCGCAGGCCGACCTCGCCGCCGAGACGGATCATCAACTCGTCTCGGTTGCTCTCGGCGCTACGCCGGAGCAACCGGTACTCCTCGTCGGTCATGAAGACCTTCGGGCGCGGATTCTCGACGTCGTCGTTCGTGGCCTCTGTCTCTACCCTCATTCTGTGTTCGTTTTTCTCTAACGAGAACACCGAACTTAGTACCCGTGGCTACGGTCACTGCGAATCGGCATTCGTGCCAAATCCGTCTGTATTAGCCCGGTCTGTTCTGCAGTGGCTTCGGACTTATCCCATAACTCCGAACAACTAAGTGGGATGCGCTCACAGGTAGGAGTAGACAGCCCGGTCGCGTCGCTCACCGTTCGACGTGCGGATGAATGGAAGCGACGCCGGGGTTTGGGCCCCGACGCCGGTGCTGTTGTGGAGCAACAGCATGTCAGCAAACGACTGCAACGGCCATAACGGCCACGATACGGACGAGTGTACAGCCAGCGAACCAAATTGGGAGAGCGTCGCCAGAGGCGCTCTCGCGGAGCTGTTCTTCAGCCGGAAGCACGACCTCCAGAACAGCCTCGGCACCATCGAGGCGCGTCTGGACCGGCTCAGCGACGACGACCTCACGGCGGAGCACATCAAACAGTTCCGCCGCGACTTCTACGACGTTCAGCGCCTCGTCGAGGAGGACATCGTCCCGCTCGTGGACGGCGTGGAGCCCTACGAGGGCGCGAACACCAACCTCACGATGGGGAACCTCGCCGAGTTCCTCGACGTCCGGTGGGAGGACGTCCGGGACCTGCCGCGCGAGAGCGAGATCGGCGACGATGAGACGGAGGACGACGATGAGTGAGGACGTCTCGCGGCGGGCGTTCCTCGGCGCTGCGGCCGCTGTCTCGACGCTCCCGGCCGTCGGAGGCACGGCGACCGCGACCGACGGCGGCGACCACCAGCGCACCATGGAGAACCTCACCGCCTCGGGGATCTTCGTCAACGCGGACCTCGGGAAGGCGAGCTTCCGCGCCGAGCCCGACGACCTGGAGGACATCGACGTCCGGGTCCGGTACGACTACCACGACGTCATCTTCAGCGTCGAGGCCACGAACGACGCCAGCGACCGCGCCGGGACGCTCCTGGAACTCACACCGACCGAGGCGGAGGCCATCGCCGCGCAGCTCGTCGAGGCCGCCGAAGAGTACCGCGCGGACGAACAGGAGGGCCGATGATGCAGACCCAAGACGCGCGGGTGACGGCCCGCCTGCACCGCACAGCGGACGGTGAGGTTCACCGGGAGTACATCGTCGGCGACGTCGCCTACGGCTCTCTCGACGCCCTGCAGCGGGCACTGGCACGCTGACATCGCCACCCCACGCCTCTACGAGCTCGCTGCAGGGTGCGCGCACGTTCTGGAACCCCCAAACCACCAGTGGCGGCGGTCGGGGATGTCCTCGGCCGTCAGCAGGCCGCGGGGAGGAAACGCGTGCGTCCAGGTTCGAGTCCTGGAGCGGGCGTCTGACGCACCTTTACGTATCCGTATACGCATACGCAAGCGTATATGGACGATTCAGCACTCAGAGCAGCCACTTTCCTCGACAAAGGCGGTGTCGGGAAGACGACCGCAACCGCGCACCTCGGGGTCGCTCTCGACCGTAACGGGTACGACGTCCTACTCCTCGATCTCGCGGGAAAGCAGGGCGACCTCGCCAAGCACTTCGGGCTGTGGAAGGAGGTCCAGGCCGACGACGACCGCTGGCCCAACATCACGACGGTCTTCCAGGACGAGTGGGAGACGATCTCGGAGAAGCTTCCCACGGCCGTGGAGGATCTCATCATCCCGACCGGCGAGGGGCCCGACCTCATCCCGGCGCACGAGAGCCTGGATGGCCTCGACGCCACGCTCGGCAACATCGACGATGCGGCCGAACGGTACAGTCGTCTCGACGAGTTTCTCACGGACTACGTCGCCAGCGACTACGACGTCATCCTCCTGGACCTGCCGGGGAGCACGTCGAACATCGCCTACAACGGGCTGTGGGCGGCCGGGAACGTCGTCGCCCCCGTCCGTCCCGGCCCCTTCGAGGCAGGGCAGGCCGCTCAGTTGCGCCGCGACCTGGAGACGATCCGGGAGGAGCAGGACGTCGGCATCGAACTCGTGATGGTACTGCTGAACGAGGTTGATGAGCGGACGAAGGCCGGGAAGACGTACCTCGAAGAGTTCGAAGAGGTGTACCCGGAGGCACTCGCTCCCGTCCAGATCCCCTCGTCACAGGACGTTCAGAACGCGCAGATGAACGGCGGGACGCTCTTCGCCCTGGAGCGACCGTCGCAGACAGCACAGCGCGCCATCGAGGCGTACGAGACCGATGCCGAGAGGCTCGTGGAGCGCCTCGGAGGTGGCCGATGAGCGACACCGACGACGAGTTGGAGCAGCTGCGAGAGCAGACCGACGTCGGCACACGCGCGCAGTCAGCGACGCCGGGAGAGGAGCCCACCGACCTGGAGGACGCGATGGTCGCGCTGCTCGCCGACGTCGAGGGCGGTGAGGTGTCGAAGACGCTCTCGGTCCGCGACGCCCGCCTCACGGCGCTCGTGCGGGCGCTGGAGGAGACAGGCGACCTCGCCGACGTCGGAGCGGCCCTCCAGGAAGAACTCGGGCGTGAAGCCGATGCTGATGGGATCGACCGGAGCGAGATGCTGCGCCTCGCGGTCCGTCTCGGCCTCCAGGAGGCCGCGCCAGAGGTCCTCGACAGCGCACGCGATGCGTACGCCAGACACGCCAGCGAACAGTTCTAACCCGCATATACGTATCCATATACGTACACGGATACGTGTATGGAGGCAGATGCGCAGGCGTACACACCGCGCTGAGTTCCGTATAGCCATATTCAGTTTATTGCCTGCTCGCGGGTGCCTACGTCCGCGGGTGCAGTGGCGTACGCGAACACCTCCAGGTGCGCGGACGTCGGCGAGCGCGGTCACACGTGAGCGCGATAATCGCGCTTGTGGGCGCGGCCGCAGTAGAACGCGCAGGGGCGCGTGTGGAAGGGCATCTTCTCCGCCTCAACCCCTACCCTCGCGTGTCCGAAACCGGGTTCCAGAACGGTCTACGAGCGCGAAAAGCGGAGAAGCGCTTCAGTTGAGAATGCGGTCGATGATGTTCCCGATGTCGGGGAGCTCCTCTCGGTCGCGGTCGTCGCGCTCCGGATCGACAGGGTACCCGGGCATGGTCAGTCCCCGTTGAGGATGCGCGACACTGTGGACCGGTCCAGGTCCACGACCTCGGAGATCTCCTTCTGCGTGAAGTCGAGGTCGGCCATGCGCTCGATGAGTTCGTTCCGCTTCTCCATCTCGGCCTCGTGGCGCACCTGGTCGGGGTCGATCTCTTCTTCGTCGTCCCCGTACGCGTAGTTCTCGCTGTAGTTCTCCATCCGCTCCGCCTTCTTCTCGGTGAGCTTCTGGTACTCGGGGTCGTCGTCGAGAGGCTGCCAGCGGACCCTGTGCAGCCGCCTGAGGTAGTTCTCACCCTCGGTGTCGTCCACCTTCGTCTGGTAGACCACGGCCACGCCTCGCTCCACGACGACGATGTACAGGTCCGCGAGTTCCTTCAGCCGCTTATCCAGCATCGAGGCCGACGGAAGCGTGGTAAGCGAGTAGATCTCACGGTACCGCATCGTCGCCCACAGGTGGCTGAGCTTCACGTTTCCGTGCGAACTCGAACGCCGGTTGTCGGCGGCCTGTTCGGCCTCGTCGAGGATGAGGCACGACTGCTTCGGTGTCTCCTCGGAAGTGTACTTCTCGGCGTACGTGTCCGGGTCCAGCGTCGCCATGTCGGCGGTCCAGCCGTTCTCGTCGAGAGTCTTCGCCAGCTGCACGGCGAGCGTCGTCTTCCCGGTCCCCGTCGCCGCGTCGCGCGCGACGATGGACCCGAGCAGCGTTCGGTTGTCCTTCTTCCGGCTCTCGATGACGCGGTTCAGCTCGCACATCGGGTGGTTCGGCGGCACGCGGACGTAGATCGGGCGCGGGTCCGGCTTCTTCAGGTACAGGCTCTCGTACTTGTTCAGCTGGTCGCGCTCCTGGTAGAAGTTCGAGGCCGTCTGGAAGTTGGCCCATTTCCCGTCGTACTCGACGCCGTGGCCGGGGTGCTCCCGCGAGAAGTTCTCAAAGATGACCATGTGGGCTGCGAGCGGCCAGAGAACCTTCTCACGGAACTCGTCGGAGTAGTGGTGGCTTTCGACCGGCGTGTCGTCCAACTGCTCCATGACGCCGAGAGGGACGACGATGCGGTCGTCGTAGACGTCGAAGTACGGCCAGTCGCGCAGCGCCTGCTCGTAGTGCTCGGGGTGGTTACAGCAGAGGTGTTCCTGGTCGAGAGGCTCTTCCCTCGACGTCGTCCCGAACCGTTGAGCGCTGCACTTTGGCCTGCTGGAGATGAAGTCGTCCGGGAGGTCCATCGGGTCGTAGTACTGCGCCCGCTGGAGGTTCGGCTCCATCCAGTAGTCGTGGTCGCTCCCCCGGTACTCGCGCTTCATGTAACCACGCAGTTCGAACTCGGCGTACCAGCCGTAGTCGATGCCGACCTCGGGTTTCGTGATGATCTCGTC